>JBBQQL010000163.1:0-9377 GCA_038215995.1 Lysobacterales bacterium
CTGGCTTCGAAGCCACCACCGAAGGTGACCACGGCGTCATCACCCTCACCATGCGCGGCATCGGCAACGACAGCGCCAAGACCGAATACGCCGACCCGGAAGTGGCGGTTTTCGTGGATGGCGTTTACTCGCCCCGCCCCGAGGCAGCTGCCGGCCTGCTGCTGGACATCGACAATGTCGAAGTGCTGCGTGGTCCGCAAGGTACCTTGTGGGGTCGCAACTCCACCGCTGGCGTGGTCAATTTCCAGACCGGCAAGCCGGACCTGACCGGTTTCTACGGCAATGCCCAGGTCGAGGCCGGCAACTTCGGCCATGTCGGCACCAAGGCCGTGGTCAACCTGCCGATCAGCAGCACCTTTGCCATGCGCGTAGCGATGGCGCAGGAACAGCACGACGGCTATGTGAAATTCCAGAACCCGTCCAGTCAGCTGCCGACCATCGCACAGCAGCAGGCGGCCTATCTCGCCAGCGGCGGCACGCTGGCCACGTTTCAGTCGATCAACCCGAGCGACTACGTCACCGCCGGCAACAAGTACGGTGCGCAGGACCAGGCCGCTACCCGCATCAGTGCACTTTGGCAGCCGAACGACGCGTTCACCTGGAACATCTCCTACGAGTATTTCCGCGACCGCGGCACGCCGAACATGAGTCTGATGCAGACGCCACGCGCCGGCCAGAGTTTCTGGTCCGCACTGATCGACACCGCACCGTACCTGAAGCGCGACTCGAACACGGTACGCAGCCGTGTCGATTACAAGATCGGCGACTCCATGATGCTGAGCTACATTGCCGGCTTCAACCGCTTTGATGGCCAGAGCAATTTCGACCAGGACGTGGGCGTGCAGGTGCCCACCAGCTTCACCACGGGCGCATCCTCACAAGCCGACCGCACCAACAGCTCCAAGTACAAGAGCAACAGCCAGGAAGTGGACCTGAAATCAGTCGGCGACAACACGGTTGACTGGATCCTCGGCCTCTACTACTCGGCGGAAAACAACAGCATCCGCTTCGATATCCCGATCCTCAACGGCACCACGCAAGGCACGATTGGCTGGCAGGGCTCGTTCATCCAGCCGAAGGAAACCGTCAAGTCGACCGCAGCGTTTGGCCAGGCGACCTGGCATGTCACCGACGGCTTCCGACTCACCGCTGGCGCTCGTCTGTCCAAGGACGTGAAGGAAAACGTCGGCGGCATCGGCTGGGCCTGGGCCTACAATGCCGCCGTGCCGCAGGTGGCGATCTCGCCGGATGTGTCACCCAGCGCAGCCAATGGTTTCCAGGTGTCCACCCTCAACTCGGCCAGGTACGACAAGAGCCAGGCAACCTGGTTGCTGCGCGCGGATGCCGACCTCGGCAAGAACGGCCTGATCTACGGCAGCGTGTCCACCGGCTACAAGTCAGGCGGCACCCAGGATGGCGGTGCGCAGTACAAGCCGGAAACGTTGACCAACTACGAAATCGGTACCAAGTTCAGCTACCTTGATGGCCACATGACGTGGAACAGCGCGGTCTATTACGAGCAGTTCAAGAACTTCCAGCTGGCGGCACCGATCACCTTCACCAATGGCAACCTTGGTCTGGGTTTCTCCAACGTCGGCGGAACCACCAAGGTACTTGGCTTCGAATCCGAGCTGGCGTTCCGTGGACAGAATGACCGCGTGAACCTGGTCTTCAATGCGATTCCGAAGAAGGAACTCGGCACCTTGCTCTACGCCGGCAGCAACGACTATCAGGGCCTGCCAGCGTGTGCCCCGGTATCGGGCATCGGCACTTGCATGAATATCACCGGCAATACGCTGCCGCACGCGCCGAACTTCTCACTCACCGGTATCTACGAGCACGACTTCCACCTGCCCAATGGTGGCCGTCTGACGCCGCGCTTGAGTGCCCAGTACCAGAGTACGCAATGGTTGAGCACGTTCAACCTTGGCGCGGGTGACCAACAGAAGGCGTATGTCCGCGAGGACGTGTCGATCCGCTACACCGAGCCGCAAGATCGCTGGTGGGTCAGTGGCTACGTGCAGAACTTGTCCAACAACAAGATCCGCACCAGTGCCAGCCGCTTCTCGATGCCTGACGGCAGCTTCCAGTATGTTTCGCAGTACCTGCCGCCACGTACCTATGGCGTAAACGTCGGCGTCTGGTTCTGATTCCGGACCTGAGCTGATGAACACGAAGCGCCCCTTCATCGGGGCGCTTTTTTTTTGACTGGCGACTGACGCCGCGACGGTCAACCAAACGGCAGGCGGCAGGCAGCCGAGCTCCGTGCAGCGTCTTGATGCCAACGGGAAGTTTCGGTGCGACTCCACAAGATCGGCGCACGCGGCACCTGCCCGCTCGCCGTTGCCCAGGCCATGCGCGTGGGCTGAGCACCCCGGAACAAGTCACGCAGAGCCGGTCCATCGGCGTGACCGGGACCGCCTCGGCCATGACGCGTCGCCTGGCGGCCGAGCCTCGCGATGCGTTGCGGCAGCCACGGCCAGCCAGTACGACGCGCCATCCCACCTGATAGCTGATCGCGCTGATCCACGCACCCATCCCACTCCCCGGGCGCATGCTGTTGGCCGAGCTGCGGATATGAAAATGCCGCCCCAGCCAGGAGCGGGGGCGGCATTTGGTAAACGATCAGGGCGCAGGCCGGCGATCTCTCGCCCGCTCCCTTTGCTGAACTACGGTGTCGGACACTCCAGTGTCTTGTCCGCCACCGTGCCCAGCGACACGTTGGCGATATCAATCTGCTCGCCGGCATGGCCGCTCCAGCGGAACGGCGACTGCAGTTTGCTCATGTCGGCACCAGCCGCACGGAAGCACTTCAGCGGAATGCCTACGCGCAGCCACTCACCACGCGGCAATGCCGCAACTTCCTTGCCAATCGCCAGCGTGGCGCTGCAGCCGCTGCCGCAACCGACGCCAATCGCGCTGCCCTTCGGTGACAGCGCATCGATGCGCAGTGTGGTCACCAGCAATACGTCGCCGTTGGTCTCGCGATCCAGGTCCACCGGGGCGGCCGTGGTCAGCGCCACGCTGGCCTCACCGGCACCAGACCAGGTCAGGCTGCGCGCGTCCTCCTGCGCCTTGTAGTCGACCGCGCTGACTTTGAGGCTGCCGTCAGCCGTAGCGGCCGGCGTTGCGGTGACGTCGATGGCCTGACCGTTCGCGCCAGTCATGCCAAGTGCAAAGTCGCGCGCCGGCTTGCCGTGTGAAAAGTAGACGCCGGCCCGCGCAGCATCCAGTGTCATGCCAGCCACCTCGGGCAACGGCCCATGCTTCATCGGGTGGGCGTAGGTCTGACCGTAGCCATACGGAAACTGCGGGTGATAGTCGCGCTGGCCGACATTGAGCGCGGTCTGCACCGCGGTGCGCGGCCACGAATAGGCGAGCTTGCCGTGGAAGTCATGATCGATCTTGCCGTCGCGGGTGCGCAGCAGGACGTCGGCAATGCCCTCGCCCTCGCTACCGGGCAGCCATGCCACCACGAAGGCATTGGAAGCATTTATCTCGCGGTTCATCCACAGCGGGCGACCGGTGAGGAACACCGCCACCACGGGCACGCCCTGCTTGCGCAGGCGACGCAACAGCTCGAGATCGTGATCGTCGCCAGGCCGATAGGCAAGATTGGGCAGGTCGCCCTGGAACTCCGCGTAGGGGTCTTCGCCGAACACCACGATGGCTGCATCAGGCTTTTGCTTGTAGCTGCCATCCACCGACAGCTCGGCGGTGCCGCCCGCGGCCTTCACCTGCGCGTCGATGCCCGCCCAGATCGAGGTGGCGCCGGGGAAGTTCGCATTGGTCAGGCCGGTGCCCTGCCAGGTGAGGGTCCAGCCACCGTTCTGCTTGGAGATGTTGTCCGCCCCGTCGCCAGCGACCAGGATCCGCCTGTGCGGGTCAAGCGGCAGCAGGCCATCCTGGTTCTTCAGCAGTACCAGCGACTCCCGTACGGCGCGTCGGGCCACGGCGCGATGCGCCGGACTGCCGACCACCTGCGCGGACGATTGCGCCAGCGGATTGCTGCTGGGCAGGCCTTGCTTGAACATGCCCAGACGCATTTTCACTCGCAGGATGCGGGTCACCGCGTCGTCGACACGGCTCATCGGAATCACACCGGATTTCACTTCGGCGAGGGTGTGTTCGTACAGCCCCTGCCAGGAGTCCGGCGCCTCCAGCATGTCCAGCCCGGCGTTGTAGGCCGCGGCGCAATCCTCGTTGGTGCATCCGGGCACCTGGCCGTGCGCGTTCCAGTCGCCCAGCACGATGCCGTCGAAACCCATGCGACCCTTCAGTACGTCGGTGATCAGGCCCTTGTTGCCGGCCATTTTCACGCCGTTCCAACTGGAGAACGACACCATCACCACCTGCACGCCCGCCTCGATCGCTGGCGGATAACCGGCCGCATGCACGTCGCGCAATACCGTCTCGCTGACCTCGGTGTCGCCCTGATCCTTGCCGTCATGGGTGCCCCCATCGCCGACGAAATGCTTGGCAGTGGCGATTACGTGTTGCGCATCGAGGAACTGCGGCGTGCCGACCTTGCCCTCCAGCCCCTCGACGATTTCGCCTGCATATTCGGCTACCAGCTTCGGGTTTTCCGAATAGCCCTCGTAGGAGCGACCCCAGCGGTTGTCCTGCGGCACGGTGAGTGTGGGCGCGAACGTCCAGTTGATGCCGCTGGCACGCAACTCCTGCGCGGTCACCGCACCGATTTCCCTGATCAGCTGCGGGTCGCGTGTGGCACCCAGACCCACGTTCTGCGGAAACAGCGTGCTGCCGACCAGGTTGTTGTGGCCATGCACCGCGTCGATGCCGAACAGCACAGGGATAATCGGCGTCCCTGCGAGGTGATCGATCGAGCTGCGGTAGAACACGTCGGACAGCTTTTTCCACTGCTCGGCCGTACCGTACTGGCCATCATCCGGACCGGAATTGCCACCAGCCAGGATCGAGCCCAACTGATATTTGTGCACGTCGTCGGGCGTCACGTACTTGATGTCGGCCTGAATCATCTGGCCCACCTTGGCCTCCACCGGCATTTTGGCCAGCAACGCCTGTACGCGCGCTTCGAGCGCTGGATCGGACGGCAGCGGCGAACGCAGCTTCGGCCACAGCTGCGGATGCACGCTGGCAGTCGCGGCTGCGGCGGCAAACGATGAAGCGGCGGGAAAGATGAGCGTGCCGGCAATCGACACGGCCAAGAGAAGACGCTTCAGACCCTGAGTCTGGTGAGAGGACAGCGGCACGTGATCACTCCATGCTGGCACGCAGGTAATGCGCGGAAGCCGCAGATTGACACATATGACAGCGCTGTCAATTTGCATAGCAGCATGATCTTCTGACCGGCGCTGCGCTGGACTCACTGATTCAGGGAACGGGTGCGGTGGAGTCGCGCACTTGCAGTGAAAATGGCATCTGCATCATTTGCGCATCACCGCGGCCGCGCAGAAGCTCAAGCAACTGCAGTGCCGCCATCTTGCCCATCTCACGACTGGGTTGGCGGATGGTGGTGAGTGCGGGCCACAACTGGCTCGCCAGCGGAATGTCATCGAAGCCGCATACCGAAAGGTCCTGTGGCACCTTCAGCCCCGCCTCATGGGCTGCCCACATCACGCCGCTCGCCATGTCGTCGTTGGCGGCAAATACCGCCGTGGGCCGCTGCTTCAGCGCGAACAACTGGCGCGCCGCAGCGACACCGGAGCCGAAAGTAAACGCACCCTGCACCACCAGCGCCGGATCCGTGGCCAGTCCTGCCGCCGCGATGGCCTCGTGATAGCCGGCCAGGCGCCAGCCACTGGCGCCGTGGTCGCTTATGCCTGATACGTGCGCGATCCGCCGATGACCCAGCGACAGCAGATGCTCGACCATGGTGCGCGCCGCCTGCTGTTCGTCCATGTGCACACCTATATTGCCGGCGCGCGACATCGGCGACACGCTGGCGTAAGGAATACCGCGTTCGTGCAGTTGTTTCAGCAGCGGCGCATAGTCGGTGATCGGCGGAGTCAGCACGACGCCGTCCGGATGATGATCGGAGATCAAGGCATCAAGCCGGCGCACGAAGTCATCCCCGCGCATTCGCAGCGGACGCATCATCATGCTGTAGCGTTGCGAGTCGCAGGCCTCGAGCACACCGTCCTGGATCTCCGCCAGATAGGTCGAGGCCGGATTGTCGTTGTTGTCGTAGAGCATCGCGACCAGGAACGAACGATTGCCCGCCAGGCTGCGCGCCGAAGGCAACGGACGGTAATCCATCGCCTCCATCGCCTCGCGCACGCGCTTGCGCGTGGCGTCGCTCACGTTGGCCTCGTCGTTCAGTACACGGGATACCGTCTTGGGCGATACGCTCGCCGCGCGCGCCACATCTTCGAGGCGTACCCGCATGGTTGCTCCCACTGTCTTCAGTTGCTCGATCCACTATGCCGTTATTGGCGAGAGCTTTACAAGAACTGTTGTGCGCCACCTGTCCATCGAAGTCTGCCAATCGCTCCATTCATGGATGAATACGTATGCAGTTGCTGGTTGCTGCATTGCGACGCTGCCTACCATGCAAGGCTGACGAGCACACGGGCCGCCGCCCCATGCTGCAGTCGCAACATGCAGCACCCAAGCCGAAGTGACATAACAGCGACCGGAGAATCCACTCGATGATCAGCATGCCCCGAATCCAACAACGCCTGCGCACCCCATGCTGAGCTTGCTGCTGGCCGCCGCCCTCGCCGCGGAACCTGCCGCCGCGCAGACATGGCAGGACGGTCTCGACTGGCATGGCGTGCATGTCAGCATGCAACGCGATGCCAGCGATACCTACACCGTGGCGTGGCCGTTCGGTCAGCGGGTGATACCCAGGCAGCCCCTGCAAGCGGATACCGCCAGCACTCTGTTCAACGGCCTCTACGCGATGGCGCAGGACGACCTCGGCCAGGATTCGGTCAGTGCGATCCGCGACGGCGCGTTCGATCACGGAGCGCCGATCCCCTGCCACTGCTTCGAGACCGGATTGAAGTGGCCGTATGTATGGACACGCGATCTCTCCTACTCGATCGACCTGGGCCTGTGGCGCTTCGATGCCGAACGCGCACGCAACGGGCTGGAGTTCAAGTTGTCCGACGTGCGCGCACCGAACGCGCCGCAGGGCTCGTACGTGATGCAGGACACCGGATCGGGCGGCAGTTGGCCGATCAGCACCGACCGCGTGGTGTGGTTCCTGGGCGCGCAGCACTTGCTCGATGACAAGGCGTTTGCCGACAAGGCATGGCCGGCATTGCGCGACACCCTGGCGCAGGATCGGGAATACGCCTTTGACTCGGCATTCGGCCTGTATCGGGGCGAGACGTCCTTCATGGACTGGCGCGAGCAGAGCTACCCGGCATGGACGGCCGACAACGTCACCTTCATCGCACAGTCGTACGCGCTGTCCACCAACGTGCTGCACTACCAGGCACTGCAACTGGCGGCCACGATGGCCGACGCATACCACCAAGCGAAGGTCGCTACCGACTACCGAGCGCAAGCCGCCGCCTTGAAGAAGGCGATCAACCAGCACTTCTGGCGCGCCGACCGCGACATGTACATGAGCTACCTCGGCGGCGACGGCACGCCAGTGGATACCTATGACCTGCTCGGCATCTCGCTGGCGGTAACCAGCGGCGTGGCCGAGGGCGGACGTGCCCGGCAGACGCTGGTCAACTACCCGAGCTGGCCGGCCGGCAGTCCGATCATGTGGCCCGAACGCGCCGACCAGCCGATTTACCACAACCGTGCAATCTGGCCGTTTGTCAGCGCGTATGCGCTGCGTGCCGCACGCAAGGTCAACGACCCCGCGCGCATTGCGCACGAGATCGAGTCGGTGATGCGCGGCGCGGCCTTGTACGGCTCCAACATGGAGAACTATGAATTGCTGACTCAGGGCCAGCATGTCGACGAGGGCAAGCTCAGCGGCCCGGTGGTCAATTCTCCGCGCCAGTTGTGGTCGGTGGCCGCTTACCTCGACGTAGTGACCGAAGGCGTTTTCGGCCTTGGCGAGGATGGCCGCGTGCAGCCAAAACTGCCGACCTCGCTGCTGCCGATGCTGTTCGGCACGAGGCACTCGATCACCTTGAACCTGCCCGATCGCCGCATCACGCTGGAGCTGCCCAGCCAGCTTGCGGGTAACCTGCTGGTCGCCGATCAGACGCACACCCAGGGCAGGATCACCACGGTGATGCTGAAGGCGATAAAGGTTGAGGCGGCGCCATTGCACACCGGCGCACCACTATACGCACCGCCGGCACCGGCCGCACCGACGCTAACCGCCGAGGGTGACCACTGGCAAGTCGAGGGCGCCGGCCAGTTGCAGCTTTACGTCAACGGTCGACGCGTCGGCACGATCGACGGTCACGGCAGCTTGCCGCGCACCGGCGACCTCACCTGCGTCAGCGCTACCCGCGTGGATGCGCATGGCCTGGAGTCACTGCCCAGTCCGGCGACCTGCGCCGGTGACGTGGCCAGGATCGCGGGCGAGTGGCCGCGTCATTGGACCGCCGCGGCCGCTGGCAGCTATCGTGTCTGGGTGGACTACCGCAACGAGCATGGCCCGATCAGCACCGGCGTGACCGCCGCGGTAAAGATGCTGGCGATCCGCTGCGACGGTCAGGCCCTGCAACGCGTGCCGCTGGTGATGCCGCATAGTGTTCGCACGCAACAGTCCACCTATGGGGATTTCAGCGCGCCGGCGCGTGCCAGTTGCCAGTTCGCGCTGGACGATGGCTTCAACATGAGCTACCTGCAGCACTTTGCGCATTACACCGGTGGTGCCGGCGGCATCGACGGTCCATTGAACAACGCCAGCATCGACGATCTGCTGATCGCGCCGCTGACCAGGGGAACCACCACACCATGACTAGAAAACCCGAGCTGTCGTTCTGGCAGATCTGGAACATGTGCTTCGGCTTTCTCGGCATCCAGTTCGGCTTTGCCCTGCAGAACGCCAACGTCAGCCGGATCTTCCAGACGCTGGGCGCGAACGTCAACGACATCCCGATCCTGTGGGTGGCGGCGCCACTCACCGGGCTGATCGTGCAGCCGATCATCGGCCATTACTCCGACCGCACCTGGAACCGGCTTGGCCGGCGTCGGCCGTATTTTCTGGCCGGCGCGATCCTCGCCACACTGGCCCTGCTGGCCATGCCCAACTCGCCCGTGCTGTGGGTGGCCGCCGGCCTGCTGTGGATCATGGACGCCTCGTTCAATGTGTCGATGGAGCCATTCCGCGCCTTCGTCGGCGACCAGTTGCCGGAGCGACAGCGCCCACTGGGTTTTTCAATGCAGAGTGTGTTTATCGGTGTCGGCGCGGTGGTGGCCTCGCTGATGCCGTGGCTGCTGGCCAAGGTCGGCGTCAGCAATATCGCGCC
>JBBQQL010000164.1:0-9316 GCA_038215995.1 Lysobacterales bacterium
AGCTGGTACGCGGCCGTGGTGTGCCGACCGTCTTCACCGACTCAACGGACTACCCGTCACTGGCCGATCTCAGCGGCGACTTCAGCTACGCGCGCCTGATGCGCAGCGTCGACGAGCTCGCGTGTGGTTACCCCGACGAGGCGCTGGATCAGTGGAGCGCTCACACGAAACAGTTGGCGGCGGGCAACGACGTGATTGATCTGCCGCATGCCGGGGCACCGTTGGCCAAGGGACCGCCACGGGACGTGTTCGTGTTTTTCATTGGCAGCGCCAAGCACCGAAATCCGGCCGCCGCCATGGCACTGCAAGCGCGCGTCGACGCCCAGGCTGGTGCCGCAGCGCGGCGTTCGGTTTGTGATCAGGCAGACGCGCATTAAGCTTTGCGCCTGCTCCCTATCCAGCGAACCGGCATGCGCAAGTTCAATCCCATCATCCTGCTGGCGGCGCTGATTTTCGCGTTCGTGCTGTGGCAACGGCAGACGCCGACCTCACCGTCCAACCCATCCGACCCTGCCACCTCTACTCCCGCCGCCGCACAGGTGGCGCGCGAACCGACCGTCAACACCGAGCTGCCGGCATTCCTGCCTGCGGAGGCAAGCGACACGCTGGAACGTATCGCCCACCGCGGACCGTTTGAGCACAGTCAGGATGGCGTGGTGTTCGGCAATTACGAAGGTCTGCTGCCGGCGCAGCCGCGCGGCTACTACCACGAGTACACCGTGGAGACGCCCGGAGCACGAACCCGTGGCGCGCGGCGCATCATTGCCGGGGGCACGCCGCCGGTGGTGTTCTATTACACCGAGGATCACTACCGCAGTTTCCGGCGCCTCCAGGTGCACCCGTGAACGCGCGCAGCTTCGAGCTGGACCTCACCCGGCCACTCAACAGCGGGGTTTACTTCGTCGGCGGCACCGACCTGACGCGTCTGGCCAGCCGGGCGGCGCGCGATGAGCTGGTGGTATCCCGCATCGATCTGGCCGGCTGCCACGACAAGGACGAGCTGCTGCGCCGGGTGGCCACGACGCTGCCCTTGCCGGCCACGTTCGGCTACAACTGGGACGCGCTGGCCGACTGCCTGCGCGACCTGGGCTGGTTGCCGGGCTGGGGCCATGTGCTGCTGTTCGAGCACAGCGATGAGCTGCGACGGTCCGCCGAGGCCGACTTCAACATCCTGCTGGGGATTCTCGATGATGCGGCCACTTTTGGTCTGGACCACGACCGGCCGTGGTTTGCATTTCTCGCCCTGCCTGACGACAGCGGCGATGATGGCCACACTTCGCATTGAAAGCGTGTCACGCTCCAGCCCCCCGAATCCTCCTGCATTCCCCCTGGATAACCATGCAAACCCTCGATTTTGAACTGGAAGGCGTATACGTCGAGCTCAATATGCTGCTGAAACTCAGCGGCCTGTGCGACAGCGGCGGCGCGGGCAAGGCCATCGTCGCCACAGGCGCGGTGAAAGTGGACGGCGTCACCGAGCTGCGCAAGACCTGCAAAGTCCATGCGGGCCAGGTCGTGACCCTTGACGACATTGAAATCCACGTGCTCCCGGACGCACGCTGAACTGTTCCGCGGCGTTCATCGCCAAACCATCCGGCAGGTAACCCCGGGCAGCACCCCGACGAAAGACGACATGCAAGCGAACCGGCCTGACCGCAGCCACCCGGCTGCATCCATTCCGTTCGCTGGCACGTAACGTCCTTATCGTCAACGAGGCCTGCCATGATTTCAAGATTCGCCCTCAAAACCCTTCCCCTGGCCGCAGCCTTGTTGCTGGCCGGGCTGACCGCGTGCGGCCCGGTCGCCGCGACCGGTGAGGTGGTGCGACTGCCTGCACCCACCGTGGATGCCAGCCCCGCGACCGCCCCGCATGAGGAGACTGCCGTGCTGGCCGGCGGTTGCTTCTGGGGTGTCGAAGCCGTGTTCGAGCACGTCAAGGGTGTGCAAAAGGTCACCGCCGGCTACTCCGGCGGCGATGCCGATACAGCGCAATACGACGAGGTCAGTGACGGCAACACCGGTCACGCCGAGTCGGTGAGGGTGCAGTTCGATCCTTCAAAAATCAGCTACGGCCAGTTGCTGCAGGTGTTCTTCTCGGTCGCGCTGAACCCGACCGAGCTCAATCGCCAGGGGCCGGACAGTGGCACGCAATACCGCTCGGTGATTTTCTATGGCAACGCCGAGCAGAAGAAGATTGCCGACAGCTATATCGCCCAGCTCAGCGCTGCCAAGGCATTTTCCGCCCCTATCGTTACCCAGGTGGTGTCGCTGAAGGCGTTTTACCCGGCCGAGGACTATCACCAGGACTACTTCAGACTGCATCCAAACAACCCTTATATCGTGATCAACGATGCACCGAAGGTGGCGCATCTGCAAAAATTGTTTCCGGCGCTGTATCGGAACAATCAAACCTTCGTCGATGTCCGCTTGCGCTGATCAAGCCGGCTGACCCGACCTTTACCGCCTTGGCTTGCGTGAGGCGGCACGGCCCCCATGTCTTGGGCTCTGCGCTCTGCCGCGCGCTGCCTCAGACATCATCCCTACGTGCCGCCTCACGCATCCCACCCGACACCACCAGCCAGCGACCTCACCCGCAGTTTTCTGGGGGTGTTCCGTTTCAGTGGCCGTGCCCTGCAACTGGTCTGGAGCACCAGTCGCGCACTGACGATCGCGCTGGCCCTGCTCACCCTGGTCGCCGGCCTGCTGCCTGCAGGCGTTGCCTTTGTCGGCGCACATATCGTCGACGCCGTGGTCTCTGCCAGCCACTTGTGGGCGGCCCAGGGCAGCGCGCCGTTGCGCCCGGTATTCGCATGGGTCGTGCTGGAAGGCGTGCTGGTGGCAGCACTGGCTGGCGCGCAACGCGGGCTTTCGCTATGCCAGTCGCTGCTGCGGGCGCAACTGGGACAGCGCGTCAACGTGATGATCCTGGAAAAGGCGCTGACCCTCGAGCTGGCACACTTCGAGGACTCGGAGTTCTACGACAAGCTCACCCGCGCCCGCCGCGAAGCCTCCAGCCGGCCGCTGTCGCTGGTCACGCGCACGTTCGGCTTGCTGCAGAACGCGATCTCGCTGATCAGCTACGGCAGCCTGCTGTTCCAGTTCTCGCCGTGGGCGGTGGCGGTGCTGCTGCTCGCCGGGCTGCCCTCGTTTTTCGCCGAAACGAAGTTTTCCGGCGATGCGTTCCGGCTGTTTCGCTGGCGCTCGCCCGAAACGCGCATGCAGCTCTATCTGGAAACCGTGCTGGCACGCGAGGACCACGCCAAGGAAGTGAAACTCTACGGTCTGGGCCCGCTGCTGCTGCATCGCTATCGGGACATCTTCAACAAGCTCTACCGTGATGACCGCGACCTGACCATCCGCCGCGACAGCTGGGGTTTTGGCCTCGGCCTGCTGGGCACCCTCACCCTGTACGGCGCGTACGCCTGGATCGCGATGAGTACCGTGGTCGCGCGCATCACCCTGGGCCAGATGACGATGTATCTCATGTTGTTCCGCCAGGGCCAGGCGGCAGTGTCCGCGATGCTGTCGGCGATCGGCGGCATGTACGAGGACAACCTGTACCTGTCGACCCTCTACGAATACCTGGAAACCCCGGTGCCGCTGGCGACCGGCACCGTGCAGCGCGGCGCGCATCCCGACGACGGCATCCGCTTCGAGCAGGTCAGCTTCACCTATCCCGGCGCCAGCGAACCCGCGCTTCGCGATATCAACCTGCACATCCGCCCCGGCCAGTCGCTGGCCCTGGTCGGCCAGAACGGTTCGGGCAAGACCACCCTGATCAAGCTGCTGACGCGGCTGTACTCGCCCGACAGCGGCCGCATCCTGCTCGACGGCACCGACCTGCGCGAGTGGGACGACGCCACCCTGCTGCAGCGCATCGGGGTGATCTTCCAGGACTTCGCGCGCTACCAGATGCGGGTGGGCGAGAACGTCGGCGTCGGCGACGTGCATCATTTCGAGGACGCCGCGCGCTGGCGCGACGCCAGCGACAAGGGCATGGCCAGCGAGTTCATCGACAGCCTGCCGGCTGGCTTCGATACCCAGCTGGGCAAGTGGTTCAAGGACGGCCGCGAGCTCTCCGGCGGGCAATGGCAGAAAATCGCCCTGGCGCGCGCCTTCATGCGATCAAAGGCGGACATCCTGGTGCTGGACGAGCCCACCGCCGCGATGGATGCGCAGGCCGAGGCGACCATCTACGAGCACTTCCGCGAGCTGGCCGGTAACCGCATCGCAATCCTGATCTCGCACCGTTTCTCGACCGTGCGCATGGCCGACCAGATCATCGTGATCCAGGATGGCCGCATCATCGAACATGGCGACCACGCCGAGCTGATGGCGCAGAACGGCCACTATGCGCACCTGTTCACGCTGCAGGCGCAGGGCTACCGATAATAGCGGTGCCGGTCTGCTGCGACCTTGCGCTCAACCCTCGAAGCAGGGACCCAGCTCGCGCACCTCGATCGTCGCCCAGTCCGCCGCCGGACATTCGGCGGCGATGGCGACCGCATCTTCCTTGCTGGCGCAATCGAGCAGGAAGAATCCGCCGATCATTTCCTTGGCCTCGGCAAAGGGGCCATCCTTGATCAGGCACTTGCCATCGCGCCGGTGCAGGCGCACCGCATGAACATCGGAACGGAGCGCCTGACTGGCGGTCAGCAGGCCGCGCTCTTTCAGACCGGCACCGTACGCGAGCATCTCTGCGTAGGCCGCGCGTCCCTGCTCTTCAGATCTGGCTTCACGCTGGCCACGGGGTTCAATAATCAGCAGCAGATACGCCATTGCTCTTTCCTTGGGTCGGGATCCATATTTGCCGGTAGCGTGCAGACAACGTTCTCGGCGAGATTGGCATGCTCATGATCGATCCATCGAGGGTTCGCAGTCAGCCGCTCGTTGCTGGAGAAGCGCATGTTCGCGAGCGTTGTTGGTGAGCGCAGCGGCCTGCAGAAAGGCATCGCGGGCCTCGTCACGGCGACCCAGCTTGCTCAGCAAGTCGCCGCGTACGCTGGGCAGCAAATGGTATTGCCTGAGCGTCATATCCTCAGCCAGCGCATCGACCAGGTCCAGACCCGCCTGAACGCCGAAGGCCATCGACACCGCTACCGCACGGTTCAATTCGATCACCGGCGATGGCATCAACTGCACCAACGCGTCATACAACTGCACGATGCGCGTCCAGTCGGTGGCCTGCGCGGTCAGCGCGCGCGCATGGCAGGCTGCGATCATCGCCTGCAAGGTATACGAGCCAACGGGCCCGAGCTTCACGGCACGCTCCAGGGCATCGAGCCCGCGACGGATCAGCAACCGATCCCATTGCGCGCGATTCTGCTGCAGCAGGAGGACCGGTCTACCCTCGCCGTCGACCCGCGCCCGTGAGCGCGATGCGTGAATTTCCATGAGGGCGACCAGACCATGCACTTCGGTCTCACCGGGCATCAACCCGACCAGCACGCGGCCCAGCCGCAAGGCTTCTTCGCACAGGCCCGGACGCATCCAGTCGTCCCCGGCGGTGGCGGTGTAGCCCTCGTTGAAGATCAGGTAAATGACTTCCAGCACCGAGCCCAGCCGCTCAGCCAGCTCGGCCGTGCCCGGCACCTCGAAGGCGACCTGCTTCTGCGCCAGGGTGCGCTTGGCGCGCACGATGCGCTGGGCAATGGTCGCCTCCGGCTGCAGGCAGGCGCGGGCGATCTCGCCGGTACTCAAGCCGCCGAGCAGGCGCAGGGTCAGCGCCACCCGTGCCTCGGTCGAAAGCACCGGGTGACAGGCCACGAACATCAGCCGCAGCAGATCGTCACCGATCTCGTCATCCATCGCGCGCTCCACGCTGGCCCCGTGCTGCTCCTGTTCGGATGCCAGCTCGTGGCCCAGCAACACATGCTTGCGCTCGATCAGCTTCTGCCGGCGCAGATAGTCGATTGCCCGACGTTTCGCCGTCGTCATCAGCCACGCGCCGGGATTGTCCGGCATGCCATCGGTCGGCCAACGCTCCAGTGCCGTCAGCAAGGTGTCCTGCGCCAGATCCTCGGCCAGCCCGACGTCGCGCAGCATGCGCGAAAGCACCGCCGTCACCCGTGGCGATTCGATGCGCCAGAGTGCGTCGATGCTGCGTTGCAGATCGGTAGCCGTCATGGCGCCCGATCTCACCACCAGCTCGCGGCTGATGCAAGCGGCACACGAGTTCAGCACTCCCCGCGCAACCGTGATTCCTGCTGCCGCAATTCAGGCGTCAACGCGTCGCCGAAGTCCTCGGGCTCGAACACCTGGCGAATCTCGATCTCGGATTCGCCATCAAACGGATTGGGGCAACGCCTGACCCATTCGATCGCCTCGTCCAGCGAACGCACTTGCCACAACCAGAAGCCGGCGACAAGCTCTTTGGTCTCGGCGAACGGACCGTCAATGACCGTGCGCTTGCTGCCCGAAAACCGCACACGCGCCCCCTTGGCGCTCGATTGCAGACCTTCGCCAGCGAGAAGGATGCCGGCTTTCAGCAACTCCTCGTTGAAGCGCCCCATGTCGTCCAGGAGCTGCCTGCCCGGCAAGATGCCTGCTTCGGAGTCCCGGGTGGCACGAACCATCACCATCACGCGCATTGGTCTCTCCCCAGCTTCAATGAATGTCTCAAAGGTTGTCATGGAGCGTATTCGTCGTGCAGACGCCACCAACCGCAGGGTTGATCACGGCGCTCGCCAAACGGCGAGTCTTCCCAGCTCTCCTGGCGCCCCATCGGGGTGAGGTCCAGCAGGCTCCAGCGGTTGCCGATCGTCTCGACGCCGCGCTGGCTGGTGAAGTAGGTCCGATAGACATCGGTGCCCTCGCGCAGAAACACGCTGAGACCGAAGGTTTCGCCCTGCGCCGTGGTGAGGCCAAGATCCATATTGAAATCGCTGTCCGCCGAGGAATACCAGGGCACGCGCCAGCCCATGCGACGACGAAATAGCTCCAATTTATCCAGCGGCGCACGCGAGACCAGGGCCACCGTGGTGTCGCGGGCATGCAGATGTGCTGGATGCCCAAGGGTATCGACAAACATCGAGCAGCCCGGACAGCCCGCGTCAGGCCAGCCCTGTACGCCCGGCGCGAACATGAAGTGATAGAGGATCAGTTGCCGACGCCCCTCGAACATGCCGGGTAACGAGGCCTCGCCCTCGGACGAGTCGAACCAGTAGTCCTTGCTGATCCGCACCATCGGTTGCCGTCGCCGCTCAGCCGCCAGGGCGTCGCGTTCGCGCGTGGCGCGCTTTTCCCGCAGCAGCAGGCGCTCGCGTGCCGCTTGCCATGCCTCTTCCGATACCACCGGCGGAAATAGCGAATGATCGACCCGCATCGTCACGAGACTCAGCCCTGCTTCTCGCAATTGACCATCCAGTGCCCGCCATAGCGGTCGACCAGCATGCCGAAGCGGCGCGCCCACGAAGTCTCCCCCATCGGCATAGTCACCTTGCCGCCCTCGCCCAGCAAGCCGAACAGGCGTTCAGCGTCGGTCGGTTGATCAATACTCAGCGAGATCGCATGACCGTGCATGCCTGGATAGGGTTCGCCGGTCGGCGTGCACCAGTCCGAGCCCATCAGCACGGCCTCGCCCACGGCAAGGCGCACATGCGCGATGAGGTCGCGCGTATCCGCTGCGGCCTTGTCGCCGTCGGGCATGTCGCCGATCGTCACCTTCATGACGATCTCGCCGCCCAGACACTGGCGGTAGAACTCGAACGCCTCCGCGGCCTGGTTCTTGAAGAACAGATAGCTGACCAATTGCATGAGAATGTCCTCTTTCATCTTGTGGTGTAACGATTCATCCTGCGGCGACGCGCCCCAGGACGGCCCGAACTTGAGCTCGTTCTGCTCGCTGGCTCTGTACTGACGACGAATGGCGCCACGCGAATTCGACAAATCATGGCGACGGCCCTTCAGGCGCTGGTCACCGACGCCGGAAACGGCTCCCGCCATGCCTCCAGCTCGCACAGGCGGTCATGCCACCCACGTACATGGGTGAACTCAGCCAGCGGAATCTGCGCACGCGCGGCATAAGGCAAGCTGATGGCCACGGCGAAATCGGCGACGCTGAGCCGTTCGTCCACCAGCCAGCGGCGGCCCTGCAGGTGCGCATCGAGAATCGCTGCATAGCGTCGAAACTCATTCTGCGCCTCGGTCACCACGGCGACGTCGGCAGCGCCGATGTCGAAGCGCGGCTTGATGATGTGCTGGAAATACAGCTCGCCCGCGTGACGGCCGAAGTGCTGCAGGTTCCAGCTCAGCCAGCGCAGGATCTCGATCTGGCCGGCAGGATCGTGCGGCCACAGCTCCGAGTGGGCACATCGGGCCAGATGGCACATGATCGCATCGGCTTCCCACAGGCTGCGTTCGCCATCCACCAGGGTCGGCACCTTGCCGTTGGGATTGACTGCCAGATATTCGCTGGTGCGGTGCTCACCCCGCTCCAGCCGAAGAAAGATGTAGTCAATCGGCAGCTGCAGATATTTCGCCACCGCGCAGGCCTTGCGCGGGGCAAGTACGTCTGAGTAGTAGATTTTCACGAAGCCGGGCCCCCTCGGTGTGATGACTCGATGGCGGCTCGGCGGCCAGAAACCGGGAACCCGTCGGCACCGCCAAATGGCGATCCCTTGTCACCACGACGAACGGAATCGAACGCAATCGACAGCGGGACGCTATTCCGCCCTCCCGGCTTGACCCTACCCGCCTACTCACCCCATGCTTGGACGTCTTTGTCCACCCGAAACATACGCATGAGCAGTCGCTACAACGCCGCCGACATTGAAGTCCTCTCCGGCCTGGATCCGGTCAAGCGCCGCCCGGGCATGTATACCGACACCACCCGCCCGAACCATCTGGTGCAGGAAGTGGTGGACAACTCGGTGGATGAGGCGCTGGCCGGCCACGCCAGGTCGATCGAGGTAGTGGTGTATGCCGATGGTTCGGTCGAGGTCAGCGACGACGGCCGCGGCATGCCGGTGGACATTCATCCCGAGGAAGGCGTTTCCGGTGTCGAGCTGATCATGACCCGGCTGCATGCGGGCGGTAAATTCAGCGGCAAGAACTACAACTTCTCCGGCGGCCTGCACGGTGTCGGCGTCTCGGTGGTGAATGCGCTGTCCGACCGGGTCGAGGTGAACATCCGCCGCGACGGTTCCGAATACCACATGGCGTTCGAGCACGGCGACATGGTCAGTCCGCTGCAGGTCACCGGCAGCGTGGCGAAGAAGCGCAGCGGCACCACCCTGCGCTTCTGGCCGGAAGCAAAATATTTCGACTCGCCCAGGATCTCGCTGGGCAAGCTCAAGCATCTGCTGCGCGCCAAGGC
>JBBQQL010000165.1:0-9275 GCA_038215995.1 Lysobacterales bacterium
GGCCACCATGAATCTTGGGGTGCAGAGTCTTGACCCGGCCGTCCATGATTTCGGGAAAGCCGGTGTGCTCGCTGACGTCGGTAACTGCAATGCCGGCATCGCGCAGTGCCTTGGCACTACCACCGGTGGAGAGCAGTTCCACGCCCGCCGCTGCGAGGCGCTGGCCGAGCTCGATCAGGCCGGTCTTGTCGGAGGCGCTGAGCAGGGCGCGGCGAACCGGAACGAGCTGAGGGGAGGACATGGCGGGCTTCCAGAGGGGGAAAGCCGCTCATTATAGCCGTCTGGATAAAGTGACGCTTCGGCTGCCTTACAGCAAGCCGTGCGCGGCCAGCTTCTTGCGCAGGGTGGCGCGGTTGATGCCTAGTGCGGTGGCCGCGCGGCTCTGGTTGCCGTCGTGAAAGGTCAGCACTTCGCGCAGCAAGGGACCCTCCACTTCACGCAGCACCAGCGCGTGCAAACCTTCCGCGCATGTCGTGTCGCCGATGTCGGCAAGGTAACGACGAACCGTACGGCTGACGCACTCGCTCAGCGCACTCTGCGAGCTCGCGCCATGCGGCGAGGTCGATACAGCAGCCTCGACGGCAGGCAGTCTTGCGGCATTCACGGACATGTTCCCTCACGGACGAGGCGGCGACTGCATTGGCCGCTGCTGTGGTTATGGTGGCAGTTACAACGTCGCGGCGTGGATCGGCTACCGGCTGGCGGCCTGCGCGAGGGGACGAGTCTACCCCTGCGAGCGAAGAAATTTAAGTACCGATCGAACAAGTTCTATTGAAAACTGAACTCAAACGCGACCGCCTTGTCGCCCGGATCCTGTACTTCCAGCAGCAGCACGGCGCTGGCACCCGGTGCGAGGCCGCGACGCAGCAGGGCGTTGTCATCCAGATATTCGCCTGGTTGCAGACGCCGCATGGCGACGCGTTGCCCCTGCTCGTTGGTCAGGGTGATGGTCAGCACGGGGTAGGGCTGGCTGAAGGGCGCGGTATTGAGCACGCTCGCGCTGATCATCAGTGCCCCGGGAACGCTGGGATGCACTTGCACGTTGCTGGCCAGCAGGCGCAGTTGGCGGGGAGCGGAAACCAGCGGCAGTGCGCAACCCAGGGTCGCGCAGGTGCTGCGCAGGAAGCTTCCGGTGGCGGCATCACGCAGCAACGGATCTCGCTCGGCCCAGGCCAGTTGCGCCAGCAGAAGCAGGCTGAGCAGGCCGCAGGCGAGTACCCAGGGCCAATTCTTTTCGCCGGGCGAGCGCGCGCGCTTTTGCCGCGCCGCTTGTTCCGCCTTGCGCGATTTTCTGGCCGCTGGCTCACGGGCAAACCGTGGCGCAAACACCAATTGCGACAAGTCGTCGCCGACGTTGCTTTCGATGGGTGTCGGCGTAGCTTCGATCACGGCCGGCGGCGCCGGTCGCGGGCGGTAAACCACCAGATCCAGCGACGGCAGTACAGCAGCGGCCTCATTCACCTGCAGCTGCACGAATGGTTCCGGTGGCAGCTGGTCAGTGAGGGTAAGGATGCCGTCGAAGCTGATGCCGCAATGACCGCAGATCACGTGGCCATGCGATTGCACGAAGGTTTGCACCTCCAGTGAAAACACGGACAGGCATTCGGGGCATTGGGTATACATGCAGGCCGCTTTGATCGGTATCGACCAAGCTTAGCAGGATGACCACGCTGGCTCGTTCCTGCCGGACGGACTGGCAGCGTGTTGCATGATGTATGCCGTGTCGCCGCGTCAGCGACGGCGGCGACCGCTGATGCGCACCCAGTCTTCGCGCGTATCCACGCGCAGCTCATCGAACCATTCGCTGTAGCGCGCAAGCAGTTCATCCTGCTGGCCGTGGAGGATGCCTGAAATCGCGAACGGTGCGCCAGGCTTCGCCGCGGCGGCGAAGATGGGTGCGAGTTCGCCGAGTGGGCCGGCCAGGATGTTGGCAACGAAAATATCCGCGGCGGCTGCGCTCCCTGCGGCAGCGGCATGGCTGAAATCCTGCGGCAAAAACAGGCTGAGTCCCGCGACTACGCCGTTGCGCTCGGCATTGTCCGCCGAAGCGATCAGCGCCTGCGGATCGTTGTCGACGCCGACGGCGCTCAGTGCGCCCAGCTTCAACGCGGCGATAGCGAGGATGCCTGAGCCGCAGCCGAAATCGGTGACGGTCTGGCCGCTGAGGTCGAGGCCGTCGAGCCATTCCAGGCACAGCGCGGTAGTGGGGTGGGTGCCGCTGCCGAACGCGAGACCGGGATCGAGCCGCACCACCACCAGGTCTTCGTCGGCCGGCGGTTCGATATTCCACGGATAGATCCACAAGCGCCGACCGAACGGCATCGGCTTGAACTGGTCCATCCAGACGCGTTCCCAATCCTGATCAGCGACGTCGGTGAAGCTCAGTTGATCCGGCTCCAGCCAAGGCAGCAATTCGCCGAGTGCGGCGGCAAGGCCGCGCCGGTCCGTTTGCTCATCGAACAGCGCGTTCAGTGTGATCGTGGGCCACAGCGGCAACTCGCCCACGCCCGGTTCGAAGATCGCCTGCTCATCAGCGGTTTCCGCATCGGCATCGCGCAGGGTGATCGACAGCGCGCCGAGGTCGTCCAGCGCTTCTTCGGCGCCAGGTTGCTGTTCGACGCGCACGGCAAGGGAGAGTTCAAGAAAAGGCATAGGGCGAGGAGCGAGCGCTCAGTTGGGAGATATGAGTCAGAAAAGAGTGGGGCGAGCGGGTGTGCTCTGCTCGTGGCTTATTTCTCCGCACTCGGTGCCGCGTGTTCCTTTTGCTCGGCCATGCGTTTTTCGAGGTAGTGAATGTTCTGGCCGCCATGCTGGAAACCGACATCGGCCATGATCCGCTGCTGCAGCGGAATGTTGCACTTCACCCCTTCGATCACGGTTTCGGCCAGGGCCAGGCGCATGCGCGCGATCGCTGTTTCGCGGTCGGGGCCATGCACAATCAGCTTGCCGATCATCGAGTCGTAGTTCGGTGGAATCTTGTAGCCGTCGTACAGGTGCGTATCCACCCGCACGCCGGGGCCGCCTGGTGCCTCGAAGCGCTTCACCGTGCCGGGGCTGGGCATGAAGCTGTCCGGGTCCTCGGCATTGATGCGGCATTCGATCGCATGGCCGCGGATGACGACGTCGTCCTGCGTGATCGAAAGCTTTTCACCACCGGCAATCAGCAGTTGCTCGCGCACCAGATCGATGCCGGTGATCAGCTCGGTCACCGGATGCTCGACCTGGATGCGGGTGTTCATCTCGATGAAGTAGAAGTGACCGGCCTCGTACAGGAACTCGAACGTGCCGGCACCGCGATAGTTGATGCGGATACAGGCGTCGACGCAGACCTTGCCGATCGCCGCGCGCTGTTCGGGCGTGATGCCGGGCGCGGGCGCTTCCTCGACGACCTTCTGGTGGCGGCGCTGCATGGAGCAGTCGCGCTCACCCAGGTGGATCGCATTGCCCTGACCGTCGGCGAGTACCTGGATTTCCACGTGCCGTGGATTCTCCAGGAACTTCTCCATGTACACCTGCTCGTTGCCGAATGCCGCCTTGGCCTCAGCCTTGGTCATGGTGACCGCGTTGGCCAGATGTGCCTCGGTGCGTACCACGCGCATGCCGCGACCACCACCACCACCGGCAGCCTTGATGATCACCGGGTAGCCGATCTCGCGGGCGATCTTGATGTTGGTTTCCACGTCGTCGTCGAGCGGGCCACCGGAGCCGGGCACGCACGGCACGCCCGCTGCCTTCATTGCGCGGATGGCTTCGACCTTGTCGCCCATCAGGCGGATCACGTCGGCGGTCGGTCCGATGAAGATGAAGCCGCTCTGTTCGACCTGCTCGGCGAAATCCGCGCGCTCGGAGAGGAAGCCATAGCCAGGGTGTATGGCCTGGGCATCGGTAATTTCGGCCGCGGCGATGATGCGCGGGATATTGAGGTAACTGTCCACCGACGGACCCGGGCCGATGCATACCGACTCGTCGGCCAGCCCGACATGCTTGAGGTTGCTGTCGATGGTGGAATGCACGGCCACGGTCTTGATGCCCAGACTGTGGCAGGCCCGCAGAATGCGCAGTGCAATTTCGCCGCGGTTGGCGATGACGACTTTTTCTAACATGAGAGCTCCAGGGGGCGGGGTACGGGGCGTGGGGAATGGGGCGCAGACAAGGCAGGAGCTGCGGTATCGCGCTTCTGCCCTTCCTGTTCCCCGTTCCCTGTTCCCTGTTCCCGCTCGATCATCATCAGGCAATGACGAACATGGGTTCGTCGAATTCCACCGGCTGGCCGTTCTCGACCAGGATCGCCTGCACGGTGCCGGCGACGTCGGCCTCGATCTGGTTGAACATCTTCATCGCCTCGATGATGCCCAGCGTCTCGCCGGCTTTGACCTGTTGGCCGACCTTGGCGAAGGCTGGCGTGCCTGGCGTGGCCGAGGCGTAGAACGTGCCGACCATCGGTGCCTTCACCACATGCCCGGCAGGCAGCGCGGCGGCGGCTGGCTCGACGGCAACGGCGACCGGGGCCACGGCGGCGGGCGCGATGGCGACGGGTGCCGCCGCGGGTGCCGGAGCGACTACGGCGGTGTTCCTGGGTATGCGCGAGAGGCGCACCACCTCTTCGCCCTCCTTGATCTCCAGTTCGGCGAGGTTGGATTCCTCGAGCAAGTCGATCAGTTTCTTGATTTTGCGCAAATCCATAGGATCAGCCTTTGGTCAGTCAATGCCACGGTGTGTGGCTGGAAGGAAGAAGTCAGGCCTTGCAGCCTGCGTGTGGGATTCAGGCCTTTGTCGCGGCAGGCGCCTGCAGTCGCTCGATCGCGGCATCCAGTGCCAGCCGATAACTCGCGCCACCGAAACCGCAGATCACACCGAACGCCAGGTCGGACAAATAGGAGTGATGGCGGAACGGTTCGCGCGCGTGCACGTTGGACAGGTGCACCTCGATGAACGGGATCGCCACCGCGCCGAATGCATCGCGCAGCGCCACGCTGGTGTGAGTGAAGCCGCCGGCATTGCACAGGATCCACGCCGTCTGGTCGTCGCGTGCCTGATGTATGCGACCGATCAGCTCATGTTCGGCATTGGACTGGAACCAGGCCAGTTCGTGCCCCGCCGCCTGCGCGCGTTCGGCCAACTGCAGATTGATGTCAGCCAGGGTCTCGCGGCCGTAGATCTGTGGCTCGCGTACGCCCAGCAGGTTGAGATTGGGTCCATGCAAAACCAGGATCTTGGCCACGAAACCGTCCAGCTAGCGTCCGGACACCCCGGAACCCGGCGCAGTGTGCTCGCAGTCGCGGATGTTGTCCAGTTCACTGCAGTTCGGCGATGTTAGGCGGAGAAGTGCAAAAAATACGTGCGCTGGCGTATGTCAGCGAGAACTCAGCGCGGCACGGCCGGGGCAGCCAGCCATTGCTTCAGGATCGTGTCGGAAAGCGGGCCTTCATGTGTGGCCAAAATGCTTCCATCAGCGTCGATAAGCATGCTGTAAGGCAGCACCAGGCGACTATTTCCCAGTTTGACCGAGGTGTCGTCAGCGCCTTGATCCCCCAGCAAGATCGGATAACTCACCGGATGTTCCGCCAGAAAGCGGCGAACGCGCGGAGCCTCATCCATCGCAATACCGACGACGATCGGCCCCTGTTCGCCGAAGTTATCCTGGGCCTTTTGCAGTGCTGGCATCTCTCTCAAGCACGGCGCGCACCAACTTGCCCACAAATTCAGCAGCACCCGGTGTCCGCGGTAATCGCTCAAGGCGTGCATGTGGCCATCGAGGTCAGCCAGGGTAATTGCGGGCAATGGCCGCCCCATGAGCGCCGAGGGAGCCTGTGCCGATGGCTGTTGGCTGTGCTCGACGATGCCGCCAATGACCGCAGCCAGCACGGCCAGGCCCAGGATCAGCTGATTGGTGCGACTGAACATCAGCGCGCCGCCTCGGTCAGGGCTTGTTCGACCAGGGCAGAGGTCAGCACGGTGGAGAGCTGGCGACCGGGCCCGCCGCTTTTCGGAAACACCACGTACAAGGGGACCCCGGGGGAATGGTATTGCTGCAGGAAGGCGCTGATGCTCGGGTTGACGTCAGTCCAGTCGCCCTTCATGTAGACCGCGCCTGTACGCTGGAGCAGGTCGCGAAAGGCCTGGGTGTCGAGCACGGTATGTTCGTTGGCCTTGCAGGTGACACACCAGTCGGCCGTCATGTCGACGAACACGGGCGTGCCAGCGGCGCGCAGTTCAGCCAGTTTTTGCGGGCTGTAGGTGACCACGCCCACCTCGGCCGCGGCCACGCTTGACGGTCGCTGCACGCGGGCAATCAGTACCAGCGGGGCCAGCGCAGCCAGCGCCAGCACGGCCACCAGTGCCTTGCTCAACGCGCCGCGCGAACGACTGCGTTCGAACCACCACAAGGTCATCGCCAGCAACACCATCGCCACCAGCACCAGGCCCACCGCATCGGCGCCGCGCTGGTTGGCCAGCACCCAGACCAGCCATGCCGCCGTGAGGTACATCGGAAAGGCAAGTACCTGCTTCAGCGTTTCCATCCAGCGGCCCGGCCTCGGCAGCAGGCGGGCGAGGCCGGGCACGAAGCCGATCAGAAGGAACGGCAGCGACAGCCCGACGCCAAGCGCGAGAAATACCAGCAGGGCGGAAAGCATCGGTGCGGCGAAGGCATACGCGAGAGCGCTGCCCATGAACGGCGCGGTGCAGGGGCTGGCCACCACGACCGCCAGCACGCCAGTGAAGAAGTCACCGGCCGGGCCGGAGCGCGCGGCCAGCCCGGCGCCGGTATTGCCCAGCGATGCGCCGAACTGCACTACGCCGGACATCGACAGCCCCACCGCCAGCATCACGCAGGCGAGCACGCCGACCAGCACCGGCTGCTGCAATTGGGTGCCCCAGCCAAGCGCATGCCCGGCGGTGCGCAGGGCGAGGATGCCCATGCCAAGCGCGGCGAAGCTGCTCAACACGCCGGCGGTATAAAAAAGCGCGTGACGGCGGGCGCGGGCAGGGCTTTCGCCGCTTTCCAGCACGCTGACCGCCTTGATCGACAGCACCGGCAGCACGCACGGCATCAGGTTGAGGACCAGTCCACCGCCCAGCGCCAGCAGCAGCGCGACAAGCAGGCTCACCTGCAGCGGGCCTTCCACGACCGCTGCGGTGTCGGTCGGAATGATGGCGGCTGTGCTCGCGCTGGTGCCGGTCAGGTCAACCCTGACGCTGCGGCGCATCAGCGGGTAACACAGGCCGCCTTGCTGGCAGCCCTGAAAACTGGCGTCGACGGTGAGCTGATGGCGGCCGCCAAGGTCGCCCTGGATCGTGACCGGTAGCTCGACCTGGTCGAAATACACGGTGACATCACCGTAGTGCTCGTCGTGGTGGGCGGTGCCGGCGGGCCACGCGGGCTGCAGGCCGAGGTTGCCTGCGTCCTTGAGGGTCAGCGTGGTCTGATCGCGATACAGGTAGTAGCCCGGCGGCATCGTCCAGCGCAGCAACAGTTGATGCGGACCCTGCGCCAGCGCCTCCAGCCGAAACGCCTGCTCGGCGGGTAGCGGCGCTGCACCGGTTCCGCGGGCTGGGGCGAGCTGGTTGCTGCCGAGCTGGCTCAGTGCGTTGCCCAGTGAGTTGACTGCTGCGGCGCTGCTGCCAGTTGATGCGGGCAACGCCAGGTCGAGTTGCTCGGTATGTGGGGGGTAACAGATCTTCGGGTCGACCTCATGGCAGCCTTGGTACTGCACGGACAGCCGCAGCCGCCCGGTACCTGGCGCCAGCGTGTAGGGCACGCTCGCATCGATGCTGTGGTGATAGGTCTCCACGTCGCCGAGGTATTCGTCGTGGTGCTTTTCGCCGTCCGGCAGTTGCGCCTCGCCCAGCCTCACGCCGTCGCCTGCCTTGAACTTCATGCGGCCGCGATAGAGGTAGTAATCCGGTGCAATCGTCCAGTGCAGTCTCAACACGCCCGGCGTGCTCGCGTCGGCACTCAGCTTGTAAGCCTGGGTGACTGGCAGCAGATCGTCCACGCCCTGCGTGTAGCCAGGCGATGCCAGCAGCAACAGGGTCAGCCAGACAAGCAAACGGGCGGCGCTTCGGCCAGCAGCAAACAGACGCATTGCGACTCCAGGGATACGGCGAGCCGGCATTATGGCCCAGTCGCCGGGTGCTCAGCCGTGACGCTTTGGCGCACCCAATCCAGGTAGTGGGCGTGGCCCTGCTCCACCGGCACGGCGATCAGTTCGGGCAGTTCGTAGGGGTGCAGTTCGAGCAGGCGCCGCCGCAATGCCTCCAGCCGGGTGCTGGTGGTCTTGATCAGCAGTAATACTTCGTCGTCATGAGTCACCTCGCCCTGCCAGCAGTAGGTCGAGCGCACGCCGGGGAGCTGGTTGACGCAGGCGGCGAGCTGTTCACCGACCAGGGCGTCGGCGATGTTCTGCGCGCTGGCGGCGTCGGGGCAGGTGCTGTAGCAGAGCAGGACCGTGTCAGGCATGGGCGTGGGCATGACCGCAGCGTAACGGGAAATGGCAAGCCTGATCGTATGTGAGCAATTTGGCATCTGCCCCTTGAAAGCCTTGCCGAACCACCCAATTTGCTACCCGTTCCCCGTTCGAAAGCTCTTGCAGTGGCGTGCTGTATCGCTAAAATTGGCACTCACTTACCATGAGTGCTAACAAGGCCGTCGAACCGGGTCTTGCAAGCCTTGTCCCACCTCAATCCTTACTGGAGTCATCCATGAGCACACTGCGTCCGTTGCATGATCGCGTCATCGTCAAGCGTCTCGAGGAAGAGCGCGTTTCCGCTGGTGGCATCGTCATCCCCGACAGCGCCACCGAAAAGCCGACCCGTGGCAAGGTCGTTGCCGCCGGTACCGGTCTGATCATGAGCGACGGCAAGGTGCGCCCGATGTCGTTGAAGGCCGGCGATACCGTGTTGTTCGGCAAGTATGCCGGCCAGGAAATCAAGATCGACGGCGAAGATCTGGTGTTCCTGAAGGAAGACGACGTCGTGGCTGTGATCGAAGGCTGAGTTGGCTGGGGCCTGATCGCTGATGGTTTTAGCGCGAATCAAAAGCGCGCTTGCCAGTCGCCGTTGGCTCCTTCTTGAAACACTTTCGCAACTGGTTTCATTCCTAATTCAAATTTTTGAGGCAAAAATTTATGTCCGCTAAAGAAGTACGTTTCGGCGAAGACGCCCGCGCCCGCATGCTCAAGGGCGTGAACACCCTGGCCAATGCGGTCAAGGTCACCCTGGGTCCGAAGGGCCGCAATGTCGTGCTCGAGAAGAGCTTCGGCGCCCCCACGATC
>JBBQQL010000166.1:0-9185 GCA_038215995.1 Lysobacterales bacterium
ATCGCGACAATCTCGATGTCGTTGCCGAAGTTCTGCACGGCAGCGCGCAGCACGTTGCGTCCAATCCGGCCGAAGCCGTTGATGCCTACCTTGATCGTCATTACCGGAAACTCCTGCATGCAGTGGGGCTCGAGGAACAGGCTGGAGATTCTAGCAGGGAGCCCCTTCGATGGCTTGAGCCGCGGGGCACGGGTCAGCGATTTGGCCGACGCCGTTCGTCGTCCGCACGGCGGGCTCCGCCGGGACGCGGGGAGGCGGGCATGGCGTTGCCATGGAACCGACGCGCGATTGTGGCAGTCTTGCAGGTTGTCTCCCCCTGTTTTCGAGTGACCATGAATCGACGTAGCCGCCGAGTTCTTCCCGCGCTTTGCGCAAGCGCCCTGCTTTTCACGACTTTCGCCAGTCAGGCGTGGGGTCCCGAAGGTCACGCCATCGTGGCGGACATTGCCCAGCAGCACCTTGGCCCGGCCGCTTCCGCCGAAGTGGCGGCTCTGCTCAAGCAGGAGGGTCTGGGCCGACTGGACGACATTTCCTCCTGGGCGGATGCCAACCGAAAGGCCATGCCGCAGACCAGCGGCTGGCACTACGTCGACATCCCGTTGCACGCGGACGACTATGTCGCCGCTCGCGATTGCCCCGAGGGCGACTGCGTGGTCGCCAAAATCGATCAGTATGCGCACGTGCTGGCGGACAAGTCCGCCACGCCACAGGCGCGGCTCGAAGCGCTGAAATGGGTGGTTCATCTGGTCGGTGACGTCCACCAGCCGTTGCATGCGGAAGACAACAACGACAAGGGCGGCAACACGGTCCAGGTCAATTTCTTCGGCAAGGGTACCAACCTGCACTCGCTGTGGGACGGCCAGATCATCCGCAAGGCACTGGGCCTGATCCCCGGACCGAATTACACCTTTGACCATGCCATCGTGCAGGCCGATGCGGTGAAGCTGGACGCCCGCATCACGTCTGCCGAGCGCAAGGCGTGGGCGTCGGGCGGTGGCTTGTCCTCCCTGGGCGGCGACGCGATCGGCTGGGCTGACGAATCCCATCGGCTGGCGCAACAGGTGGCCTATACCGACCTGGCCAAGCCGTCGGGCGAGGCCTGGTCGCAGCGCTACCAGCGCAAGGCGTGGCCGGTGATTGAAACCCGGCTGGAGCAGGCCGGCGTGCGACTCGCGGCCGTGCTCAACGAGGCGCTGGGCGATTGATTCGGCAGTCGTCGCAGAAAATTTGAAACTTTCGCTGCTGCGCTGCAGCAGCATGATGCCACTGTCCAGCGGTCACCTCGTGGTCTGGCTGGCGAGCTTCCATATCGTGCTGGAGTGGTCGCACTGGTATGGTCGACGGGCTGAGCAGACCACTGTCGGCGGTCGGTTGCGGGAGCGCCGTTCGGACGTCCAAATGGCCGAAATGTCAGGCCCGGGCCCGTGGCTAGCCGGTCATGTTGTTGCTACGCTCGGCTGATGACCAATCAAGAAACCCAAACCCGCCGCACCAAGATCGTTGCCACGCTTGGCCCCGCCACCGATGCACCCGGCATGCTCGAGCGCATCATTGCCGACGGCGTCAACGTGGTGCGCCTGAACCTTTCGCATGGCAAGCCGGATGATCATCGCGCCCGCGCGGCGGCGGTGCGTGAGGCGGCCGCCAAGCTCGGTTGCGAGGTGGGCATCCTGGCCGATCTGCAGGGTCCGAAGATCCGCGTGGAGACCTTTGCCGAAGGTTCCGTGCAGCTGGTCGAAGGCGCGTCGTTCGTGCTGGATTGCCGCGACGGCGTGCCGCCGGGTGATGTCACCCGCGTCGGTGTCAGCTATCACGGCCTGCCGCAAGACGTGTTCGCTGGCGACGTGTTGTTGCTGGATGACGGCCTGCTGGCCATGACCGTGCAAGACGTGGTGGGCAGCGAGGTGCGATGCGAGGTGTTGATCGGCGGCAAGCTGTCCAATCGCAAGGGCCTCAACCGGCAGGGCGGCGGACTCTCGGTCACCGCGTTGTCTGACAAGGACAAATCCGACATCAAGCTGGCCGCCGAAATCGGTGCTGATTTCCTCGCGGTTTCCTTCGTGCGTTCGGCCGACGACATGCACCAGGCGCGTCGGTTGCTGAAAGAGGCGGGCGGCAACGCCGCGCTGGTGGCCAAGATCGAGCGCGCCGACGCGATCCCGGTCCTCGGTGAAATCATCGACGCGTCGGACGTGGTCATGGTGGCGCGCGGCGACCTCGGCGTGGAGATCGGCGATGCCGAGTTGCCGGGGCTGCAGAAAAAGATCATCCGCGAGTCGGTGCAGCGCAACCGTGCGGTGATCACCGCGACCCAGATGTTGCAGTCGATGGTGCGCTCACCGATCCCCACCCGCGCCGAAGTGCTGGATGTGGCCAATGCCGTGATCGACGGCACCGATGCGGTGATGCTGTCCGAAGAGACCGCCGCTGGCGCGCATCCGGACAAGGCGGTGGCGGCCATGCGCCGGATCTGCCTCGGTGCCGAGCGTCAGTTCGAGTCGAAAGAGGATCTCAAGTCGGGCGGCCACCGGCTGGATCGCACCGACCAGGCGATTGCGCTGGCGGCGATGATGCTGGCCGGTGAACTGGGTGTCAGGGCGATTGTTGCCTTGACCGAGTCAGGCGCCACGGCGCAGTGGTTGTCGCGTTACCGCAGCGCCGTGCCGATTTATGCGCTTTCGCCGCTTGCGTCAGCCCGGCGCCGGATGCTGATGTTGCGTGATGTTCATCCGGTGGCGTTTGCTCATGAAGGGCTCGGCTCGGCAGCTACCGCTCGCACGGCAGTGCAGCAGTTGTTTGGTCAGGGACTGTTGGTCGAGGGCGACCGTGTGGTGCTGACCCACGGCGATCACGTCGGCCAGGGGGGCGGTACCAACACGCTGAAGCTGCTCTCCGTGGGTGCCGAAGGCATGGTCGAGAGCCTGCGCGATCTTTGAAGCTGACGGGCGGCTGTCGCGTCAGCGGGGTTGTTACCGCCCCGACGGGGCGGGGCAGCTACACTGGAGCGAGTCCTTCCGCACTGGAGATCGTGATGAAAACCAAGTTCCGTCCGCTTCGTCAGGCTTTGCTGTTCGCGTTGACCCTGGGGTTCGTGGCGCCCGTGCTGGCACAGGCCAGCAAGGTCGACCAGAAGGACCTTTATCGCTACTGGATTCTGCTCAACACGCAGGTGCAGATGGACGCGCCGAACAGCGGGCAGAACCTGCTCAAGCCCGGTTGCGTCGCGGTGACTTACACGATCGGTTCCGATGGTGTGCCGATGGAGGTGCAGGTGGCCAAGGTCGTGCCGCAGAGTGATCTGGGCCCGATGGCGCGCAGCGCGGTCAGCAACTTCCGCTACGGCCCTTCGCTGAACAACAAGGTCGGCCAGCCTGTGGCTACCTACTACATCGTGCCGTTCAACGCGCCCAAGGAGCCGGCACAGCGCAAGCTGTTGGTCGACGCCTGCAAGTTGCCCGGCTACGCGCCCTGAGTCGGTGGTGGCACAGGGTCGAGCCGTGGCTTGACGCGTGCGGTGGCCAAACTGGCCTATAATTCCGGTTTTTGAACCATGCCGCCCCGCTTCCGAGGCGGCATCAACCTGTGCCGGCCATACCGCCCCCGCACCACGGAGTCATCATGAGTATTGAAGATCTCGAAAGCATTGCCTTGGCCATGGTGGCACCGGGCAAGGGCATTATCGCCATCGACGAGTCGACCAACACCATCAAGAAGCGCTTCGAGGCCGTCGGCATCGAGAATACCGAAGAGAACCGCCGTGCTTACCGCGAGTTGCTGCTGACCACGCCGGGCCTGAACGAGCATATTTCCGGCGCGATCCTGTACGACGAGACGATCCGTCAGTCGACCAGGGATGGCGTGCCGTTTCCGCAGTTGATGAAGAAGCTCGGCATGATCCCGGGTATCAAGGTCGACAAGGGGGCGCAGCCGCTGGCGGGCTTCCCCGGCGACGTGGTCACCGAGGGCCTCGATGGCCTGCGTGAGCGCCTGCAGGAATACGCCCGGCTGGGCGCGCAGTTTGCCAAGTGGCGCGCGGTCATCAACATCACCGAAGAGAACCCCAGCTCCACCGCGATCGAGGCGAACTGCCATGTACTCGCCCGCTATGCCGCGCTGTGCCAGGAAGCGGGCATCGTGCCGATGGTCGAGCCCGAGGTGATCATGGACGGTGATCACACCATCGAAGTCAGCTACGAGGTGCACGAAGCCGTGCTGCGCAGCCTGTTCAATGCACTGTACGAGCAGAACGTGATGCTGGAAGGCCTGATCCTCAAGGTCAGCATGGTCATCCCCGGCAAGGACTGCGACGAGCAGGTCGACGCCGAGGAAGTGGCCGAGGCGACCGTGCGCGTGCTCAAGTCCACCGTGCCGGCCTCGCTGCCGGGCATCGTGTTTCTCTCCGGCGGGCAGACCGACCTGCAATCCACCGCGCATCTCAATGCGATGAACCAGATCGGCCCGCATCCGTGGCCGCTTTCGTTCTCCTACGGTCGCGCCATGCAGCAGGCGGCACTGAAGCTGTGGGCGAAGGACATGAAGGCGAACTATGCCGATGCGCAGAAGACCGTGCATGCGCGTGCTCGTGACAACGGCCTGGCGGCGCTGGGTCAGTGGAACGGCTGATCGATTGATTCAAGGCGTAGTCACGCCATGGGGTTGATCATTAAAAAAAGGGCGCCTTTCGGCGCCCTTTTTGTTTCCGTGACTTCAATCCTGGATCAGAAGCGGAATTCAGCGCTGGCCGAAACCACGTTGGTGTCCAGATTCAGGTGCTGCTTGTTGGCATCGTAGTAGTCGTAGTTCAGACCGACGCTGATGTTGCGGGTCACGTTGTAGCCCACGCCCGCACCGGCGTACCAGCTGTTGTCGTTGAGGCTCTTGCGCACCGGGTTGATGTCGTTGCTGAGGCCGTGGCCGCTCCAGCTGTACAGGCCTGCGCGGCCGCTGATGTACCAGTTCGGGCTGAGGTCGAAATGCGCGTTGGCACCCGCCGTCCAGCCATGCAGCTGGGACTTGGTGTTCGATACCACGGGCTGGTTGTTGAACACGTTCTTGGCGTGGATGTTGCCCAGATCGTTGTAGCCCACTTCCGCGCCGAGCGAGAAGTTCGGCGCCAGCGACCAGCGGTAGCCGCCATTGATGGCGTAAGCCGTGGTGTTGTCGTCGTACGGCCCGTTATTGAGCGAAGCGCTGCCGACATTGCCGTTGACGAACCAGCCGGCGTTGTCGGCCGGGGCGCTCTGCGCAAAGACGGCAGGGACGGCCAGCAGGCCAGCGGAGGAAAGGGCGAGGGCCAGCAGGGTCTTTTTGATTTTCATGATGATGCTCCAGTTGTCATGGCAGTCGGCCCGAAGGGGGAGTGGCCGCTGCTGAAAGTGAGCTGTCCGGACTTGGGCAGCTGCACGTGGTCACTTAGATGAGGCATCCACCGGAAGATTCAATACCGGTGAGTTTAGTATTAAGTTGAGGTTAATACTGGTCTGGGGAGGAGCCGGTCGCACAGACCTCCTCCCCAGAGCCGGCAGAGCTTTAGAAGCGATATTCGGCCGTGACTGAGGCGGTATCGGTGCTCAGGTTGAGGTCGTTCTTGCTGGCGTGGTAGTAGTCGTACGACAAGCCGATTCCGAAGTGCGGATTGAAGTCGTAGCCCACGCCGGCGCCGCCGTAGTAGTCGACCTTGTTCAGGTCGTGACGGTTGATGTCCTGGTCGCTGTAGCCGTGCCCCTTCCAGCCATAGATGCCGGCGCGGCCACTGATGTACAGGCCCTGCCAGACGTTGATCCGGCCATTCGCACCGGCCGTCCATCCGCGCAGCGCCTGGCGCTGGGTGGTCAGGTTGACCGGGTTGCTGTTGAAGGCATTCTTGAGCTTGAAATTGCCCAGGTCGTTGTAGCCGACATCCAGGCCCAGGCCCAGATCCTCACCGACCTTCCAGCGGTAGCCGCCGCTGAGTGAATAGGCGGTGGGATGCGAGTCATACGGGCCCTGGTTGACATGGGCCTGGCCGACACTGGCGTCGATCAACCAGTTGCCGCTGCCGATCGCCTGGTTCGGCTGGTAATTGCCACCGACCGCCGCACTGTTGGTGTCCTGCGCCAGAGCCGGCAAAGTGGCGGACGTGGCGGCGACGAATGCAAGGGCGAGTAGGGTCTTTTTCATGAGGGTATTCCTTCTTGACTGCTTATGACTTCGCATTGCGCGGCGCTTGGGGACGGGCCGGCAACGACGCGTGGACACCACGCGCCGGGGCATTGGACGTCTTGGAGCCTGAAGCTCCGCGGTATATGCAAATGAAAAATTAAGGTTGAATTAATGAATGTCCCGCGGGCGAGATGCCGCGGGCCTTGCCTCGGCAAGACATCGGCTGGTCGGATCGGCGACAATGCCCGCTTTTCGCCCTCCGGAGATGCCGATGACCACCCGCCGCGAACTCGCCAATGCCGTGCGCGCCCTCGCCATGGACGCCGTCGAGGCAGCCAAATCCGGTCATCCGGGCATGCCGATGGGCATGGCTGACCTCGCCGAGGTGCTCTGGAACGACTTCCTGCGTTTCAATCCGGTCAATCCGAAGTGGTTCAATCGCGACCGTTTCGTGCTCTCCAACGGCCACGGTTCGATGCTGCAGTACGCGCTGTTGCACCTCACCGGCTTCGACCTGCCGATGGAGCAGCTCAAGCGCTTCCGCCAGCTCCACTCCAAGACCGCCGGTCACCCTGAAGCCAGCGAGACGCCCGGAGTGGAGACCACCACCGGTCCACTCGGCCAGGGCCTGGCCAACGCCGTCGGCTTCGCGCTGGCAGAGAAGGTACTGGCCGCGCATTTCAACCGCGCCGGGCATGCCATCGTCGACCACCACACTTATGTGTTCCTCGGCGATGGTTGCCTGATGGAGGGCATCTCGCACGAAGTGGCGTCGCTGGCCGGTACCTGGAAGCTGGGCAAGCTGGTGGCGATCTATGACGACAACGGCATTTCGATCGATGGTGAAGTGCACGGCTGGTTCACCGACGACACGCCGGCCCGCTTCGAGGCTTATGGCTGGAACGTGATTCGCGCGGTCGACGGCCATGATGCCGACGCGATCAAGCAGGCGATCGCCAAGGCCACCGCGCAGCACGACAAACCCACCCTGATCTGCGCCAAGACCATCATCGGATTCGGCGCGCCGCACAAGCAGGGCAAGGAAGAAAGCCACGGCTCTCCGCTGGGCAAGGACGAGATCGCCGCCGCGCGCGATCAGCTCGATTGGCGCCACGCCCCGTTCGAGATTCCGGCCGAGATCTATGCCGGCTGGGACGCGAAAAAGGCGGGTGCGGCGCGCGAACAGGCGTGGAACGATGCCTTCGCAGCATACGCCGCGGCATTCCCCGAGCTGGCAGCCGAGTTCAAGCGCCGCCTCGCCGGCGAACTGCCTGTTGACTGGGCGGAGAAGTCGCAGGCGTTCCTGGCCAAGCTGCAACTGGAAGGCCCGGAAGTGGCTTCACGCAAGGCCTCGCAGATGAGCCTGGATGCCTTTGGCCCGCTGCTGCCGGAGCTGATCGGCGGTTCGGCGGATCTGGCCGGCTCCAATCTCACCAAGTGGAAGGGCAGCCTGGATGCCGCCAACGGCAACAGCGCCGACGGCAAGGGCAACTACGTCTATTACGGCGTGCGCGAATTCGGCATGAGCGCGATTGCCAACGGACTGGCCCTGCATGGCGGCCTCGTTCCGTACGACGCGACCTTCCTGGTGTTCTCCGACTACGCGCGCAATGCCGTGCGCATGAGTGCGCTGATCCCGGCCCACGCCATCCATGTCTATACCCACGATTCGATCGGCCAGGGTGAAGACGGCCCGACCCACCAGCCGGTCGAGCATCTGGCCAGCCTGCGTTACATTCCCAACAACCAGGTGTGGCGCCCCTGCGACGCGGTGGAGTCGGCGGCATCGTGGAAGGCGGCGATCGAACGCAAGGGCGGCCCTGCCTGCCTGATCTTCTCCCGACAGACCCTCAAGCATCAGCCACGCAACGAGCAGCAGGTCGCCGACATCATGCGCGGCGCATACGTGCTGTCCGATCCGCTGGATACCAAGTTCCAGGCCATCCTGATCGCCACCGGCTCGGAAGTGGAGCTGGCGATGGAGGCGATGCGTGCGCTGGGCCAGCAAGGGGTCGCGTTGCGGGTGGTGTCGATGCCCTGCACCGAGGTTTTCGACGCGCAGCCGCTGGAATACCGCGAGGGCGTGCTGCCGGGCTGGTGTCGTGCCCGCGTGGCGGTGGAAGCGGCGACGGCCGATTTCTGGCGCAAGTACGTGGGTCTGGATGGCGAAGTGGTCGGCATGACCAGCTTCGGCGCCTCGGCCCCCGGTCCGCAGTTGTTCGAGCACTTCGGCTTCACCGTCGCCCACGTGATCGACGCGGTGAAGCGCGTCATCAAATAGGAGTCCGCCAGGCGCTCGACGTCTTTGTCCTGGTAGGAGCCCGCTGGCGGGCGATGCTTTCCGGCGAGTTGAAAGACATCGCCCGCCAGCGGGCTCCTACGAGTTCGGCGTAGGTCGTGGGCGTTACTGGGCCCGCGCCTTCAATGCGGTGACGGCCGGCAGCTCCTTGCCTTCCAGAAATTCCAGGAAGGCGCCGCCGCCGGTGGAGATGTAGGAGACCTTGTCGGCAATGCCGTACTTGTCCACGGCGGCCAGGGTGTCGCCGCCGCCGGCGATCGAGAAAGCCTTCGATTCGGCAATCGCATGCGCCAGCGTTTCGGTGCCTTTGCCGAAGGCGTCGAACTCGAACACGCCGACCGGGCCGTTCCACACCACGGTACCGGCCTTGGCGATGAGTTCGGCGTAATGACGGGCGGTCTGCGGGCCGATATCGAGGATCATCTCGTCGTCGCCGACCTGGTCGACGGCCCTCACCGTGGCCGTGGCCTGGGCCGAGAAGTTGGAGGCCACCACCACGTCGACCGGCATCGGCACATCGATGCCGCGGCGCTTGGCGTCAGCCAGAATCTTCTTCGCCGCGTCGACCAGGGCGGGCTCGACCAGCGAGTTGCCGACCGAGTGACCCATCGCCACGATGAAGGTGTTGGCGATGCCGCCGCCGACGATGAGCTGGTCGACCTTGCCGATCAGGTTGTCCAGCAGGGTCAGCTTGGTCGAGACCTTGGAGCCGGCCACGATGGCCAGCAGCGGGTGCGCCGGATGC
>JBBQQL010000167.1:0-9177 GCA_038215995.1 Lysobacterales bacterium
GTGACGCTCGCCATCAGTCAGTACGGCCTGGATCTTGTACAGATCGTTCGGCTTCACTTCGGCCGGGTTGAAGGTGAGCTTGAAAGGCTGCGGGAAGGTGCCCGCGGGCGACGTCGAGCTAGCCAGCGGAGGTGAGCCCACCGCACTGGCCGACACATCGACCAGATTCAGCACCAGGGTCGCCGTTGCCGACGGCAAGGGCGACCCCGCGCGCAGAGAAATGGTACCGCTGACCTGGTCGGCCACCTTTTTGACGCCAGCCGAGGTGCCGGATGAGGCCGCTCCGTCCTGACCGGGCTGCTGTGGCGAATTGGAAGAATGGCAACCAGCCAGAGCCAGCGTCGCGACCGACATCAGCGACAAAACCGTCTTGCGCATGGGAAAACCTCATCAAACGTAAAAACAAACACGTGGCCGTTCGGGCGTCTAGGCGCCAGGACTCTACGCGGGGGAGCCTCGAAGCATAGCCCAAAAATCGGGATGCGGAAAAGTCAATCCATCCAATGGCCTGCCATGCGCTGGCGTACGTCCTTGCGCACGCACTTGGCGCCGATGAAAGTTTGAACAACGTGTGCGGTTTGGGCCACTGGCGGGCCCCTCGTGAAAGGTCAGTGGCGGTGCAACGCCCGGTGGGCGATATCACGGCGACAGAATGCCCCGTCATAACGAACCCGCGCCGCGGCGGCGTAGGCTTGTTCGCGCGCCGCAGCGATGTCCTTGCCCAAGGCACACACCGTCAGCACGCGCCCGCCGGCAGTTATCGCGAGGCCTTGCTCGTCCAGCTTCGTGCCTGCATGGAATATCTTCACATCGGGATCAGCGTCCGCCGCCACGGCCGCAAGGCCGTCGATCACGTCGCCACTGCGAACCTTCCCTGGATAACCGCCAGCGGCCATCACCACACCGATGGCCGGACGGGCATCCCAGCGCGCGCGCACCTGATCCAGCCGGCCGTCCAGCGCGGCATCGATCAAGTCGATCAGGTCGGATTTCAGCCGCAGCATGATCGGCTGGGTTTCCGGGTCACCAAACCTCACGTTGAATTCGATCACTTTGGGCGCGCCGCTCTTGTCGATCATCAGCCCCGCATACAGAAAACCGATGAAGGGAGCGCCCTCGGCGGCCATGCCGCGCAGGGTCGGCTCGATCACCTCGCGCAGCACCCGCTGCTCGACCTCGGGGGTGACCACCGGCGCCGGCGAGTACGCGCCCATACCGCCGGTATTGGGGCCGAGATCACCCTCATCGCGGCGCTTGTGGTCCTGGCTGCTGGCCATCGGCAAGGCGTGATTGCCATCGCTCATCACGATGTAGCTGGCCTCTTCACCCTCAAGAAACTCCTCGATCACCACCCGCGCGGAGGCATCTCCAAAACTGTGCGCGCCGAGCATGTCGTGCAGGGCCAGCTCGGCGTCAGCGAGCGTCAGCGCCACCACTACACCCTTGCCGGCAGCGAGGCCATCGGCCTTGATCACGATGGGCGCACCATGCTGACGGACGTAGGCAAGCGCGGCATTCAAATCCGTGAACACCGCGTAACGGGAAGTGGGAATGTTGTGCCGCTGCAGGAAGTCCTTGGCGAATGCCTTGGAGCCCTCCAACTGCGCCGCGACCGCGCGCGGACCAAAAATGCGCTGGCCGGCTGCGCGAAACCGATCGACCACGCCAGCCACCAATGGCACCTCGGGCCCGACGACGGTCAAACCTATCTTCTCGCGCCTGGCCAGGCCAAGCAGGCCATCCAGATCGTTGACGGCCACATCGACGTTGCGCACGCCAGGCTCAAGCGCCGTGCCCGCGTTGCCGGGAGCCACGATCACTTCGTCGACCTGTGGCGACTGCATCAACTTCCACGCCATCGCGTGCTCGCGACCACCACTACCGATGACGAGAACCTTCATGTCGAACTCCAGCAAACGGGGCGCGGGCTGCGCAAACGCCTATTGTAGCTTTTGATCAACACGCGCCGCCGTGGCCGTAAACGAGCTCCAGCAAAGCGGCCCGCGGCAGCTTGCCGGTCTCGTTGCGCGGCAACGCGCTTACCAGATGCAGCGGGCGCGGCAGGAACAGTGGATCGATGGCCTCGCGCAGGGCGTCAAGGATGTGGTGCTCGTTCAGCCCGGGAGCTACCGCCAACGCGGCGATGCGATGCACGCCCAGCGTGTCGCCATCATCAAGCTGGAATATCACGCCGTCGTGCACCCCGGGCACCGCCAGCAGCCGGCGGGTAAGGTCTGCCAAGGACGCGCGCTTGCCGGCGATCTCCAGCAGGTCTGCGTGGCGACCACGCAGGCGGAAGCGGCGGCCGCCGTCGGACAGGCTGACGATGTCGGCAAGAGTGATCGGCGCGCACAGTTGCGGTGCATCCACCGCGGTGCCATCCGGTTGCGGATGCAGGGTGGCGCCCTCGTACAGGGTCCAGTCCTCTTCCTGGCTCGGCCGCCGACTGGCGAACACGCAGGTCTCGGTAGAGCCGAATACTTCGAGCAAAGGCGCACCAAAACGCTGTTCGGCACGGCGAGCCAACTCGATCGGCAGCGGCGCGGTGGCCGAGATCATGGCCGCGATCGGTGGCAGGGAGATGCCGGATTCAACCAGCGCTCGCAGGTGCACCGGCGTGGTAACAAGCAAGCGCGGAGCGGGCACATCGGCGAGCGCCGCAGCCACATCCGCCGGAAAAAATGGTCGACCCACGTGCACGCTGTGGTTGCCAAGCAGTGGCAACAACACCGACATCTCCATTCCGTACATGTGCTGCGGTGGCACCGTGGCCACGATGGCCAAATGACTGGCCACGTTCGCGCCCAGCATTGCCATGTTGCCGACGTTGCTGGCGTGAAAGCTGCCCCAGGTCTTGGCGTTCGCACTCGGCGCGCCGGTGGAGCCTGAGGTGTAGCCGATAGCCACCACCTGATCGGCCGGAATCTGCGGCCAGACCAAGTCGATATCGTGCGCCGGCGCAACGTCCAGAGCTGGCAGCCGGCGATAATCCGGCGGCGCCGGATCGAGCGCCGACTCGCCCAGTGCATAACAACCCGGGTGGGCCGCCATCACCTCATCAACCGCCTGCGGTGCGCGCGACGAGGGCAGCAGGTTGATCTGGCCACGCAACACGATCGCGCAAAATGCCACCAGGAATGCGTAACGATCCTCACACAGGTTCACTGCGGCCGAGGCGGCAGGCAGGTCCGCCGCAACCGTGCGCACCTGAGCCAGGAACTGCGTAGCACTTATCGAGCGGCCGTCGCGACGAGCCAGCACTCGGGCCGGATCGGCAGCATGCAGCAAAGGCAGCCGCCTGGGCTCTTCTTGCTGATAGGTGTCGTAGACAATCGCCAAACCGCCGTCTCCCTTCCCGTTCTGTTTATCCACACGCCAGCACAGCATTATCCTGATGGCTTCACATTGACGTGAATGGCGCGACGAGACGCAGCGTGCCTTTACGCCGTGTCTCGTGGAAACCTTGAGCGCCCCTCAAGCGCGAATGATAGCGCCGGTCAGTGCATCGCGAATGGGGGTGGGACGCGCCGCGTTGCCCAATGGAGCGTCGAGCACGGCATCCAGGGCGTCGCCAAAATAATCGGCTACGGTCTGCGCGTCGCGGGCCGGCGGCTTGCCGTGCGGGTTGGCACTGGTCGAGACCAGCGCACCACCAAACGCCCGACACAGACCGGCGGCCGGAGCATGCGCGGTCACCCGCAATGCGATACCAGCATGACCACCGGCAACCCAGGCCGGTACCTCGGTCGTGCGTGGGAAAATCCAGGTATGCGGACCCGGCCAGCTGGCACGAACCTCGCGCAAGACGATTTCAGGCACAGCGGCCAGATCGATATAGCGCGCGACCTGCTCGAAATCGGCAGCGATCAACAATACGCCCTGTGCAGGCGGGCGCTGTTTGAGCGCGAACACGCGCTCAAACGCATGCGGATCGTGGGGGTCGCAGCCCAGCCCGAACACCGCCTCGGTCGGATATGCAAGCACGCCGCTGCCATGCAGCAGCACGGCAGCAGCACCCAGTTCCGCGCTGCTGAAGCAGCGCGGCACTCAGCCCTCGGCCTTGCCAGAGGCAGCGGTATCGACCGCCAGCTTGCTGCTGGCAGACTTCGCGACCTTCTTGCCAGCCGTCTTTTTCACGGCAGCCTTCTTCGTCGCCGTCTTCCTGGCAGCGGCCTTCTTCGCGGCGGGCTTCTTGGTCGCAGCCTTCTTTACCGCCGTTTTCTTGGCGGGCGCGGCCTTTTTCGCGGCGGCCTTCTTGGTTGCGCCCTTCTTGCCGAAACGGCCTTTGCGTACGGGCGCCGCCGCCAGAAGCTCAAGGCATTGCGCCTCGGTCAGCTCCTTCGGCTCCTGCTCCTTGGGAATACGCGCATTCTTCTCGCCATCGGTGATGTAGGCGCCGTAACGGCCATTCAGCACCTGCACGCCATTGCCGAAGTCGATGATCAGCCGGTTCGCCAGCATCTCCAGCTTCTCGGCCACGATCTGCAGTGCACGCGGCAATTCGATCGTGTACGGATCATCCTCGGGCTTCAGCGAGGCGTAGGTGCTGCCCTGCTTCACGAAGGGACCGAAGCGGCCAACCCCCACGCTCACGTCGTCACCCGTCTCTGACTGGCCAAGCTGGCGTGGCAACTTGAACAGCTCCAGCGCATCCGCCAGGGTGATGGTGTGCATACTCTGGCCGGTGCGCAGGCTGGCAAAGGTGGGCTTTTCTTCGTCTTCCTTGGTACCGATAGCCACGTACGGCCCGAAACGTCCCAGCCGCACCGATACCGGCTTGCCGGTCTTGGGGTCGGTACCGAGCTCACGCGCACCGGTGGCCTCGTTGCGATCGACCGACTCGGTCTTCTCATCGACCTGCTGCTTGAACGGCAGCCAGAACCGCTCCATCAACGGTACCCACGCCTCCTCGCCGCGACTGACCGCGTCCAGCTCATCCTCGAGCTTGGCGGTGAAGTCGTAGTCGACATAGCGGGTGAAATGCGCCGTCAGGAATCGGCTGACCGCGCGACCGACGTCGCTGGGCTTGAAGCGACGACTGTCGAGAAAGACGTACTCGCGATTCTGCAGTACCTGGATGATGCTGGCATAGGTCGAAGGCCGGCCGATGCCGTGCTCTTCCAGCGCCTTGACCAGGCTGGCTTCGGAGTAGCGCGGCGGTGGCTCGGTAAAGTGCTGGTCCGCGGCGATTTCGTGCAGCGGGACTTGCTCGCCCACCGCCATCCGCGGCAGCCGCCGACCTTCGTCATCGTCCTCGGCCGTTTTCTGATCGCGACCTTCCTCGTACACCGCGAGGAAGCCCGGATCGATCACCGTGGTGCCGCTGGAACGGAACGACGCATCGCCGCCAGCAACGTCCTTCAACGCGAACTCGACCGAGACGGTATTGAGCGTGGCGTGAATCATCTGGCAGGCGACGGTGCGCTTCCAGATCAATTCGTACAGCTTGCGCTGGTCATCGTTGAGGTACGACGCGATCGACTTCGGCGTGTACATCGCCGAGGTAGGGCGAATCGCCTCATGCGCCTCCTGCGCGTTCTTCGACTTGGTCTTGTACACCTGTGGCCCATCAGGCAGCGCATGCCCCCCAAAGTCGCGCGCAATCAACTGACGCAACTCGGCCACGGCGTCGTCACCGAGCATGGTGGAGTCGGTACGCATATAGGTGATCAGGCCGACGTTGCCCTCGTCACCAAGCGCCACGCCCTCGTACAGGCCCTGCGCCACCTTCATGGTGCGGCTGGTGGTGAAACCGAGCTTGCGCGCGGCCTCCTGCTGCAGGGTCGAGGTGGTGAACGGTGCCGCAGGACGACGCTTGCGCTCTTTCGAGCCGACATCGCTGACCGTGAGATGCCCGCCCGCCGCCTGCTTGAGCGCATGTCGCGCCGCCTGTGCATCGGACTCGTTGGTCAGATCGAATTGCTCGAATCGCTTGCCATTGAGCCGGCTCAGGCGGGCGCTGAACTCGCCATCCACATGCTTCAGTTGAGCTTCGATCGACCAATATTCGCGCGCAATGAAGGCTTCGATCTCCTCCTCGCGTTCGACGATCATGCGTAGCGCTGGCGACTGCACGCGACCGGCAGAAAGACCTCGTTGCACCTTGCGCCACAGCACCGGCGACAGGTTGAAACCCACCAGGTAATCCAGCGCGCGGCGAGCCTGCTGCGCATCGACCAGGTCAAGCGACAACTCACGTGGCGCGGCCACCGCGGCCTTGATCGCCTTGGGCGTGATCTCGGAGAACACCACCCGGTGCAGCCGCTTTCCTTCGGCGAGGCCACGCTCTTTCAGAATTTCACTGATGTGCCAGCTGATCGCCTCGCCTTCGCGATCCAAGTCGGTCGCGAGATAGATGTCATCAGCCAGCTTGGCTGCCTTGGCGATCGCGTCGACGTGTTTCTCGTTACGCTCGATCACCTCGTAGGCCATGGTGAAGCCATGCTCGGTGTCGACCGCACCCTCCTTCGGCTTCAGGTCGCGCACGTGGCCATAGGAAGCCAGAACCTGAAAGTCCTTGCCGAGGTATTTGTTGATCGTCTTGGCCTTGGCCGGTGATTCGACGATAAGCAGGTTTTTCGCCATGAAACTGGATTTCCGCAAGTGAACCACCGACGCCGCTGCGCCGGACATATATATAGTTGAAACCACGTAGCGACTGCGGCTGTCAACCCCGCAACCGCCAGCGAAGCACTGAAAAGCGAGCTCACCAGCCCGCTTTCGTTACCGGAACTTGCTGATAGCGATTACCGGGCAAACTCTCCACCCGCGCCTCCAGCTCCAGCATCAGCAGCATCGAGGACAGCACTGCCGCCGACAGCCCGCTGCGCTGGACAAGTTCGTCCATTGTCGCGGGTTCATGGCCAAGTTCACGCAAAAGCCGCTGATAGCCAGAGTCTCGAGAACTGTCGGACAAGGCGCTCGCCACAGGCTTTTCTGGGGCCGATTCGACCTTCTCCCGCACAGGATCACGCTGCAGTCGGCCAGCCAGTTCGGCGCCAAGCATGCACGCTGCCGGTGTCAATGTCTCGATAATTTCTGCTGCAGTCTCCACCAGGCGTGCTCCATCACGGATCAGACGGTGGCAACCCTGGGCGAGCGGATTGTGGATCGAACCGGGCAAGGCGAACACCTCGCGGCCCTGCTCGGCGGCGAGTCGAGCGGTTATCAGCGAGCCCGAACGAAGGCCTGCCTCGATGACCAGGGTACCCAGACTGAGCCCGGAAATGATCCGGTTGCGACGCGGAAAATGATCGGCCCGAGCCGCTGTGCCGGGCGGGAACTCGCTGATCAGGGCGCCGTGCGCGGCGATGCGCCTGGCCAGCGCATGATGCTTGCGCGGATAGACAAGGTCCGGCCCGGTGCCCATCACGGCAAGCGTCGCTGCGGCGGCATCCATGGCTGCTTGATGCGCCGCACCGTCGATGCCATCGGCCATGCCGCTGGTGATCACGAAACCGGCCTCCGCCAGGCTGCGGGCGAAGCCTCGCGCATGAGCCAAGCCGGCCGCGCTGGCGCCCCGCGCACCCACGATCGCCACCTGCGGATACAGCAGCAGACCGGCGTCACCAACTACGAACAACACCGCTGGTGGCTGTGGAATGTTTTCCAGCTGCGGCGGGAAGTCCGCCTCGGTGCAACGCAGCAGGCGGTGCCCAGGCTGAGCCAGCCAAGCCAGGTCACTGGCCAGCACAGCCTCGTCAGGGCACGACAGCCATGCGTGCGCGGCGTCGCCGAGCGACGCGCGGTGATGGCGCAGCCATGCGTGCACGCCCTGGATATCGCCATTGAGCGCATCCAGACGCTGGCGCAGCCCACCAGGACCCAATCCCGGCGTACGCAGGGCGATCAGCCACGCACGCAGCACGTCCATGTCGTCGATTTGCATGCGCCCATTTTATGGAGATTGCACATGCGGAAACGGCGCGGTGATAGCCGCGCCGTTCTGTAGGCAGATACCGCTGGGGCTGCAGTCAGTCTGGCGCGCGCAGTCGTCCGCCGATATGCACCGGCCGCAGGCTGTCCATGATCAGGCCATAGCTGACCCGGTCAAACGTACGGAACACCATCACGTGACCCACATACTCGTCCGGCAGGGTGACTTTCTTGCCGGTGCCGCGATCCCAGCTGTTGCTGGCAACGTCGTCGTTGATCGTCTCGCCCGGCTCGAAAATCGAGAAGGTCTGGCCGTTGTCGACCCCGTCCTTGGCACCAATCGACAGCATCACGACCTGCTTGGAGCCGACGGCATCCAACGCATCAGCGAAGCCGATCACCTTGGCATGCTCCGGTACCGACTTGGGTGCATGCGGGTAGTAGAAGGCGTCATACGGTTTGTCATCGATCGGCAGAATACGGTCACCGCTGCGAATCTCCATCGTGGAGTCCATCAGCAGCAAGGTCGCCGGGTCACCCATGCGCAAGGTTTCGGCCGTGCCGATCACGCTCACCTCGACCCCGAGATCATCGCCTCGACCGTGATGACCGTCAGCGCGGAAGTTCTCCTCCCACGGACCCTTGACCATCGCCACGTTGCTGTTGAGGTCGTGCGCGACCAGGTCCGCACTGGCCGGATCGTTCTGATCGAAGCCGCGGAAGACGTGCGAGGGGCGCACGATGGCCCAGCGCTGACCCGGCTCGCCCTGCAGGCCACGAACATAAATGTTCTGGCCGACGGCGCCGCGCAAGCGGGATTCTTCCAGGCCAACCACATACGGCGCGGCACTCAAGGCATTGGAGTCGACGACCCGCATATCCTTGAGGAACATCCTCAGTTCGGACAGGGGGATCGCCGGAATGGCATCGCCTTCCGGGTGAGCCTGCGGCTGCAAGCGCAGGTTCGACCCACCGCCGTTGATGAAGGACAGGTTGAGTACGTCACCCGGGTAGATCAGGTGCGGATTACGCACCTGCGGATTGGCCTGCCAGATTTCCGGCCAGAGCCAGGGCTTGGACAGGAACTTGGCGGAAATATCCCAGAGGGTGTCGCCCCGGCGCACGGTGTAGTTGTCTGGATGCCCTGCACGCAATTGCGCTCCGGCAGCATAGACAGCCACGGTGACCAGCATGCCGGCCAGCAACACGATAATTTTTCTGATCATTTGTGGGAATCCCCCTTCCCCAGGTGCTCGGCCGAGTGTAACCGAATGATTAAGACGCGCAACAGGCGCGAGTTGG
>JBBQQL010000168.1:0-9096 GCA_038215995.1 Lysobacterales bacterium
CAGACGCAGGCCGCTGATGTCCAGCTGCGCCTGTTTGGCCGCGGCCTGGATTTTGGCACTCGGGCCGACCAGGATCGGAATGATCAGCCCGGCTCTGGCCGCCTCCAGCGCGGCACCGAGGGAAACGTCGTCGCAGGGATGCACCACCGCGGTGGGAAGTGACGCGCCGAACGCCGCGCGCGCCATCAGCTCGTGGAAGCGGTCATGGGTTCCCATGTGTACGTCGGGCAGTTCGATCCGCGGGCGGCGGACTTTTTCCAGTGGCGCCTTGACCTCGGCGGTACCGAGAATCACGTTCTCGCCTTTCTGGTTGCTGCAGAGGCAATCGAAGATGATCCGCTGCTTGTCCGCGATCTTCTCCCTGGCCGTGACCGTGACGGTAATGGTGTCGCCCAGGCCGACCGGTGCCTGGAAGTGCAGATCCTGGGAGATATAGATCGTGCCCGGCCCGGGCAGTTCGGTGCCCAGCACCGTCGACACCAGGGTGCCACCCCACATGCCGTGGGCGACCACGCGGTGGAACATGTCGGTACGGGCGTAGACGGGGTCCATATGCGCCGGATTGACGTCGCCGGACATCGCCGCGAACAGATCGATATCGCGCTGGCTGAGTGTGCGCACGAGACTGGCGTGGTCGCCCACTTCGATCTCATCGAAGGTGCGGTTCTCGATGAAGCTGTCGGTATCGGCGAGGAGTGCGTTCATGCAGTGGGCTCGTTCAGGGTTCGAGGACGTAGCTGCCGGGGGCGTCCGACAGCACGGCGTAACCGGCGTCAGCATTTCCCGCCGCGGGCGGGGCGATGGATTTCCTGCTGCGCTGATCCAGCCAGGCCACCCAGCGCGGCCACCACGAGCCGTCGTTGACCGGGGCGTCGGCGAACCACTGGTCGGGGCCGACGTAGTTGCCCTCGGCCTTGCGCAGGCTGAACCGGTAGTGGCGACGGGCATGGCCCGGTTCACTGACGATGCCGGCGTTGTGGCCGCCGGAGGTCAGCACGAAGCTGATCTCGCCATCGTTGAGCAGGTGCAGCTTGTAGACCGAATGCCACGGCGCGACGTGATCGGCTTCGGTACCTACCACGAAGATCGGCCGCTTGATGTCGGCGAGCGAGACCGGCCGCCCATCGACCATGAAACGGCCTTCGGCGAGGCGGTTTTCCAGGTACATCCAGCGCAGGTATTCGCCATGCATGCGGGCCGGCATGCGGGTGCCGTCGGCATTCCAGGTCATCAGATCACTGGTCGGCGCAGGCCGCCCCAGCAGGTAGCTGTTGATCATCTTCGACCAGACCAGGTCGTTGGAGCGAAGCATCTGGAACGCACCGGCCATCTGGCGGCTGTCAAGGTAGCCCTGGCTGGCCATCAGATCGTCGAGGAAGCTCAGTTGATCCTCGCTGATGAACACCTGCAGCTCGCCGGCCTCGCTGAAATCCACCTGCGCGGCAAGCAGGCTGAGGCTGGCCAGGCGATCGTCGCCATCGCGTGCCATCGCGGCGGCGGCAATCGTCAGCAAGGTGCCGCCGAGGCAGTAACCGCAACCGTGGATGCGCTCGGCGCCGGTGATCGCCTGCACTGCATCGAGTGCCGCCATCGGGCCGTTGATGCGGTAGTCATCGAACGAGAGGTTGCGCATCGAGGCATCGGGATTGCGCCAGGAAATGGCAAACACCGTATAGCCCTGGCCGACCAGATGGCGGATCAGCGAGTTGTGCGGCGACAGATCGAGGATGTAGTACTTCATGATCCAGGCCGGAACCACCAGGATCGGTTCCGGATGCACCTTGCCTGTAGCCGGGCTGTACTGGATCAACTCGATCAGCTCGTTGCGGAACACCACCTTGCCGGGCGTGGCGGCCAAGTCGCGCCCCACCTGCAGTTCATGGTCAGCCGGCGCGCCGGTTGACTGGCGCTGCACATCCTCGAGGAAAGTCTTCATGCCGGTGATCAGGTTGCCACCGGACTGTTGCAGGGTCGCGTCGATCACCTGCGGATTGAGCCAGGGGACGTTCGATGGCGAAAGCAGGTCGAGCCACTGGCGCGCCGCGAAGGAGACGATCCTTGCATTGTGCGGGTTGACCCCCGCGGCGGGTTCGGCGGCACGGGTCCACCAGTCTTCCAGCAGCAGGAAGCTTTGTTGCAGCATGCGAAAGGGTGGCTGCTGCCAGGCCGGGTCGTCAAACCGGTGGTCGCGCGGCTGGGCTTCGATGACTTGTCGGCCAGCCAGCGCCCGGGTCCAGCGCGCGAACTGCTCGATCGCGGCCTGGCTGAGCGCGGCGCGGCGGAACGGCGCGTTGGTCAGGTGGGTGCTCCAGTCCAGGTAGGCCCGCCACATCGCGGTGGGCGAGAGACCCAGGGTGAGCCTGGCTTCGGCGGCATGCAGGATGCTGTCGGGATCGAGCTGTTGCGCGGCGGTCTTGGCCGGTACCAGGGGCGACACGAGGGGCGAGGCGATTGGCGCGCGGCGTGATCCTTTGGATTTCAGTCGTGCATTCATGCTTCGCTTCCTGATGGATGGCCTGCGCGTTGAATGCCAGCGGCAGGGGCAATACAGCAGTGCGCCATCGACGGTTTCAACCAGCCCGGAGTCTGCATCGCGGCGCATGACCGGCGGAGCCGCCGGATCAGCAAACCTTTGGCGAAAAACTGCCAAGGCCACCTGTCCGGACAGACAGGACGCCAAATCTCGTTACCTTGCGGTCATTCTGGATGACCCGTTCGGGCTGACCATTGATTCAAGTCAATGGACGAAGCAGTTGTCGCGCGATCGCGCTTCCCCGCTGCCTGGCGCGGTGGGTGCTCGCCTGCTTTTCGGGTCTTGCAGCCATGTGACGAGGATGAGAGGGGTGCTCCACCCACAAATTGCCGCGCCCACCGACTCGCTTCATGCAGGAGAGCGGCGGGCGTGGCATTGGAGGCGATCGTCAGAAGCGGTAGCCGAAGCTGAAGCCGTAGACCAGCGGGTTGACCTTGGCCTTGCCGACATTCGCGCCATTGACGTGCACGTCGCCAGCGATCTTCATCCAGCGAACGTCAGCAGTGAGCAGCCAGTTGGGCGCCAGCTTGATGTCCAGGCCGGCGTGCGCGGCGGCACCCCAGCTGCTGTCGACCTTGACTACCGTGCCCTGCAACGGGCCAACACCGTGGGTGTTGAAGAATCGGGTGTAGTTGATGCCCGCGCCGACGAAGGGCGACACCGTGGCGTCCGGCATGAAGTGATAGTTGACGCCGAGGGTCGGCGGCAGTTGCTTGGTGGTGGCCGCTTTGACGCCATCCAGCCGGACATCGTGCTTGAACGGAACGGCGGCGAGCAGATCCACGCTCCAGGACGGCGTGAACATGTACTCCACGCTTACCGTCGGCTTGAGGTCGCTGCCGATGTCAGCCTTCATGCCTGCCAGCGTGCCATTGTTCGACGCAGGGTCGACTACATGCGCGCCGACGTGGATGATCCAGTTGTCATCGGCATGGGCAGGGCTGGCGACGCAGATGCCAAGGCCAGTGGCGACGAGCAGGGGGCGCAGGGCTTTCATGATGTGTTCCTTGGGGTTTGTTGTGTGCGTGCATTCTGCGAAGCGTTCACGGGCGAGCTTTTGATCGAGGTCAATTTGTATCGGTGCCACGCCTCTACTGCGACCGGATGCCACAGGCATGCTTGCGCAGGTTGCGGGAGGGCGATTGAAACAGGGGCAATGGCGCCGGCGGACGTGCGGCACAAGCGCACAGTCCAATATCTTGATTGCCTGATATTGACTAGAGTCAATATCAGCAATCGACTCAGCCGACAGACTCCTGCAGGACTGGTTCGAGGTTGGAGCATGCCGGTCGAGGGTCATGACCGGCGCACGGTGTATTCGCTGCTGCGCCGATTTTCATCGGAAAAGCACATGTTGAGTTCTGCAATGATCAAACCATCGTTCAGGGGCGATGGTCAGCGCACACGCCGCCTCGCCTGGTTGGCGCGCGCGCGATGCATCACGCCCCCGCCATTCACACTTCTCCAGTTTCATGGAACGAGCACGCTGATGAGCATGTGTCCGTCCAAACCACCGTCGGGAAGCTTTCACCATGCATGACATCACTGTCGTCGATCTGTCGCGTTGGCAATTCGCTGCCACCGCGCTGTACCACTTTCTGTTTGTACCGCTGACGCTTGGACTGTCGTTCATGCTGGCGGCGATGGAGACGGTCTACGTCACCACCGGCAAGCAAATCTACAAGGACATTGTCCAGTTCTGGGGCAAGCTGTTCCTGATCAACTTCGCCCTCGGTGTGGCCACCGGCCTCACCATGGAGTTCGAGTTCGGCACCAACTGGTCGTTCTATTCGAGCTTCGTGGGCGACATCTTCGGTGCGCCGCTGGCGATCGAAGGCTTGATGGCGTTTTTCCTCGAAGCCACCTTCGTCGGCATGATGGTGTTCGGATGGGACCGCATGAGGCGTGGCCAGCATCTGGCCGTGACCTACATGGTGGCGTTCGGCTCGAATCTGTCGGCGCTGTGGATCCTGATCGCCAACAGCTTCATGCAGGCGCCGGAAGGCGCGCACTTCAATCCGGTCACCATGCGCATGGAGCTGGCGAGTCTGTCCGAGCTGATCTTCAGCCACGATGCGCAGGCCAAGTTCGTGCATACCAGCATTGCCGGCTACGTCACCGGCGCCATCTTCGTGGCCGGTATCAGCGCGTGGTACATGCTAAGAAATCGCCATATGGAGCTTGCACGTCGTTCGTTCCGCATGGCGGTGCTGTTCGGTGTGCTCTCCACGGCAGGCGTGATCACGCTGGGCGACGCACTGGGTTTCGTCGGTGGCCAGGCGCAGCCGACCAAGCTCGCCGCAATGGAGGGGCTGTGGAAGAGTGAGCCGGCGCCCATGCCGTTCAACCTGGTGGCCTTCCCGTCGCAGAAGGATCAGACAAATCACGGTCAGGTGCAGGTGCCTTATGCGCTGTCGCTACTGGTGACCCATTCCATGGATGGCACCGTGCCCGGTGTGGACAAGCTGGAGCAGCGGGCCGCCGAGCGCATCAGGAATGGCATTCCGGCGGTCGAGGCCCTGCGGACGCTATCGAGCACGCCGGGTGATGCCGATGCGCTGGCACAGTTCCGTGCGCACGAAAAGGATCTCGGCTTCGGCTTCCTGGTGCAGCGCTATTCAGAGGACGTGAGCAAGGTCACCGACGCGCAGGTCAGCATGGCCGCCAAGGACACCATTCCGCAGGTGGCGCCGATCTTCTGGTCGTTCCGCGCGATGGTGGCGATGGGTCTGGCGATGCTGGCGTACTTCGTGCTCGCGGTGATCTTCAGCCTGCGCAACCACATCGAGCGCCAGCGCTGGTTCCTGAAGCTGGCGGTGTGGATGATTCCAGTGCCCTTCCTCGCTTGCGAAACCGGCTGGCTGGTGGCCGAGCTCGGACGCCAGCCATGGACCGTGTATGAGTTGCTGCCGACCTGGATGTCTGCTTCCACCCACAGTGTCGGTTACATGATTTTCTCGCTGGTGGGCTTTGTCGGCCTGTACACCGTGTTCATCATCGTCGAGATGTATCTGATGGTGCGTGCGATCCGCAAGGGTCCGGAGCAGCCGCATGATGATGACGCCGACTGGGACAGCGGTCCCGTTCACGGTAACAGCGCGACCGGCGGCCGGCTGGCCGGCCAGGCAGAGGGTTGAGCGATGGAAATGTATGGCGTGTTTCAGGTGATCTGGTGGCTGCTGCTCGGCGTGTTGCTGAGCGGACTGGCCGTGATGGTGGGCATGGACATGGGTGTGGGAACGATCCTGCGCTATGTCGGGCGCAATGATCTGGAGCGCCGGGTGGCGCTCAACATCATTGGTCCGCACTGGGAGGGCAATCAGGTGTGGTTCGTGCTTGGCGGCGGCGCCGTGTTCGCGGCGTTCCCGCTGATCTACGCCACCGCGTTCTCGGGCTTTTACGTGGTGATGCTGCTGTTGCTGTGGAGCATGATGGTTCGCCCGCTCGGCTTCGAGTACCGCAGCAAATTGCCGTCGGCCCGCTGGCGCGGGATGTGGGACTGGGCGCTGGTGGTCAGCGGCCTGGTGCCGATGGTGGTGTTCGGTGCGGCGTTCGGCAACCTGTTCGAGGGTGTGCCGTTCCACTTCAGCTGGAATATCACCTCGACCTACACCGGCTCGTTCCTGGCCTTGCTCAACCCGTTCGCGATCCTGTGCGGCCTGCTGTCGGCTTCGCTGTCGGTATTCATGGGTTCGGTGACTCTGATGAATGGGGGCGAAGGCGTAATCTACGAGCGCGGCCGGACGCTGGCCCGTATCTCGTCGGTGCTGGCGATGGTGCTGTTTGCTGTTGGCGGCTTCTGGGTGCGCGGCATGCAGGGCTATGTGCTGACCAGCGGCCCGGGTGCCGGTGTGCCGCAGACGCCGTTGCAGCAGGTGGTGAGTCAGGTCGACGGCGCGTGGTTCACCAATTTCCACGCCCATGGGGCGCTCTGGCTGCTACCGGTGCTGGGTTTCGCCGGCATGCTGATCGGCCTGCTGGCGGCTGGCGCGCGTCGTTCGCACCTGGCCTGGTGGTTCGGTGCGCTGGCCTGGATCGGCGTGATCGGCACCGCCGGTGTGGCGCTGTTTCCGTTCCTGCTGCCCTCAAGCAGCGTGCCCGCGCAGAGCCTGACGATATGGAATTCCAGCTCGAGCCAGCTGACCTTGACCTGGATGGTGGTGTTTGCGCTGATCTTCGTGCCGTTGATCGTCTGGTACACCAGCTGGGCCTTTTACGTGATGCGTGGCAAGGTCAAGGCCGAACATGTCGCCGCTGACGAACACAGCTACTGAGGACTGTCCATGAAAACGTTTCTGCTGTTTGTTCTGTTCATGCTGATCGCGTTGATCGTGATTGTGCTGGCGGTGGTTCTGGGTGATTCCGGGGCGTGGTATTTCGCCTGGTTGGTCGGTACCGGCATGATTGTGCTGGTGACGGCTGCCGGTGGTGCCATGCTCGATACTCAGGAGGAGCATGCCGCCCTGGCGGTGAATGCGCGGGTCGGAAGCAAGCGCGCCTGAAGCTCGCTGTAGACTGAGTCGTTGAATGGGGCCGGCCTTGTGCCGGCCCCACATTTTGGAATGTCCGATGACCGTTTCGACATCGTCCTGGCTGCGTGATCAGGCCCGTCCCGTACGGCGCTTGCTGGCCGCCGGGGTTGCGGCGGGCGGGGCGCAGGCGGTACTCGTGTGTGTCGGCGCATGGCTGGTGGCGCATGTGCTCGCCCAGGCCGTTCTGGCTGGAGGCGGCCTGGCTCGTCTGTGGCCTTTCGTGGCCTTGCTGGTGGTGATTGCGCTGGCCAGATTTGCGCTGGGTCTGTGGCAGCGGCGCGCCACGTTCGATGCCGGTGCCCAGGTGAGCGACAACGTGCGCAGCGCGCTGGAACAGCGCATGCGCCAGCTCGGTCCGCGCTGGGCCGTGCAGCAATCCAGCGGTGATATCGTGACCCGCTGCGTGGATGGTGTGCAGGCGCTCGTTCCGTACTATGCCGGCTACCTTCCGCAGGTGGCGCTGACCGCCGTGATTCCGCTGGTGATCCTGCTGGCGGTCTTGCCTGCCGATCCCTGGTCGGCGCTGATCCTGTTGCTGACGGCGCCGCTGATTCCGCTGTTCATGGTGCTGGTCGGCGGTGCCGCCGAGCGCGCCAGCCAGCGGCGCTGGTCGAGGTTGCGGCGCATGGGCGCGCGCTTCATGGACGCACTCTCCGGCCTGACCACCTTGCGCCTGTGTCGCGCCACCGTCCGTGAGGAGGCGCTGCTGGCTGCCAGCGGCGAGGCTTACCGGCGGGAAACCATGGCGGTGCTGCGCATTGCCTTTCTGTCGGCGCTGGTGCTGGAATTCTTTGCGACGGTGAGCATCGCGGTGCTGGCGGTACTGATCGGGTTTCGTCTGATGTGGGGCACGCTGGGCTTCGAGCAGGGACTGTTCGTGCTGCTGCTGGCACCGGAACTGTTCCTGCCGTTGCGCGCGCTGGGCACCCAGCGACACCGGCGGATGGAGGCCGCGGCGGCGGCCGAGGACCTGGTGACGTTGTTGGCCGTGCCCGACGTCACGACGCCAGTTGGCGCGGTGGCGACAGCGCCGGTGATCTTCGCGGCGCGGCAACTTGCGCTGGCCTTTGAGCAGGTGGATTTCGGCTACGAGCCCGAGCGCCTGGTGCTGCATGACTTCGAGCTGGAGCTGCAGGCGGGCACGGTGCTGACCCTGGTCGGCAGCAGCGGCAGTGGCAAAAGCACGCTGTTCAACCTGCTGATGGGCTTTGCCTCGCCGCAGCGCGGCTGCATCCGGGCCAACGGCCAGGAACTGGCCTCGCTCGACATGAGTTCGTGGCGCCTGCACATCGGCTGGGTGTCGCAGCGCGCCCATGTCTTTCATGGCAGCTTGCGCGACAACCTGCTGATCGCCGCGCCGGGTGCCGACGACACCTGCTTGCAGCGCGCCCTGAAAGCCGCTTCGCTGCGATCGGTGGTGGCGCGCCTGCCGCAAGGGCTGGATACGCCGCTGGGTGAACATGGCCATGGTCTGTCCGGTGGCGAACGCCAGCGTCTGGCACTCGCTCGTGCCTGGTTGCGCGACGCGCCCCTGCTGCTGCTGGATGAGCCTGTGCAGCATCTGGATGCCGCCACAGCGGCGTCCATCGATGCCGCCATTGATACGCTGTCGGAAGGTCGCACGGTCATTCGCATCGCCCACCGACTGGACAACCTCGCCGATGACGCACGGGTAGCGGTGCTGGCCGACGGACGGATCGTCGAGCACGGCCTGGTGGGCGAACTGCGCACGCTGCATGGTGCCTTTGCCCGCCTGCTGGCGGCGGACTGCGCCGCATGAGCCGCAAGCCAGCTTCCGCCGCCAGCAGCTTCGCCGTGTTGCGCCGCTTGTCCGGGCTGATGCGCGAACAGCGTGGCTGGATGGTCTTCGGCGTGGCGCTGGCCGTGCTCAGCAGCTTGTCCGGCATCGGCCTGCTGGCGGTCGCCGGTTACTTCATCACCAGCATGGCCGTGGTCGGTGCCGGTGGTGCGGCGATCAACTACTACACGCCATCGGCGCTGATCCGCCTGTTTGCGATCCTGCGCACTGGT
>JBBQQL010000169.1:0-9072 GCA_038215995.1 Lysobacterales bacterium
TGTTGTTCAAAACAGGATTTGGAAGGGGTTTGCATCCCCTCCCAAATCGCTACGGTCGAAACCCCGGCCTTCAGGCCGGGGTATTCAACCTTCGCTCCGCCCTGAAGGGCGGGGTTACAACCGGAGTCAGATGACGATGAACGCGTACCGGGCAGCGACTCCCGAGCAATGTACGCGGCCGCCTTTTTTACGACATCTCGCTCCATGCGTGTTTCAGCGAGCTCCTTGCGCAGCCTGGCGACCTCGGCTTCCAATTCCGGAACCGTTCGGCTGCCTGGCATCACCCTGCCTGCATTGCCGCGCTTGGCGGTACTGACCCAATTCGCCAGTGTGCCCTTGGGCATTGCAATGCGCTGTGCTGCTTCTAGCAGCTCAAGGACGAACTTGGCCTGGACCATTACGAGGGCAGATCCTGGCTAGGGCTGCACCATCATGCATTACTGACGATGATGGCAGTTACCTATCTGCAGCATCGAGGCTTGGCCAGTGCTTTACAGGCGGGGGAAAAAACCGGCAGCCAATACACCAGGTCCGCCACCCCAGCCATCACTGCCGGCGGTACGCCGCGCCATTCTCGCCGTGCTGCGTCCCGTGATTCGACTCCGGTGTCCTAATTGCGGCGCCCCGATAAACATACGTCAGCGTGAGTGACATGGCAGAGTAGTGCTAATGGTGCTCGGTGAACGCCCCAAGACTTGGGCCATGGCGCGAACACTGTACTTCTGCTGGGCCAGACTGGCCAGGGTCACTCGGTCTTCAGGCTGAAGCTGTTGATAGCGCTTGGATTGGGTGCTTTGCATCTGCGGACCTTACTCGGTGGCAGGTGTTGCACTTCTGACTTGAATCCGCCGAGTTTTTCCTTGATGGCCCGCAACGGGAGTCAAGCGGTCCGGTCCGGCAACTGACGTGACCAGCGTACGGTAGCGCACAGATCTCGATTCCTCGCATCCCTACAATCCCCTTTTGAGAATGGCACGAGTTGTCGGTATTTCCGGCGCTCGACTAGCTTTTCTCCGACAGGAGTTCCGATGGATCTTTCGACCACAGCACCCGCTGAGGATCTGACCCGGACGCGCGGTCTCCGGGCCAGCTTTGTCGAGCACACATGGTCGTTCAACAGCGCCGTCTCGTGGAGTGCAATCACCGCGGGCGCTGCCGCAGCGGCCTCGCTGTCGTTGATCTTGCTGATGGACTTCATCTCCAACCAGTTCCGGCATGACAAGACCCTGCTCGCGATCGGTGCCTCGCAAGCGCTGCTGGAGCGGGCTGGCGCCTCCGCGTCGCTGGCGAGCGGTGAGCCGGATCCTGGCATCCTCATTGGAGCCGCAGCCAAAGTCGAACGCGTCGCGGCGGACTTCATCATCGCACTGGGTAGCCACCGTCACCCCGAACGCGAGACCAGCGCGTTGGCGCCCTGAGTGATGCACATCCTCAGCGTAGCAACCGCCAACCCGCCAGCGCGCTTCACCAAGGCCGAGTGCCTCGTTGCGTTCGAAAAGTCGGCCTGGCTCGCGCGTCTGGACGAACGTGCCCACCTCATCGCGCGAACCGTCCTACAGCGCGACAACGGTATCGAAGCACGTCGTCTGGCAGTCGCGTCGTTAGACGAGGTCTTCCAGATCGACCCCAACACGCTGTCCGAGCGCTTCCTGACGCATGCGCCGTTGCTTGCGGCTCAGGCCGGCGAGCGCGCCATGAACGAGGCCGGGTTGCATGCCTCGCAGGTCGATGCCGTGGTGGTGAGCACGTGCACCGGATACCTTTGCCCGGGGCTTTCCGGACACATCGTCGAGCGCCTCGGCCTGCGGTCTGACGTCCAGGCCTTCGACCTCGTGGGCCAGGGCTGCGCAGCGGCGCTGCCCAATCTGATGCTCGGCAACGCCCTGCTCGCAACGGGCGCCTGCGAGCACGTGCTATCAATCTGCGTCGAGGTCAGCAGTGCCGCGATGTACCTCGACAACGACCCCGGCGTGCTGATCAGTGCCTGCCTGTTCGGTGATGGTGCTGGCGCGGCCGTGCTGTCACGGCGACCAAGCCCCTCTGGCAGGCGCATCGCATGGAAGGACAGCACGTCGCTCGTCGAGCCGGCCGAGCGAAGCGCGCTGATGTTCGAGCAGCGCGACGGGATGCTGCGCAACATCCTGACCCGCGCGGTACCCGGGTTGGCGGCGGACTACGCGCAGCGGGTGCTGGGTACCGTGCTCGACCGCTCCGGGTTGCACCCGGGTGACGTGGGCGCCTGGATCATGCACGCGGGTGGCCGGGATGTGCTGCAAGCGCTTGAGAAGCGGCTGGCGTTGCAGCCCGGCGATCTGCGTTACAGCGCCGCCATGCTGCGCGAATACGGCAACATGTCCAGCGCCTTTGTCTATTTCGTGCTCGAAGCTGCGCTTGCAGACAAAGCTGCGCCCGGCTGGTGGTGGGTCTCCTCTTTCGGCGCCGGCTTCAGCTGCCACGGCGCGCTGCTGGAGGTGCAGTGACGATGCCGAGGCATGTGGCCGCGGAGACGCTGGATCACCTCGCACCCGACGACCCTGTGGCCATGCGTTCGCGCCGCGATCTCGTCCGTGTGCACCGCGCCATGGGCACACGCTCCATCGTGACACAGGGATGGCGGGAGTTGGTGTTGACGGAGCGCTGTGGTCTGCCACTCCGGATTCTGGAGATCGGAGCGGGTGACGGCAGCTTGCTGCTCGGTGTCGCACGCGCCATGGCGCCGCACTGGCCCCCCGTGCAACTGACCCTGCTGGACCGCCAGGACATCGTCAGCCCCGCGACGCTGGCGGGCTATGCCGAACTGGGGTGGGCCGCCCAGGTGCATGTCGCCGATGTGCTGTCATGGGCAGACAGGTCAGACGGCAGCGAATCGAGCACGACGTCGCCAAGGTGGGACCTGATCACCACCTCCTTGTTCTTGCACCACTTTGAGGGCAGCCAGCTCGACCAATTGCTTGCCGCCGTCGCTGCGCGGACCGATCGCTTCTTCGCCTGCGAGCCGAAGCGCTCATGGTTGCCGCTGGCGGGCAGCCACCTTGTCGGCGCCATCGGGGCGAACGCGGTGACTCGCGAGGACGCGGTGTCGAGCGTGCACGCCGGCTTTCGTGACCAGGAGATTACCGCCATGTGGCCCCGGGCCGCCAGCACCTGGCAGACGCGCGAGTTCGCCGCTGGAATGTTCAGCCATTGCTTCAGCGCCAAGCGCGTCCTTATCGACGGATGGACCGAATGATGCAAGAAGCCGTGCCCACCCGATTTGACGCCGTCGTGGTTGGCGCGGGTCCGGCCGGCTCGACGGTCGCCATTCAACTCGCCCGCGCCGGATGGTCCGTTGCCCTCATCGAGCGGCAGCGATTCCCCCGTCGCAAGGTGTGTGGCGAGTGCATCGCTGCCAGCAATCTGCCTTTGCTGGAGACGCTGGGAATTGCCGACGCCTTCGACGCGCTTGCGGGGGCGGACTTGCGGCAGGTCACGCTGCTGCGAGGCGACAAGGCGGTGACGGCCGACCTGCCGTCGGCTGATCACGATCGATATCCCTGGGGCCGCGCCCTCGGCCGCGAATCGCTGGACAGCCTGCTGCTGGAACAGGCCCGGGCGGCCGGCGCCGTGGTGTTTCAGCCTTGCGCGGTGCAGTCAATCCTGGGTACAGCCGGTTCCTGGCACTGCGAGGTTCGCCTGCTGTCGTCCGCAACATTGCTGCGCTTGCGCGCCACGGTCGTCGTCGACGCGCACGGCTCCTGGGAAGACCTGCCGTCGGAACGCCCCAGGCGTCGCCAGGGACGCAGTGCGGCCGACCTGTTTGCCTTCAAGGCCAACTTTTGCGGTTCGATGCTGCCCCGTGGCCAGATCAGCGTGCTGGCCCTGGACGGTGGCTACGGCGGCATGGTCGTGGCCGACCACGGGACGACGACGCTCGCCTGCTGCATCCGGCGCGATCGCTTGAGCGAACTGCGCGGCGGCGCACCGGGCTTCAGCGCGAGCCACGCCGTGGAAGCCTGGCTGCTTCGTGAGTGTGCCGGCGTCCGGCTGGCCTTGCTTGGCGCAAGCCGCGACGGATCTTGGTTGTCGTCGGGGCCTCTGGATCCGGGTGTGCGCCTGAATGCCGAGGATGGGATCTTCAGGGTTGGCAATGCGGCGGGCGAAGCGCATCCGATCCTGGGAGAAGGCATGAGCATGGCCTTGCAGTCGGCCGCGCTGCTTTGTTCGAAGCTGCTGAGTCAACGCGGCCCCGCGGCGGTGCCTGACGCTGCGGAGCAAGCCGAGTTGCAGCGTACGTACGCTGCATCCTGGCGCCGTCAGTTTGCACCGCGACTGCGGCTGGCAGCAGTCTTTGCCCACCTCGCCATGCGGCCGCGCAGTGCGGCCGCACTGATGCAGCTGCTTCGGGTGTGGCCTGGACTTCTGACGCAGGGCGCCCGCTGGGGCGGAAAGGTCAGCACCCCCGAGTTGGTGGACGCGACTGTTGTTGCACACGCTCGGCCTCCGGACTCGCGTTGGTCGCCGCAACGCAGTTCATTGGCTCAACCACGAGAGGAATCGACATGACAACCACTTTTGAACGCCTGAGCGCCATCCTGATGAAGGACTACAAACTGCAGCCCGATCGCCTGACGCTTGATGCCCCGCTGGAAAGCCTGGGCATCGATTCGCTGGGCACCGTCGAACTGCTGTGGAACATCGAGGATGCTTTTCAGATCAAGCTGCCACCCGATCCCGTAGAGCTTCCCACAATGGGCGATGTCGTTCGCTATGTCGATGAGCTGATCGCCAAGCAAGGTGTCGTGTCGGCTTCCGCACCAGTGAGAAATCCAGCCAGGCAGACGACATGAGGCGGGTCGCGGTCAGCGGCATCGGTGTGGTGTCGCCGCTGGGCAATGGAGCGGCACAAGTGCTGGCCAATGCGCGCGCGGGCCGTTCAGGAGTCCGTAAGCTGGAGATCCCCTTTGCCAGCAGGCTGACCGCACCGATTGCCGCGACGGCGAGTTTTGACGACGGGGTTGAATTCGATCCAGGCAAGGCGCGCATGCTGGACCGCTTCAGCATGCTCGCCTTGTTCGCCGCGAACCAGGCCGTCCAAGAGGCGCATGGCGCGTTGTCGGATGTCGACCTGGAGCGCGCTGGCGTGTTTGTCGGCACCGGCATGGGCGGCACCCTGACGATGGACGGTGGCTACCAGACCCTCTACGGGGAACAGTCCGACCGCATCAAGCCGTTCACCATCCTGATGGGCATGCACAACGCGGCCGCAGCCTGGATCGGTATCGAGCATGGACTGAGAGGTCCGAACATGACTTACTCGACAGCCTGCTCTTCGTCGACGGTTGCCATTGGTGAGGCCTGGATGCGGGTGGCCTGCGGACAACTGGATGTCGCGATTGCGGGGGGGGCCGAGGCGCCGTTGTCGCCCGGCTCACTGAAAGCCTGGGAGGCCTTGCATACGGTGGCCACGATGGATGTCCTGGACCCCGCGGCATCCTGCCGGCCGTTTTCGAGAAACCGCAGCGGTATGGTCCTGGGTGAAGGTGCGGCCATGCTGGTCATCGAGCCCTGGGATCGCGCGAGAGCGCGCGGGGCAGACATCCTCGGCGAAATCCTGGGCTATGGGCAATCCAATGATGCCAGCCACATCACGCGTCCCAGCGTGGAGGGCCAAAGCGCAGCAATGCAAGCCGCCTTGCGGGTTGCGGGCGTCGATCGACAAGAGGTCGATGCCATCAACGCCCATGGCACCGGCACCCAGGCCAACGACCGCACTGAAACCGCTGCCATCAGGGCGGTGTTCGGGGCGCGAGCCGATCAGATCCCGATCAGCGCGACCAAGGCCATGCACGGTCACCTGCTGGGTGCGGCCGGAGCGCTCGAATGTGTACTGTCGCTGCTGGCCATGCAACACGAGATCGCGCTGCCCACGATGCACCTGCAGCTGCCAGACCCGGAGTGCGATCTGGACTACGTCCCCAACATAGCACGCGAAGACGTCGCAGCGCAGGTGATGATTTCCAACTCGTTTGCGTTCGGCGGGACGAATGCTGTCCTGGTACTGCGTCGCGCCGGCCGCGAAAGCCCTGGTGGGATAGGAAGTCATTGACTGGTGGGCCGAACCGATCACGTCTCGCCGGCGTCGGTCAGACGGGCGCCATCACCGACCGCATTCATCGCATCGAGGTCGAGCTCGGTGTCGAGGCGCTCCGCCAGCGCACCGCTCATCCTGCCAGCGTCGCGCAACTTGTCGACGACCTTGCGCTGCGCATCAAGTGCGCGTAGCAGCGTGGGGCGGTGCTCGTCATGGCAGCCGAGCGTGCCGAGACGGGTGATGCCGATGCTGCCGGATGCCGGACGCGCGCCGAGCTCATCGCCCTCGGATCGGAACGACGAGCCCGGCTTACCGGCCGCCTTCGCAGCAGCCTTGCCGGTGCGGCGCGCATGCAGCCGCGCTGCTCGCGCTCGCTGTTGCCGACCTTGAGGCGTTCGACCAACGGCAGCAGCGTTGCGCCCTGGACCAGCAAGGTGACAACGATCACGACCAGCGTCTGGAAGTTGATCGTGCGCCGGACGTCGACATCGCCTTCCCCGCCCAGGCTCAGCGGAAGCGCCAACGCCAGCGCGAGCGCGAGCGAAACCACGCCGCGCATGCCGGACTAGCCGAGCACGACTTGCTCCCTGAGCGAAGGCTTCGGGCTGGAAGCTCCGAGCAGCGCTCCAACCGCGGCACCATCAGCATCCATGCCAGCCGCACGCCGATGATGGCGAGGGACAGGATGGCCCCGGTGCGCAACGCCTCCCAGCCAGGCCAGTCGACGGCGATCTCGCCGATCAACAGACCCAGCAGCAGGAAAGACCTACAAAACCTCGAGTGGTAAGGTCCAGCGATCCTTCACACGTGAACAGTTCCTCAATGGCGATCTGACAGAGTGGTCGCGATGGGAGGCGGAGGCTGCCTGACCGGCTAGTAGCCACAAGATCGTTGGCTAGCAGGTCCGTGAGCTCGAGAGTGCTAAATTGGCCAGCAAAGGCCTACGTGAAATCTGCCAGCCTCAGGGCGAAGGTGAGGCGGTGACAGAGACCAAGGTTTAATGGCAACCGCCATCGTCCTTCCCACTCACGTATACCGCCCCATCGTAATCACCCTCAACATCGCCCGATAAATCAAAAACGCCGTCCCATACCACGCCCGCCTGTACCACGGCGTATTGCGGAACGCCTCGGGATGGACCTGCACCGCGTCATCGACGCCATTCCGGATGTGCTCGCGCAGCGCATGTGCAAACGCCTGGTCCTTCACGACGATATTGGCTTCCTGATTCACGAACAGCGAAAAGCCGTCGTAATTGCTGGACCCGACAGTGGCCCAGTCGTCGTCCACCACCGCCACCTTGCCGTGCAGCTGCGTCTTCTGGTACTCGTAAATCTTGACGCCATGCTCGAGCAGTTTCGGGTAGAACGAGCGCGCCACCGCGTCCTGGATCTTGAACTGTCCCACGCCCAGCAGCAAGGTCACGTCGACGCCGCGTTCGGCGGCCCGGCACAGCGCGTCGCGCATCTTGCGGCCGGGTGCGAAATACGGGTTGGCCAGCCAGGCGGTCTTGTGGGCCTGACCCAGCGCCTGCAGATAGGCGCGCTGTATGGTGCGACGGTTGCGCAGGTTGTCGCGCACTACCAGCGCGGCAAAGGCCGGCGCATTGACGTTCTCGACATGGGTGGTGCGCAGCTTGCGCATGCGTTCCAGCCGCGATTTCAGATCCAGCATTCCCAGGCGCGCCCATTGCGTGGCAATCTCTTCGTAGATGTCCATCACCAGTGGCCCGGTGATGGACACACCGAAGTCCCAACGCGGCGCCGGCAGTGGCTGCGCGGCGTCGTCGTCCGAGATGAGGTCGTCATTGATGTTGAGTCCGCCCAGGAAGGCCAGCCTGCGGTCGATCACGCACATCTTGCGGTGGGTACGGGCGACGCCGCGCCGGAACCACGGGTTGAAATTGCGATGGCGCACGCCCCCGGCCCGCAGCCTTTCCTTCAGCCGCTTCGAATTGCGGTTGCCGCTGCCGGTCCAGTCGGTGATGACGTAGACCCGCACACCGCGCGCGGCAGCCCGGATCAGCGCCTGCTCGATACGGCGGGCCGTGTCGTCATCGGCAAAGATATAGGTTTCCAGATAAATCTCGGAAACCGCGTTGGCGCACGCCGTTTCGAGTTCCGGAAAGAATTCGGCGCCACAATGCAGCAGCGTGAGCTGGTTGTTGGCGGTGTAGGAAACCGTACGCATGTATTAGCGCCTGGGCAAATCGCGTATTTTAGGCGATGCGACCAGGGACAGCGCCGTATCCGTCCTACGCAAGCTCGAGCTCGGCGACGATGGGCGCGTGGTCGGAGAGACGGCTCCACAGCATGCCGCGCATGACCTTGGCCGATGCCACCCGGAAGCCACGCACATAGATGCGGTCGAGCTGCAGCATGGGCATTGCCGCCGGAAAGGTGCGCGCCGGCTGTTGTAGCCTGGGACCGCGGCCTGCCAATTGCCGCAGATAGGTGCCGAAGCCGCGCCGCGACAGGTTCTCGTCGAATACTTCGGTCACGCCCAGTCCGGCGCGCAGCGTCTCGCTCAGCTTGTTGTTCCAGTCATTGAAATCGCCGGCGATGATGACCGGCGCGCCCGGCGGCGCCGACGACGCCACCGCCTCGACCAGCGCATCGGTCTGGCGCTTGCGGCCGCTGGCGAACAGGCCGAGGTGCACCACATAGCAATGCACTTCGGTGTCATTGCACTGGACTACGCAATGCAGAATGCCGCGCGACTCGTAAGCATGGTCGGACACGTCCTGGTTGCGCGACGACGCGATCGGAAAGCTGCTGACCAGCGCATTGCCGTGGTGGCCATGGTCATACACCGCATTGACACCATAGGCGCTGTGCTTGCCTTCGCCGGCCAGGAACTCGTGCTGTCCCTGTACCGGCCAGTTGGCCGCGTGCTTCAGCGCCAGCAAGTCATGCCGGCCCTGCACTTCCTGCAGAAAGATGACATCGGCCTCGAGCGCCGACAGAGCCTGCTTGAGCGCGTGGACCCGTGGCCGGCTGCCT
>JBBQQL010000170.1:0-9066 GCA_038215995.1 Lysobacterales bacterium
CATGCCTGGCTCCAGCGTGCGGGTCATGCGCAGGAAGGGGTGACCGTCCGGGCGATCGATGGTGTCGCCATGATCACTGCGGGAGAAGCCGCCCACGTCATGCACCTGCAGGCCGATGGAGTGGCCCAGGCCATGCGGGAAAAAAGCCCGGGTCACGCCGCTCTCCACCGCCGACTCGGCGCTGAGGCGGATCAGGCCGTGTTCCCTGAGCACGTTGGCCAGCTGGCGGTGTGCATGCAGATGCAGCTCGGCGTAGGGACGACCCGCGCGCACCATGGCTACCTGGCTTTGCTGGGACACATCCATGGCGTCAATCAGCGCCTGGAATTCACCGCCATCGGTGCCGGCATAGGTGCGCGTGATATCGCTGGCATAGCCGCAGGCGCTGGCGCCAGCGTCGATCAGCAGCGAGCGCGCCGGCTGGGGTGGCTGGCGGGTGAATTCCATGTAATGCAGCACGGCACCATGCTCGTTCAGTGCCACGATGCTGGAGTAGGGGAGTTCGGCATCGATCATCCCTGCCGCAGCCAGGTAGGCCTGATGTATGCCCAACTCACTCTCGCCCCGGCGGAACGCCTGCTCGGCGGCGCGATGGGCGCGCGCACCGATGCGACTGGCCTCACGCATCAAAACCAGCTCGTAAGGTGACTTGCGGGCGCGGTGATGGTGCAGGTAGTCCAGCACCGGTTTGGGATTGTTGATGTCGACCCCGCCAATGGCAGCGGCTGGTTCGCCGATGATGGCGCTGCGGCCCCCGGGCAGCTGCGCGACCGCCTCCTCCGCGCTGCGCACGATCACGATCTCGAAGGCGTCGACCCAGTAGCCCGCGGGCGCGGCCGGAACCACGTGCCAGTAGTCGCGCGGCTGCAGGAAGATCAGCTTTGGTTTCTTTCCTGGTGTATGGACGATCCAGCTGCCCGGCGCGCTGGTCAGTGGCAGCCAGTACTTGAAGTGCGGATTGACTGCGTACGGGTAGTGTGAATCGTCAAGAAATTTCAAGCCGGGCATGCCGGCGGCAACAATCAGGTGATCGAAGTCGCCGCGAAGAAGCGCCTTGTCAGCATGATCGCGCACGGTATCAAGGTGTTGGGGGTAGAGCCTGGCAAGTTCTTCGAGCATGTGGTCTCCAGAGTGGATAGGCCATGTCCCGGATCCTGGCGTACGGATATCGGCGCTTGCCGCGTCAGCTGCATGCGCCAGTGCATGGCCGGGAAGAGGGTTCAGGCCCGCATGATGACGCGACTGCGCGACGGCTTCCAGTCAGCGCTCAGGCTTGTGCCAGCCAGCCTTCCAGTCGCGAGGCGTCGATATCGGTGATCGCGATGATCCGGAAGCCCGCCCAGATCTGGTCCGAGCTGGCGGCGGGCTCCTGCCATTGTTCCTGGATGCCGACCTCGATCGGCTGGGACTGCAGCAGCGCACGCCCGCTCGAGGGCAGAGCCACGCTTACCTGGTAGAGGGCTTCACGGCGCGGAGCCTCCTCCAGGATCAGCATCATGCCGGTACTGGACAGATTGCCTACCTGACCAATGCGCTGGCCGGTGATCGCGTTGGTAACGATGGCGTTGGAGCTGGCCCGCTTGCGTTCGGCGCGGCGTTGGTTGCTTGGAGTATCGTGACGGCTCATCGGCGACTGGACTCCTGCGAGCTGGCGCGTCGTGCGCCGATACCCTGGCGCAGGCTACCGGTGAGATTGCGCCAGGCCCGGTCGAGCAGGCCTTCGCGTTGTGTCGGTACCTCGCACGCGCGCCCGCTGGCGACTTCCTGGGCCAGTTGCGCGAGAGTCATCTCCTCGCCACGCTGACCGCGGCGGCTCACCAGCAGGCAACGTCCCGACATGGGTGAGTGCCAGGCCAGCTTGCGTTGCATGATCTGACCACTGGCCGGGTCGACAAACTCGAACCAGGTGCCGAACGGGAGCTTGTGCAGATGCTGTTCGATGCGCTGTACGCGCGGATCGGTGATCGGGGTGGGCTCGGACGGCGGTGCCGACACCGGGCCGGACGCGGCGCTGTCCTGTGCTGACTGATGTTCGCCCAGCCGCTGGTGTTGCTTGAGGCGCAAGGCAAGGTCGGTAGCGCTGGGCAGGTCGATCGAAGGATCGGGTTTGCCGGCGCCGATCAGTCGCTGCGCGACCTGCACCGATTCCTCCGCGTGCATGCCGATTTGCTGCAGTCCACTCTCCACGTCCTGCTGCAGTTGCAGGCGGTCGGGGGTGGGCAGGCGACCGAGCAACTGGTCAGTGATTTCCAGTTGCCCCTTGAAGGCGTCGCTCTCCTCGCCGTGGCGCAGCAGGGTCAGCGCGAGCACATCCGACCAGGCACGATCCAGCAGGGCTCGAAGAAGGCCGCGCGGAGACGACTGCGCAAAGCGCTCGGCCATCAGCTCGCCGGCTCGGCGGCGAGCCTGGTCCAGCCGCTCGCGGCCCTGGGCTGCCTCCACGTGACGGCGTTCGGCAGCCTGTGCCTTGCGGGTAAGCAGGGCCAGGTGGTGCTCGATATCCGCCAGCAGCGTGGTGTACAGGCCGGTGCTCGGTGGCTCCTGATTGGCGCGGTTGACCAGTTGCTCAAGCTTGGTGGTCAGTGGCCGGTTGCTCTCGTCGTCGCTACCGTCGAGCCAGTCGTTGGCGGCGGAAGTTACGGTGTCCAGCAGCTGGCGTGCGGGATGCTCGCGCTTTTCGAAAAAGCCCGGATCTGCCACCGCCATGCGCAGCACGGGGAGCTGCATGTTGCTGAGCAGGCCGCGCGCGTCGCCACCATGCTGCAGTTGCTGGCCGAGTTGTTCGAAAAGCCCGGCAACCAGCTCCACGGTATCGCCTTGTTCGTCGCTGAGCTGAGTCTGCGGCGCATCCGCAGGCTTGCCGAGGTTGAGCTGGGCCAGCAACTCTTCGCGCAGGCGTGCGGCGCTGCGCAGCTCGCGGCTGGCATGGTCGGTAACTTTGGCCAGGTGCTGCTGCAGCGCGCCCAGCGCGGTCTGCAATTCGTCTTCGCTGGCGGCGCGGGCGCCTGCCGGACCGCTGGCGGCACCCTGGCTGGCGCGCCTTTGAGAGAGCAGGTCACGCAGGGATTCAAGCACCTCGATCGAGTCGCTACTGGCGGCAGGGGCTGGCGACTTGCCCTGCCGATCTTCCGTGGGCGACGGTTCGGTAGCGGCGGACGCCACGTCCGCGGCAGTGGAACGGGCCCGCTTGCTGACTTGCCGGGGCAGAGGAATGCTGCGCAACTGGGGCAGTATGCCCGCGGTCAGTAATTGGGCATTGATGGTGCTGTAGAGGGATGCCAGCGAAGCGATGACCCACTGGTCGAACTGCTGCAGCATCAGCAACTGATGCTTGAGCGGCAAGGCCAGCTCAGTAGTGGCCTTGCTGAATGCGGAGGCCAGCGCATGTGGCCCCAATGGCAGCAATTTGCCCTCCAGCGGAGGCGAACCGATCAAGACCGCAAATCGATAGCCCAGCTCATGCAGTTGGCTGCCATGACGTACTTCGCCGCGAGCCCCAATTTGCTCGAGTGTCATCGACAGTTCCTGCACGGCCGGATCGAGCAACTCCAGCGACTGCCAGGGATTGGAGTCGGCGGCCGGGGGCGCTGGGCCGTCGGCACCGTCGAGATCATTGAGTGCCTTGCCAAGCTGTTCCATGAAGCGTTGCTGCACGGCACCGCTTTCCTGCAAGGCGCGCTGTCGGCTGGCGAACAAATCCTGCTGCTCATCCGCCCGAGCCGCGCGCTCGGCCAGCGCAAACAGCTTTTTCTCGAATTCGCCGAGGCAATGCTTTACGGGTTCATGCAGACCCTCGACCGACAGCGTGTAAACAGCTTCGATAAGGCGTTGCGCGCGCGCGGGCCACCGCCCGCTGGTGAAGCGAGCGGACGACTGCGACGCGAACTGGCGACGCCGATCCTGTCCGACATCCATGCGAGAACCTGTCTTGTAATCCCCCGGAGGGGCCAGTCTATGCTGGTTGTGTTGACCGCGCCAGATTTTGCGACGTTCGTCCGTGCCCGGCATCAGGACAGCGGGACTGGTTCGAGGACGTGGGACGTCCTGGCGAGTGCATGGATCTCGGGTAAATCAACCAGGTTTTGCAAGCCACTCCTTGAGCCGTTCGGCATCCGGCTCGCTGATGGCGATGATGCGGTAGCCGGCCCAGATCATGTCGGCCGACGCGGTCTGTTCGTGCCACTGTTCCTGCACGCCCACGTCAATGTGCCCCTGGGAGCCATCGGTGCCGGGCAAGGGCAGCCGTAACTGGTAGATCGCCTCCTGCTGGGGCGGGGTGCTGCTGATCAGCAGCATGCCCGTGGCGGAGAGGTTGCCAATCTGGCCGAACGGTCGCTCGGCAATGGTGTCGATCACGGTGGCGTCGAAATCGACGGGCTTGCGATCCGTGCGACGTTGCTCGCGTCCCGGCGGTGATCCACTGACCTGATTCATTTACCGGCTCCGGGGTTGCCATGAGGGCTCGCACGGGCAAGCTCCTGGGTAACCATTCGCCATGCGTGATCCAGCATGTCCTCCTGTTCGGCCGCCAGTTCGCGAATGGTGCCGCGGGCTATCTCGGTGGCCAGTTCCAGTTGGTCTAACTCTTCGGCCCGTTCGCCGCGGCGGGTGACGAACAGGCTATGGCCGCTCAATGGTGAGTACCAGACCAGGCGCCGGCGCTTTCCATGCGATTGCGACGGATCGCCGAATTCGAACCAGACCCCGGAGGGCAGCGAGCGGAGGTGTCGATGGATGCGCAGGACCTCGGCAGCCGCTGGCGGTGCTACGGGAGCTGCCCCCACCGGTGACTGATGTCGCTTGGCCGGGGCGTGATGCCGTGGTTGGCGTGAGCTATCGGCTGGCTGCACGTTGCTGGAGACTTGCTCTGCACGGTGGTCGCCGGGGTGCTGTCGGATCTCGATCAGCTGCTGTGCCATCTGCATGGCGGGATCGCCAAGCTGGCCAATCTGGCCCAGACTGGAGATTACCTCCTGCTCCAGTTTGCTGCGGTTGCCCATCGGCAACGCGCCCAGCAACTGGTCGGTAATCACCATTCTGGTCTGGAATGCCTCACTCTGTTCGCCGTGGCGCAGCATGGTCAGTGCCAGTACGTCGCGCCAGGCGTCATCAAGCAGGTTGATTCGATGTCGTTGCGGCGAGGCGGGGGCGAAGCGGTTGGCGAGCAGTTCGCTGCAGCGCTGACGCGCCTGTTCCAGTCGCTCAAGTCCTTGCATGGCTTCGATCTGGCGTCGTTCGGCCAGTTGCGTGCGCTGTTGCAAATGCGCCAGATGCTTGTCGATGTCTTCCAGCAGGCCCTGGTAGAGCGCGTTGGCGGGAGGTTCGCGGCCGGCCCGTTCCACCAGTTGGTTCATGCGGGTGCGCAGCGCGCGATCGGTTTCGCCATGGGTGTCGTCAAACCAGTCGCGTGCGACCTGGGCAACCCTTCCCAGCAATTGTCGGGCGGGGTGTTCATGCTGTTCGAAGAAGAGATGGTCGTGCAGGGCCGCGCGAAGCATCGGCAATTGCAGATTGCCAAGCAGGGTCCGCGCCTCACAGCCTGTCGGCAGTTGCTCAGCCATCTGTCTGAACAGCCGCGCAATCATTTCAAGCGCATCGTCCTGCTCGGTGCTCAGGGTGGCGCGCGAGCTGTCGCTGCGGCGCCCCACCGCGAGTTGGATAAGTAGCTCCTCACGCAGCCGCTGAGGATCGCGCAGCGCCAGCCTGTGCTGTTCGTCGGCCTGCATGAGGTGTTCCTGCAGCGCCAGCAAGGCTGCCTGCAACTCGGCGTTGCTGACTGCAGCGGATGACTTGCCGGCGCTGGCAGCCACCGCCTCTTCCCGTTCTGCAGCCTTGTCCGGCGCCCTCGCTATCGAGGTGCCGGCGTCCGTCGCGGTGACGGCAGGGAAAGCCGGTGCGCTGCTGCGCTCGCGTCTGGGTGCAGCTCTTGGCAACGCGAAGGGTCGAAGAAAGGGCAGGATACCGGCGGTTTGCAAGTGGACGTTGATCAGCTCGTGCAGCGCCGAGAGTCCTTGAATGAGGCTGCCTTCCAGGCTTTGCAGCAGAATCAAGCCATGCTCGCTGGGCAGACCCAGATAGGTGCTTGCCTCGCCGAAGGCATTCGCCATCGCCTGCGGGCCAATCGGCACGGCCGGCCCTTCCAGGGGGGCGCTGCCGATGAGTGCGGCGAGCCGGTAACCCAGTTCGACCAGTTGCACGCCGCCGCGCGCCTCGCTGCGCGCCACCAGCTGATCGAGTGAGGTGGTCAGCTCGTGCTCCAGCTGATCGACCAGGCTCAGCATTTGCAATGAGGCTGCCGGTTTGGTGATGGGCTGACCAAGCCGATCGAAGGCCTGATTGATGCTGGCGATGAAGCGTTGGTCAAAGGTCTGCCGTTCATTCAACAGCAGCTTGCGCGTGGCCTGATAGCGGACCTGATCAAGATGGCTTCGGGTTCGCTCGGCCTGCTGATTCAGGTGCGTGTCGAAATGGTCGAGCGTGCGAAGCAGCGGTTGGTGTAGCCAGTTGCTGCACAAGGCGCGCACTTCACCCAGCAATCGCTGCGAGCGCTCCGGCCAACGAGCGTCGGGCGAGTGCGCAGGCGGATCGGTGAGTTCATCTCTCATCAGGGCAGACCATCAATGACCCGGTTGCTTTCGAGTCTATGCCGAAGCTCGTGGTTTGTCGTGAATGTGGATTCAAGCAAGAAAACTGGCGATGACATCGTTCAAGAAGCGTTGACCGAGTGCGGTCGTATGCAGCCGTGCGGTATCGCGTTCAAGCCAGCCACGATTCTGGGCGTCGTCGATAGCGGCGCCGATGCGCTCTGTCGGCAGCCCGGTACGCTCGGCGAAATCCGTGATCGGTACGCCATCGATCAGACGCAAGGCATTGAGCATGTATTCGAAGGGCAGCTCGCCGGCACTGACGACATTGTCGCCGCCGATACGGGCAGGATTACCGGCGGCATCCTGGTAGCTGCGCGGTAACCGCGTCTTCCAGCGCCGATGCACCTGCCCGCTGAGCGGGTCGCTGAGCTTGCCATGGGCGCCGGCACCGATTCCCAGATAGTCGCCGAAGCGCCAGTAATTGAGGTTGTGCGTGCAGCGGCGCCCGGGCTGCGCGTAGGCGGAAATTTCGTACTGGCCGTAGCCCGCGCTGGCGAGCCGGGACTCGCAGGCCTCCTGCATGGCCCAGGCGTGGTCGTCGTCCGGCAGCGGTGGCGGGTTGGCGGCGAAGGCGGTGTTCGGCTCGAGCGTGAGCTGGTAGTGCGAGATATGGGTGGGATGCAGGGCTACCGCACGCTCCACATCGGCAAGCGCGCCGTCTAGCGTCTGCTGCGGCAAGGCATACATCAGGTCGAGATTGATGTTGCTGTAACCGGCGTCCTGCGCCGACTTCACTGCGGCGTCGGCCTCGCCGGCCGAGTGGATGCGGCCCAGACGCTTGAGCTTGTCGTCGTCGAAGCTCTGCACGCCGAAGGAAATCCGATTGACGCCGGCGGCCAGATACCCGTCGAAACGACCGTGCTCGACCGTGCCCGGGTTGGTCTCCAGCGTGATTTCGGCATCGTCGGCCAGCGGCAGGCGCTCGCGCACGCCATCGAGCAGGCGCGCGATCAGCTCCGGCGAAAACAGGCTCGGCGTGCCGCCGCCAAAGAAAATGCTGATGATCGGGCGACCGGTCAGCGCAGCCGCAAAGTCGCGACGGTCGGCATCCAGGTCAGCCAGCAGGTGATCGATATAGGCCGCATAGGGAGGTGGTTCGCTGCGCAGTCCATGCGAATTGAAATCGCAGTACGGGCACTTCTTCACGCACCACGGCATGTGGACGTACAGCGACAGCGGTGGCGCAAGCAGGCTCACGGATGACGCCCGGCCAGCCGTGCATGCAATTGGGCCAGTGCCTGGCCGCGGTGGCTGAGGCGGTTTTTCAGCGCATCATCCATCTCGGCCACGCTGAGTTGATGACCTTCCGGCAGAAAGACGGGGTTGTAGCCGAAGCCGCCACTGCCGCGGCCTTCGCTGAGAATGTGCCCGTGCCAGCGCGCTTCGGTGATCACCGGTGCGGGGTCGTCGGCATGTTGCAGCAGCACCAGCACGCAGATGAAGAAGGCGCTGCGTTGTTCGTGCGGCACGCCGTCGAGTTCATGCAGCAACTTGTCGTTGTTGGCGGTGGCATTGCCGTGACGGCCGCTGTAGCGCGCCGAATACAGCCCCGGCGCGCCGTGCAGGCAGTCGACACACAGGCCCGAGTCGTCCGCCAGCGCGGGCAGGCCGCTGGCGCGTGTGGCATGGCGCGCCTTGAGCAGGGCGTTCTCGACGAAGGTGAGTCCGGTTTCCTCGGCGTCGGCGATGCCCAGGCTGCCCTGGGCGACGATCTCGACATCACTGTCGGCCAGCATGGCGGCGAATTCGCGCAGCTTGCCGGCGTTGCTGCTGGCCAGGACGATGCGACGCATACTGACTCAGCCCTGCGCCAGGGCCGCGCGCTGGGCGGCCACCAGTTCGCCGATGCCTTGCTCGGCCAGTGCCAGCATGGCGTCCATCTCGTCGCGGCGGAAGGCATGACCCTCGGCCGTGCCCTGCACCTCGATGAAACCGCCACCGTCGTTCATCACCACGTTCATGTCGGTATCGCAATTGGCATCTTCGGCATAGTCGAGGTCGAGCACCGGCATGCCCTGATAGATGCCCACCGATACCGCGGCCACCGCGCCGACGATCGGATTGCGCTTGAGATTTTCGCGCTTCATCAGCAAGTTGACCGCATCGACCAGGGCCACGTAGGCACCGGTGATGGCGGCGGTACGGGTGCCGCCGTCAGCCTGCAGTACGTCGCAGTCGAGCGTGATTACCCGCTCGCCCAGGGCCTGGCGATTGACGCAGGCGCGCAGGCTGCGGCCGATCAGGCGCTGGATCTCCATGGTGCGACCACCCTGGCCACCCCGCGCCGCTTCGCGCTGCATGCGGGTGTTGGTGGCACGCGGCAGCATGCCGTACTCGGCAGTGATCCAGCCTTCGCCCTTGCCACGCAGCCAGGCCGGCGCGCGATCTTCGACGCTGGCGGTGCAGAGCACGCGGGTAT
>JBBQQL010000171.1:0-8988 GCA_038215995.1 Lysobacterales bacterium
GTGGGTGGGCATGTGCTTGCCCCACTGGGTTTCAAGCGCGGCCTGGGCCAGCACCGCGCGCAGCGAGACGCCCAGCTTTTCGGCGGCCTTCTTTGCGTAAGGCGCCACCTGCATCACGAAGTCGGTGGCATCGGTGGGTACAAACTTCGAAACGGCCTTGCCGGCAGAACTGACCGCGTCAACCACGGCGCCCAGACGCTTCTGCCAGTTGTCTTCCGAATTGGCAGAGGGCGGCCGGGCCGAATCGGACGGGTCCGCAGCCTGCCCCGGCACCGCCGGCTGCGCGGCAGCCGCCTGCCCGCCAAGCTGACGCACCAGCATGTCGGCAATGCCCAGACCGTGACCGGAGTTGGACAGGCTCACCGAAAGCTGCTGGTCGAACAGGCCCTGCCACGCGTCACCGGCCTGGCTGTCGAACAGCTGGTCGCCATAGTTGGCTTCGCGCATCGACTTCAACACCATCTGGGTGAAGATCGACTCGAACTGCTTGGCGACCACCGGCAACGCCGCCTTGCTGTCGCTCTGTGCCTGCTGACGCAGGGCGCTGAACCCGGACAGGTCGGTCCAGGTATTCAGGCTCTGCGTTGCCATGTTGCCGCCGATAGCCATCAGATCACCACCAACTCGGCATGCAGCGCGCCTGCCTGCTTGAGTGCCTGCAGGATCGAGATCAGGTCGCTTGGTGCCGCACCGACCTGATTCACCGCCCGCACGATGGTGTCCAGGCTTACGCCCGGACCGAACTTGAACATGTGGCCGCCACCTTCGCTGATCTGCACGCTGCTGCTCTGCACGATCGCGGTCTGGCCCTTGCTGAAAGGCGCCGGCTGACTCACTTGCGGGTTTTCGCTGATCGTCACCTGGATCGCGCCATGCGCGACTGCAGCTGCGCTGACCCGCACATCGGAACCAATCACGACGGTACCGGTACGCGAATTGACCACGACCCGTGCTGGCGGAGCGCCAGGGTCGACTTCGAGATTCTGGATCGCGCCCAGCCAGGCCACCTTCTGCGAAGGGTCTTGCGGCGCACGTACCGACACGCTGCCGCCGTCGACCGCAGCAGCCGTGCCGGCGCCGTAGGCATGATTGACCGCCTGTGCGATCCGCGCGGCGGTGGTGAAGTCGGGCGTATTCAGATTGAGCATCAGATCGCCAGCACCGGCAAACGCCGAGGGCACGCTGCGCTCGACCGAGGCACCACCGGGAATACGCCCGCTGTCGTTGATGTTCACCTGCACGCTGGAGCCACTCTTGCCCTGCGCGCTGGCGCCGCCAATCACCACACTGCCCTGGGCCATGGCGTAGACGTTGCCATCGGCACCCCGCAGCGGGGTCATCAACAACTGGCCGCCGCGCAGGCTCTTGGCATTGCCGATCGATGCCACGGTGACGTCGATGTTCTGCCCGGGCTTGGCGAACGGCGGCAGGTTGGCGGTGATGATCACCGCCGCGGCGTTCTTCAACTGCGGCGTGACATTGGCCGGCACCGTGACGCCAAACTGACGCAGCATGTTCTCCAGGCTTTGCGTGGTGAACGGCGCCTGGGTGGTCTGGTCACCACTGCCGTCCAGACCCACCACCAGACCGTAGCCGATCAGCTGATTGCTGCGTACACCACCGACTGAAGCGAGATCCTGGATCCTGTCCGCATGCGCTGGCGCCGGCATGGCCAGGGCAACCATCGCGCAGACCAGCAGACCGATACCCGATGAACGCCAGCGCGAAAGCATCTGGCGAATCGCGGCGCGACGGTGCTCGCCGCTCAAGCGGCCATTCGACGCCGCCATGTGCGCAGCTTCGGTGTTCGCACGCTCCGCCCGACGCTCAGGCGTCGCCGCGGAAGTTTCCGCATGCATGGGCCTCGTCAGCGGGATCGGTTTCATCAGAACGGCATCCATTTGGAATTGAAGAAGCGCGCCAGCCAGCCTTGCGTATTTGCATCGGCGAGGGAGCCACGTCCGGTGTATTCAATGTGCGCGTCAGCGACCCGGGTAGATGCCACGCTGTTGTCCTGTGCGATGTCCTGCGGCCGCACGATGCCGGAGATGCGCACCAGCTCCTGCCCCTGGTTGATCGTCAGCAACTTCTCGCCACGCACGAACAGGTTGCCGTTGGACAGGCGCTTGGCCACGGTGACCGTGATCTGCCCGGTCAACTGATTGCTCTGGCTGCTTGAGCCAGCGCCATCAAAAGAATTTTTGCCGTTCAGTCCAATGCTGGCCGCCTGGCCATTGAGCGTTACCGCCTGACCGAGAATGGTCGGCGAGGCCAGGGCGACACTGTCGTTCTTGCTGGTACTGGTGGTGGCCTTCTTGCTGGCCTGGGTGCTTTCCTGCAGGACGATGGTCAGAATGTCGCCGGTCCGATGCGCATGGGTGTCACTGAACAATTCCATGCCCTGGGCGTCGTGATAGATCGAACCATCCACCGGCGCAGGCGTATCCGTGTCCTTGGGCGCCGTGGCTGCCCACTGCGAATCGTCCCGCACCGCGGATTGCTGAACACAGCCGACCAGGGACATCAACAGCGTGATGGCCAGCCCGCGCGCCATGAAATTGAACGAGTTCATCATCATGCTCACATGTTGGTCGTCAGTTTCTGCAGCATCTGATCGGCCGTGGTGATCGCCTTGGAATTCATTTCGTAGGTGCGCTGGGTCTCGATCATGTCGACCATTTCGCTGACCACGTTGACGTTGGAGGACTCCAGCGAGCCTTGCTGCAAGGTGCCCAGGCCGTTCAGGCCGGGAGTGCCGGTTTGCGGTGAACCGCTGGAGGTGGTTTCCAGATAAAGGTTGTCGCCGTTGGCCTGCAAGCCAGCCGCGTTGACGAAATTGGCCAACTGCAACGAACCCACCTGGACCGACGCGGTCGAGCCATTGGTAGTGGCCGACACGGTGCCATCGGTGCCGATGGTGACGCTCTGCACGTTGGACGGCAGGGTTACCGGCGGGTCCAGCGCATAGCCATTGGCGGTGACCAGCTGGCCGTTGGCGTCGGTCTGCAATGAACCGTCACGGGTATAGGCGACGGTGCCATCAGGCATGCTGACCTGCAGGAAACCGTTGCCCTGGATGGCCACGTCAAGCGAATTGCCGGTTTGCGTGATGCTGCCCTGGGTGAACGTCTTGGCCGTGCCGACCACGCGCACGCCGGTACCCAGCATCAGGCCGGTGGGTGACAGTGTCTGCTGCGTGGTTTGACCGCCGGCCTGCCCTTCGTTCTGGTACATCAGGTCCTGGAACGTGGCACGCGAGCTCTTGAAACCGGTGGTGCTGGCGTTGGCCAGGTTGTTGGATATGACATCCATGCGCGTCTGCTGCGCATCGAGGCCGGTCTTGGCAACCCAAAGGGAAGAAAGCATGGTCAGTCACTCCGAATAATTGGCTCAGTCGTGCTTCAGTTCGTCTGCAAAAGTTTTGTGGCAGAGGCCGCGTTGTCCTCGGCACTCTTGATCGACTTGATCTGCATGTCGTATTGACGCGACAAGGCGATCATCTTCACCAGCTCCGCCGAAGCATTGACGTTGCTGCTTTCCAGTGCGCCCGAAGTCACCCGCACGCCGGGGTCCACATCGGCCTGCCCGCCATTGGCCATGTGCAGCAGGCCATCGGCGCCCTGGGTCAGCTCGCTCGCGGCGGGATTGACCAATTTGAGCTGACCCAGCGCCGACAGCGTGGTCGGCCCGTTGCCTGCCGGCACCGCCGAAACCGTGCCGTCCTCACCGATGCTGATGTTCTGGCTGTCGCCGATCGTGATCGGGCCGGACGCCCCCATCACCGGATAGCCATGGGCGTCAGTGAGCTGACCGTCGGACGTAACCTGCAGATCGCCGGCCCGGGTATAGCCTTCCGAACCGTCAGGTGCCTGCACGGCCAACCAGCCGCTGCCGTTGAGGGCCACATCCAGTGGACGACCCGTGGTACGGACCGCTCCCTGCGACGGGTCCTGCCCGAGACCCACCGCAACGGCGTTGACGCGTGTGGACAAGCCGTCGCCGAGTACAGGCAAACTCCTGAACGCGCTCAGCTCGCTCTTGAAGCCGGTGGTGGACGCGTTGGCCAGATTGTTGCTGACGGCCTCCTGCGCACGCATCGTCTGCGTGGCCCCGGTCATCGCCAGATAGAGAGAGTGGTCCATGGCGAGCTATCAGTGGCCGACCGCGTTGAACAAGGCCGACGCCAGCGTGCTGTCGGTGGACAACACCTGTGCATTGGCCTGGTAGTCGCGCTGGGCCTGGATCATGTTGACCAGTTGGGCCGTGGTATCGGAAGTATTGGAACCCTCCAGTGCACCGGACTGCACGCTGCCGAACTGACCGACACCCGCCGAACCCATGATCGCCACGCCGGAATCGCCGCTGGCCGCCCAGTTGGAATTGCCCAACTGACGCAGACCCTGCAGATTGTTGAAGTTGACCAGGGCAAGCTGACCAATCTGGGCGCTCTGGTTGTTGGAGTAGTTGGCGGTAACCACACCCTTGCTGTCCACATCGATGGAGGAGAAGGTGCCGGCGGCAAAGCCGTTCTGAGTGATCGTTCCCGGCGAGTAGGCCGTGCCAAACTGGGTGGTATTGGTCAGGTTGACGCTCAGCGCCAGCGGCGCCGAACCATTGGCAAGGTTGACCGGGGTGAACGCCAGGTTGCCGCCAGCCGGGGTCAGCAGGTTGCCGTTGGTGTCAAACGTCACCGGCTGCGTGCCGGCGCTGTTGCCGTCGACATACAGGTTCGCGTCCCAGCTGTTGGTGGCGGTCTTGACGTAGTAGATGGTGCCCTGATGTGAACCACCCTGGGAGTCGTACACGGTGACCGGGGTAGCCGCGTTGTAGCTGGTCGCGTCGGCGGTGCTGAACGCGTTCGCCGGCACCGTGGCCGAGGCCGGCAGGTTCGAGGTCATCGTGACCGTGGTGGTCGCCGTCGCATTGCTCTGCGCCGCGGTCAGGCTGAGGTTGGTCAGCGTGCTGGTGTCGAAGCCACCGGCGCCGTTCGGCGGATAGACCTGCAAGAAGGCCCCGGTCGGGGTAACCACATTGTTGTTGGCATCTGGATGAAAGTCACCGGCGCGGGTATAGGTAACGCCGGTGCCGTCATTGATCGCAAACAGGCCGTTGCCGCTGATGGCGAGGTCCAGACTGTTGTTGGTGGTCTGGATGTCACCCTGCGCGAACTGCTGTGCCACACCGATCAGGCGCGCACCGCTGCCGACGGCGGTCGAGTTCAGGTTGACGCCGGTTACCGCGAATACGTCAGCGAACTGCGCAGTCGAGCCCTTGAAGCCGGTGGTATTGGCGTTGGCGATATTGTTGGCGATGACGTTGAGGTCTGCCTGGGCTGCATTGATTCCGCTGAGTGCCGTAGTCAAAGCCATGATTTAGTCCTCGAATGAAAGAGAGATTGGATTGCGTGCATCAGAGAATCTGCGCGACCTGGGCCAGCGGCACGCCGCCGATGCCAGACACTTGCAGGTAGGTACCGACCGAATCGCCGCCATAGCCCACTCCGGTCACCGTGCCGGCGGCATAGGTGTCCAGCGCGCTGCCGTTGCTGCTCGCCGTGATGTTGTAGGTGCCGGCGGCGGCGGCATGGCCGCTGTTGTCCTTGCCATCCCAGTTGAACTGCGCGAGACCGCTGTTCTGGTTGCCCAGATCAAGCGTACGCACCACGTTGCCGGCGCCATCGGTGATGTTCACGGTGACGTCGCCGCCCGTGCTGACATTTGCCGCCCCGGTGACGGTGCTGCCGCTGTAGCTGACAGTGGACGAAGGCACCATCACCTGGCGATTGACCAGGCTGGCCGAGCCGAGCACCTGCGAGGTCTGCATCGAGGTGTTGAGGCTGCTGGTAAGCCCGTTGACGGCGGTCAGCAGGTCCTGCGAATTTGACAGCTGGCTGAACTGCGCCATCTGCGAGACGAACTGGGTGTTGTCGACCGGGTGGGTCGGATCCTGCGCCTGCAACTGGGCCGTCATCAGCTTGAGGAAATCAGCCTGCGACAAGCTGGCCGACTTCGCCGAACCGAGTACGGAACTGGCTGAAGCAGCCGTGTTGTTGGTATTTATGGTGGTCATGGTGCGCTCCGGAACCGTTACTGGCCGAGGGTCAGTGTCTTCAACATCAGTTGTTTGGTGGTGTTCATGACCTCGACGTTGTTCTGGTAGGAGCGCGAGGCAGAAATCATGTTGACCAGCTCGTCGACGGGATTGACGTTGCTGGAATAGACGTAGCCGTCCGCATCGGCCAGTGGATTGCCCGGCTCGTAGCGACTGGGGATCGATGCCTGGCTTTCGGTGACGCCAACCACCTGCACGCCGTTGCCGGCACCGTCATCCGTGTTGCTGCCCGCACCGCCAGCGCCTGGCGTGTGCTGTTGCTGGACCTGCGAGAACAGCGGCTCCTTCGAGCGGTAGGCGGTTTGCGCCGAGCTCGCCACGCTGTCGGCATTGGCCAGGTTGCTGGCCACCGTGTTCAGTCGAACCGACTGCGCGGCCATGCCCGAGCCGGCGACGTTGAAGATCGAAAAAAGCGACATCAGCCCTGGCCCCCGGTGATCGCGGTGCGAAGCATGTGGATCTGCGCGGTGATGAACGACAGGCTGGCTTGGTAGTGCACGCTGTTGGCGGCAAAGTCAGCCTGCTGCACCTGCTCGTCGACCGTGTTGCCATCCATGCTTGGCTGGCTGGGTATCTGGTAGGCGAGTGGCGCGTTCGATGCGGTGCTGCCACTGCCGATCTGTCCCGGCGCGGTGGTCTGCAGTGCGAGGTTGCCGTCAGAGCCACCACTGGCGGCAGTCAGCGCCTTGCGAAAATCGATATCACGCGCGAGATACCCCGGCGTGTCGGCATTGGCCATGTTGCTGGCCAGCACCTCACTGCGACGCTGCCAGAGGTTCAGCGCCTGGGTATTTATTCCAAACAGGTTGTCAGTGGTCAGGCTCATTGCTTCGCTCCGCAGGGCAGTTGCTGCACGGGAGTGAAGGCAAATTGCATGCCATGGCCTTGAAACCCTTGCTGTGACTGGGTTTCATGGAATCACGGCGGCAGCATGGCACGCCGAAGCGGGAGAGAAGACGGTTTGTTGACGCGCCAACGACGCGACGCTCAGCGCTGGCTCAGCGGCGAGGCTCCGGCTCGACGGAAGCCAGCAGGTCGAGTACGGTCTGGGCCAGTACGTCCGGCTGGAATTTGGCCACGAAGCGATCCGCCCTGACCTCCTTCACCATGCCCTCGTTGAACAGGCCACTGAGGGAACTGTGCAGCACCACCTTGAGCTGGCGCAGGCTCGGCGTTTCGCGGATGGCACGGGTCAGCGCATAGCCATCCAGCCGCGGCATTTCGATATCCGACACCACCAGCCCTACTTGTTGCTCCTCGCCCGCCCGCGCGAACTCCAGCAACCGATCCAGCGCTTCGCGCCCGTCATGGGCGACGACGCTCTCGATATTCATCTTGCCGAGCAGGCCAACCACCCGGCGCCGTGCGATAAGCGAGTCGTCGACCACCATCACGCGCCGTGAGCAACGCGCGCGACTGCTGATCTGCCGCTGCATCTCCATGGAAAGCTCGGCCGGGGCAACGTCGATACTGGCCAATACATGCTCCACGTCGACCACTGCCAGCAAGGCGCCATTGATACGCGTGACCGCATTGACCCGGGCGCCATAGCCCAGCGTACTGGACGGCGCCACCATGGACTCGCCATCGCAATGCACCATGTGCTGCAGATCCGCCACCAGGAAACCCTGCACCGTGCGACTGAACTCGGTCACCATCAGATGGGCCGACTCCACGTCGCGCAGCGGCGCGTAACCCAGCGCCGCGGCAAGATCGATCACCGGAATGGTCTGCCCGCGGTAGTCGCAGGTTCCTGCCTGCATCGGGTGCTGCCCGGGCATGCGTTCCATCGGCGGGCGCCGCAACACCTCGCGCACCTTGAATACATTGATGCCGAACAACTGCGCGTCACCCAGCCGGAACAGCAACATGGCCACCCGGTTGTGCCCGGCCAGCCGTGTATGTTGCGCAACCTTGTCCAGCAGCGTGCCGCCCATGCAGTTTCCTCAAGCAAGCAGGTACCGCACCGGCAACCTGTGCAACCGCTATCGGCGGCGGCGCGCCAGGCTTGAGCAAACAGCGTTGCCGCATGAGCCGCCGTCACTGGCACGTGAATTGCTTGTTCAAGTTTCTGACGGTTCTGACGATGCACCATCAGCGAACCCCGCCCTATGAAGGTGATTTCCGCCCCATGAGCTTTATCTGGAAACAGCAACTGTCCGCATTAGTGCAAGCCGCCGCCGCAGGCAATCACGCGGAGCTGGAACGGCTGCGGCACAAGCATCCGCGCGCCGCACGGACGCTGGCGCCGCTGCTTGCCATGGTGGCCGAGAAGCCGCCTGCAGCGGTCGCCCTGCAGACAATGGAACAGCAGAGCCTGGTGCTTGGCGCTGCGCAGCAGTTGACCCGTGAGCAGGCCGCCATGGACCGGGCCACCATCGAAAGCCGCACAAGTGTCGATCGTTTGACGGATGGCAGCGCCGGGATATCGACAGCCTTGCAGCAAGCCGGCCGCGAACTGGACCGGGCCAGTACCTCCGGACTCGCCGGCCAGGGCAGCGTCAGCGAGCTGGACGGGCAGCTGCGCCTGCTGCGCAGCGCGCTCTCCGCCATGAATCGCAACCAGAGCAAGCTCGCCGAGCAGGTCGCACAGATCCGCAAACTGACCGGGGCGGTCCAGGAGATCGCTCACCAGACCAACCTGGTGGCATTGAACGCCGCCATCGAAGCCGCGCGTGCCGGCGAGGCGGGCCGCGGCTTCGCCGTGGTGGCAGACGAGGTCAAGCAACTGGCCGAGAAGACCGCGCGTGCCACCACCGAGATTGAACTGGTCACCGGCTCGATCGGCGACTTTTCCCAGCAACTGGACGGCGACGTGCAGCAGGGCCTGCGCCAGCTTGAGCGTGCCCAGGCCGGCATCGTGCAGGCCGGCACGGC
>JBBQQL010000172.1:0-8940 GCA_038215995.1 Lysobacterales bacterium
GCCGTCGGTGCCATTCTTGAAACCGATCGGGCAGGACAGGCCCGAAGCCATCTCGCGATGCACCTGGCTCTCGGTGGTGCGCGCGCCGATGGCGCCCCAGGCGACCAGGTCGGCGATGTATTGCGGCGTGATCATGTCGAGGAACTCGCAGCCGGCAGGCATGCCCAGCGCGTTGATATCGCAGAGCAGGCCGCGCGCGGTGCGCAGCCCCTTGTCGATCTGGAAGCTGCCATCCAGATCCGGATCATTGATCAGCCCCTTCCAGCCCACCGTGGTGCGCGGCTTCTCGAAATACACGCGCATCACGATCTCCAGCGCGTCACCGAGCTCGCTGCGCAGGGGCGCCAGCCGCGTGGCGTACTCGAGCGCGGCACGCGGGTCGTGGATCGAGCACGGCCCGATCACCACCGCCAGGCGGTCGTCGCTGCCGGCCAGGATGGCTTGCAGGACCTGCCGCGATGCTTCGACGGTAGTGGCCGCCGTGTCGCTGATCGCGCAGTCGCGCATGACCTCGGCGGGCGTGCTGAGGCGGGTGATGGCGCTGATGCGCAGATCGTCGGTGGGGTGCATGGCAGCTCTCCTGAGAGGATTCAGTGGCGGCCATAAAAAAACCGCCAGTCATGTGGGCGGTTCGGAGTGGTTGTATCGATCAGTTCAACAAGATCGCGCCCGCGCCGCCGCCGTTGGCTTCGGATAGCCATAAAACCAGAAATACAGGCGGGCGATGGAGGCGGACATGGCTGTCATTGATAGCACAACCCACGCCCAATACAACTGGCCACCGACGCATAACGCCGCCGAACCATTCTTTGGCTGCCGCAAATCCCGACACGCGTGGGCCGCGTCGGCCCCGGCTTCGCCCATCCTGACGATAAACTCGCCGTATGCCCTCTCCGATCGATCTGCTGACCCGACCCGCGCGCGAACCGATTCGCCGCTGGGTTCTGCGCGCGTTCCCCCGCTCCGATACTGGCAGCCTCGACTACGACCAACCACTGGGCGACCCGGGCCTGTTCGGGCCGGACAGCGCCACCTGGCGGGTGCACTCGGACTTCCCCGGCATGCTGGCCGGCGGCCTGGCAGCACTGACCCTGCAAACCCTGCATCCGCTGGCGCTGGCCGGTGTGTGGGATCACTCGAACTTTCGCGACGACCTGGTCGGCCGGCTGCGCCGCACCACCGCCTTCGTGGGCGGCACCACCTATGCACCGCGCGCAACCACGCAGGCGCTGATCGAGCATGTGCGGCAGATCCACAACCGTGTCGTCGGCGTGGGCGAAGATGGCCGCCCCTACTCGGCCAACGACCCGCAACTGCTGACCTGGGTGCATGTGACCGAGGCTTACAGCTTCCTGCAGGGCTATCGCCGCTACAGCCATGTGGCGCTGCCGGCGGGTGCCGCCGACCGCTATTACGACGAGGTGCGCCGCATCGCCGAAGCACTGGGCGCCAGCCAGGTGCCCGCGTCGGAGCGTGAGGTGGATGAGTACTTCCATCGAATCCAGCCCGAACTGGCCTTCACCGGGCGCTCACGCGTGGTGCTGGGGCTGCTGTCGCAGGTGCGCTTGCCGGTACCCGCGGCGGGGCTTTCGCGCGACTTGTTCCTGCATGCCGGCGCGGCCCTGCTGCCGGGCTGGGCGACTCAACGCCTTGGCCATGAATCCAGGCAGCAGCTGCGGGCCCGACTGGCGGCACACGCGCTGTGGTCGATTGCACCGATCTTCCGCGCCGCGCTGACGGACGGCATCGCCAGCCGCGCGTGTCGGCGCATGGGTGTGGATCCGGGCGAACTGGCCCACTGGCGCTGAACCGCCACCGCGACCGATCACGCCGGCAGGCTGGCCGCCGGGTCGTCTGCCTGGGTCGCCGCCACCTGGTTGCGGCCTGAACGCTTGGCCGCATAAAGAGCCTGATCGGCCCGCTTGTACACCGCCTCCGCGTCCCGCTCAGCCAGCGCAGCCGTGGTGACTCCGATGGACAAAGTGAGCTGCACAGCCTTGCCATCGACTTGCAGCGGCATGGTCTCCACTCGCTTGCGGATGCGCTCGGCCAGCGTCAGCGCGCCGTTCAAGCTGGTTTCGGGCGACAGCACCACGAACTCCTCGCCGCCCACCCGACCCAATACATCGCTTTCACGCAGGCAGGCGCGAATACCCGTCACTATCCCCTGCAATACCTCGTCGCCACCAGCGTGCCCGAAACGATCGTTGACTGATTTGAAATGATCCGCATCAATCATCAACACGGCCAGCACCTGCTCCTTGCGCTCGGCGCGAGCAAGCAGGTACTCCATCATCTCGTTGGTGGCCAGTCGATTTCTCACCCCGGTCAACGGGTCGACGCGTGCCAGCAAGTTGAGCTCCCCCTGCAGAATCTCGTTGTACAGCAGCAAGAAGCCGATGCTGGCAAACAGGGGCTGCATGCCCGAAAGCATGATGTAGAAAAAATTGGTGGGGCTGGGCACGCTGGTGCCGCCGGGCAGTTGCGCACCAAACCACAGTTGGCCGCTGCGCCATGCCACGAGCACGATGGCCATCACGCAGAACAGCAGCAATATCATGCGAGCGCGTGAGGACTGCCACCGAAAACCGCGGGTCAGCGCCTCCACGTTCAACAGCATGTTGAGGGTGATCGCGACCGAACCCCACAGCACCCGATAGAGATAGTTCGGCTGGACGATGCCAAACCAGGCGACGCCGAGCCAGCCGATCACCCCGATCGACAGCACCAGCCGCCAGCGCAAGGGCTCCTCCAGCAGCATGCGCAGCGCGATTACGCTCATGCCCATCGCGATCAGGTTCAGTGCGTTGCCACCCAGCAGCAGCACGGCGGGCGACACGTAGGTACTCGCCGCCAGAGAGCCCCACCCCGCTGCCTCGATCGCGAATGCAAGAGCGCGCAGATGCAGGCTCCTGCGCGCCGTGCCCGCACCGCCGTGCGCGCCAGCCCACAACATCATCGCCAGCACCGCGGTCTGCACGGTACTGATCAGCGACAGTGTTTCAATGTGGGTGGACATCATGCCCTCGCTGGACCGGCCCCGCAGGTACGTCAGGTGGTAGCCATTTGTATCACTCCGGACCAGCCGGGGTTCAATAATAGCGGCAGTACCCGCCCGTTCTGAAGAATGGCAACGTTGACAGCCGCCGGGGTTTCGCTACTTTCATCAGCTTGAACCTTGATGGACGCAGGATGGCCACGCTCATTCCCACCCGCAATAGCTGCCTGCCACGGATGACCGGCGGTGAGAAGCGCGTCTCGGAACGCCTGGAGCACAAGCTCGAGGACGACTACCTGCTGTGGTACGACGTGCCGGTCGGGCTGAAGCAACGCCACCCGGATTTCGTGATCTTTCACCCACGCCGCGGCCTGCTGGTGCTGGAAGTGAAAGACTGGAAGGCCGACACCATCCGCCATGCCGACAGCACCCAGTTCACCCTGGTCACCGAGCGCGGCCTGGTGAAGGAGAACAACCCGCTGCTGCAGGCGCGCGCCTATGCGCTGGAAATCGGCGTGGTGCTCGAACGTGACCCCGCGCTGCGCCACCCGGAAGGCTCGCGCCACGCGGGCAAGCTGATCATGCCGTGGGCCTGGGGCGTGGTGCTGGCCAATATCACCCGCAAGCAGTTCGACGAGGGCGCGCTGGCCGAGGTGTTGCCCGAGCACCTGGTGATCTGCCGCGACGAGCTGTACGAGACGGTCGAGGCCGAGGCGTTCCAGGAGCGGCTGTGGGCGATGTTCCCGCAGGTATTCCCGGTGGCGCTGACCCTGCCGCAGATCGACCGCGTGCGCTGGCACCTGTTCCCCGAGCTGCGGGTGGAAGCCGGCAGCGGCCAGTTCGGCCTGTTCGGCCCCACCGATGCCGCGGTACGACCGCTGGAGATCCCCGACCTGGTCAAGGTGATGGATGGTCAGCAGGAGCAACTGGCGCGTTCAATCGGCGGCGAGCACCGGATCATCCACGGCGTTGCCGGCTCGGGCAAGACCATGATCCTGGGCTTCCGCGCGATGCAGCTGGCACGCGAGATGGGCAAGCCGATTCTGGTGCTCTGCTACAACAAGACGCTGGCCGCGCGGCTGGAACAACTGATCGGCGAGCGCGGCCTGAGCGAGAAAGTGCAGGTCTACAACTTCCACAAGTGGTGCCGGAAAATGCTGGTGGCCTACCACGTGGACCTGCCCGCACAGGGCAGCAAGGATTTCTTCGAGCAGATGGTGCAAAACGTCATCGATGGCGTCGATCGCGGGCAGATCCCGCGCTTCCAGTACGGCGCCGTGCTGGTCGACGAAGGCCACGACTTCGAGCCGGACTGGTACAAGCTGATCGTGCAGATGATCGACCCGGCGACCAATTCGCTGCTGGTCCTGTATGACGATGCGCAGAACATCTATGGCAATACCGACCGGCGCAAGATCAGCTGGAAAAGCCTCGGTGTGCAGGCGCAAGGGCGCACCACCATCCTCAAGCTCAACTATCGCAACACCCTGGAAATCCTCTCGGTGGCGCGCGCCTTTGCGCACGACCTGCTCGAATCGCGCAGTGACGATGACGACGGCGTACCGCTGATCGCCCCGGAGAGCGCCGGCCGTCGCGGCCCGGTACCCGAGCTGGTGCGCACCGATACCGCGCGCGCCCAGCTCGACGTGCTGATCGCCCGGCTGCGCGATGAACACGCGCATGGCCGCCCCTGGTCCGACATGGCAGTGATCTACCGCAACCAGTGGGAGGGCGAAAAGCTGCACGCGATACTCAAGGACCTGGACATCCCCAGCCGACTCGCCGACCACACCGGCAAGCAGACCCTGTTCGTGGTCGAAGACAGCGTCAAGCTGATCACCATGCATTCCAGCAAAGGCCTGGAATTTCCGATGGTGATCATCCCCGGCCTCGGCTCGCTACCGAAGGAAGGCCAGAGCGAAGCCGACGAGGCCCGCCTGCTCTACGTCGCCATGACCCGCGCCACCGACCACCTGCTGCTGATCCACCACGACGACTCGGTTTTCAGCAAGCGCATCCGCGACTCGATCAACGAGGTGCAGGGGCAGCTGGATCAATCGAACGGGCGCAGCTTGGGGTAACCCGCGATGCCCCCACATCGAATTGAGCACATCAGCTTCTACATTCGATCGCCAGGAGTAACCCATGACCGCCTTCGACCTCACCCCGCCCACCGATACCCAGCGCAAGAACATCACGGCAAGCCTCTCGGCCGACGAGAAACGCGTACTGCTGGAACACGGCACCGAAGCGGCCTTCTGCGGCGTGTTTCTGGACAACAAGAAGGACGGCGTCTACACCTGCCGTTTCTGCGGCATGCCATTGTTCCGTTCCAGCGCGAAGTTCGATTCCGGCACCGGCTGGCCGAGCTTTTTCCAGCCGTACGACGATGCGCATATCAGGCTGATCCGCGACACCAGCTACGGCATGATCCGCACCGAGGAAGTCTGCGCCCGCTGCGGCAGCCACTTGGGCCATGTTTTCCCCGACGGCCCCAAGCCCACCGGTGATCGCCACTGCCTCAACTCGGTGTCGCTGTCATTCATTGAAAACGGCGAGGCACTCCCCGACGTGTTGCAACGCGGTGCGCCGGAAGGCGTGGCTGACGCCGCCGGCTGAGTTGCCGGGGGCGCTCAGCGCCGATATGGCGACAGCAGCGCCGGCTGATCGAACAAGCCCGAGGGCAGTTGATAGCGCGGCTCGCGCCCGGCGGCGATCAGCTCGCGGATACGCGTGGCGGAGATTTCCATTGGGGTGACCGACAGCGCGATCAGCTTGCCCGACGGCAAGGTTCCCAGCGCGGCCGGATCGTCCACCCAGCGCGGGGCCGCCTCAAGTTTCAGCGCGTCGGGCAATACCGCCTGCTCGCCGGGCCGGCTCAGCACACCGATGTGCGCCAACTCGAACAACTGGCGCCAGCCATGCCAGCCGGGCAGACCGGCGAAGGCATCGGCGCCGAGCAACAGCACCAGCGGGCGATCGCCCTGCTCGGCGCGCAGCTCGATCATGGTGTCGACCGTGTAGGACGGCCCGCTGCGCGTCAGCTCGCGCGCATCCAGCACCAGCCGCGACTGGTCGCGCAGGGCCACCTGCAACATGGCCACGCGCTGATCGGCGCTGGCAATCGGCGGCGGCCGGTGCGGCGGCACGCCCGAGGGCATCATCAGCACATCGGCATCGAGCAACTCGGCGGCTTCCCAGGCGACGCACAGGTGACCCAGATGGATCGGATCGAAGGTGCCGCCGAATACCGCCAGCGGCTTCATGCCAGCGCCTTGGCCGCGCGCGGTTCGGCGATGACCGCAATGAGGCGCTCGGCTTCGCGCCAGACATCGCCAGTCTCGCGGCCCTTGGCGATGCGGTCGATCCGCGAGGCACGCGCCAGACAGTTGAGCCAGTGCTCGCGCGGCGCGCGACGCAGCGCCTGGCGAAACAGTTGTTCGCGCGATTGCCACAGCCGCTCGACCTTGGCCTGCGCTGCAAAGTCGCGCGCATTGGCCAGGCGCAGGGCCATCTGCAGTTGATTGACCAGCCAGCCCATCAGCGCGATCAACTCGTCGCCCTCGGCGCGCAGGCCGGCCAGTACGCGCAGCGCGCGCGCGCCGTCACCGGCGAACGCTGCATCAGTGAGCTTGAAAGCGTCGTAACGGGCGCTATCAGCGACCAGGGTTTCCATCTCGGTAGCATCGATCCGGCCTTCACCATGCAACACGACCAGCTTGTCGATTTCCTGCGCCGCGGCGAGCAGGTTGCCCTCGACCCGCTCGGCCAGCAAGGCTGCCGCGTCGGGCGTGGCGGACAGTCCGCGCGAGGCCAGCCGCGCGCCAATCCAGCTGCCCCACTCGTGCGCGCGCGGTGCGTTGAATACCACCATCGTGCCGCTGGCATCGAGCTTCTTGCTCCAAGCCCCGTCATGCTTGCTGCTCCACTCCATCGCGGTGACCAGCAAGGTCACATCCGGCGGCGGATCGGCACAGAACGCGTTGATCGCCTTGGCACCCTCGATACCCGGACGGCCGGTGGGCAGGCGCAGATCGATCAGCCGGCGGGTAGCAAACAGCGACATGCTGGCGCCGGCGCGTGCCAGATCGTTCCAGTCGAAATGCTGGCCCGCCTCGAGCACCTCGCGCTCGCTGTACCCGAGCTTTTTCGCCTGCGCGCGCAGCGCATCGGCAGCCTCGAGTACCAGCAGCTCCTCACCGGCGAGCAGATACACCGGCGCCAGCCGATCGGCTGACAACGCCTTCTGCCACTGACCGGGACTGAGCGGCATCAGTGCGTGCTGGTGGCCGGCGCCGGTGCCACCACGCCGTGCTTGCCGGCAGCCTCCAGTCGCAACAGGATCGCCTGGACCATGTCATCGTTGAGGCTGCGCTGGATTTCGTCGATCTGCGAGGCATTGCCGACCGTGTTGGTGGCGTCGTAGCTGAATTCACGCGACATGTTGATGGTCTGCAGTGGAATCAGGATCTGGTCGCTGGCGTCGGTGACGCTGAACTTGACCTGATAGTGCACCGCAAACTCGGACACGCGCACGTAACCGCCGCCGGTCAGGGTCTGGTTGTTGAACGCAGCCACCGGCACGTTCAACTCGGCGATGCCCGGACCAGCATTGTCTTCGATGGTGATGCCGGAGGTCTCCAGCGCCCGTGCCAGATGCCGTTGCAGCACGGCATTGGCCGGTGCATTCACATGGATGCGCTGCATCGACGACGGCAGGCTGGCGTTCTTGCGCAGATGAAAACCGCAACCGGCCAGGGCAAGCGCCGCGACCAGCAGCAGGGAGGTTTGAAGCAGACGCGCGGCGTGGCTGAAGCTCATGGATTTCATCCTGCGACGATATTGACGATCTTGCCGGGCACCACGATGACCTTGCGCACCGTCAGGCCTTCCAGAAACCCCACGACCTGCGGCTGCGCCCGAGCCATCACTTCGGCCTCCTCTTTCGAGGCGCTGACCGGCAGCTCGATGGTAGCGCGCAACTTGCCGTTGATCTGCACCGCCAGGGTCACCGAGTCGCGCACCAGCGCGGCCGGATCCACCTGCGGCCAGGGCTGATCTTCCAGCACCGACTGCGCATGGCCGAGCACCTGCCACAGCGCATGACTGATATGCGGCACTACCGGGTTCAGCAGCAGCACCATCGCCTCCAGCGCCTCGTGGCGCACGGCGCGGCCCTGCTCGCTCTGGTCGTTGAACTTGTTCAGCGCGTTGAGCAGTTCCATCAAGGCGGCGATGGCGGTGTTGAACGCATGGCGCCGACCAAAATCGTCGCTGACCTTCTGGATCGTTTCGTGCACCTGCCGGCGCAGCGTTTTCTGCGCAGCATCCAGCGCGGCCGGATCGGTCTGCGGATGGTCCGGGTTTGCCGCATGCGCGGTGACTTCGCGCCACAGCCGCTTGAGGAAGCGCGACATGCCTTCGACACCGGCCTCGCTCCATTCCAGTGACTGTTCCGGCGGCGCGGCGAACATCGAGAACAGGCGCACCGTGTCGGCACCGTACTTGTCCACCATCGTCTGCGGATCGATGCCGTTGTTCTTGGACTTGGACATCTTCTCGGTGCCGCCGATCTGCACCGGCTTGCCATCCGCCTTGAGCGTGGCGCCGACCACGCGCGCCTTCTCGTCGCGCTGGATCTCGACCGCAGCGGGGTTGATCCAGTCCTTCGAACCGTCGGCGTTGTCGCGGTAGAACGTCTCGGCAATCACCATGCCCTGGCACAGCAGGTTCTGTGCCGGCTCGTCCGAATGCACCATGCCCGCGTCACGCAACAGCTTGTGATAGAAGCGGAAATACAGCAGGTGCATGATCGCGTGTTCGATGCCGCCGATGTACTGGTCGACCGGCAGCCAGTAGTTGGCGCGTTCGTCGATCTGCGCGTTGGCGCCGGGGCTGGTGTAGCGCGCGTAGTACCAGCTCGACTCCATGAAGGTGTCGAA
>JBBQQL010000173.1:0-8904 GCA_038215995.1 Lysobacterales bacterium
CCAAGCCGCTGCTGCCCGTTGGCGGCAAGCCGTTGATCGAATGGCATCTGCAGCGACTGGCCGCGGCCGGCGTGCATTACGTGGTGATCAATACCTCGCACCTGGCCGAACAGTTTCCGCAGACGCTGGGTGACGGCTCGCGCTGGGGCCTGCGCATCCGCTATGCCTACGAAGGCGTCACGCCGCTGGAAACCGGCGGCGGCATGCTCAACGCACTGCCGCTGCTGGGCAACGAGCCGTTCATCGCGGTCAGCGGCGATGTCTTCTGCGATGCCGACTTTGCGGCACTGCCGGTCGAGCCGGCCGGGCTGGCACACCTGCTGATGGTCGACAACCCGGCGCACCACCCGCTCGGCGATTTCGCGCTGGACGCGCAGGGCATGCTGCATGAACACGGCGAGCCCAAACTCACCTACAGCGGCATTGGCGTGTTTCGGCCACAACTGCTGCAGGATTGGCAACTGACCATCGGCAAGTCAGTCGGCGAAAATGCCGCGCCGCCGCCCTTCAAGCTGTCGACTCTGCTGCGCGCGGTCATGGCTGGCCATGGCGTGAGTGGCTCGCACCATGCTGGACGGTGGACCGACGTCGGCACACCCGAGCGTCTGCAACAGATCGATGCGCAACTGCGCCCCGATGGCAGCCAGTGAACTCAGTGCGCCAGGGGTTGGCCTGGGGCAGCCGCCGCGTTGGCCTGTGCCGCCGAAGGATCAGTCTGTGCTGGCGAGATGGTCGCAGGAACCGGCGGCAGCGGCGCATTGACCGCCGCGGCTGATGGTGAGCTGTATGGCAGCAGCGCCGCTGGCGCCGCGGGAGCCACTGCTGGAGCCGAAGCCGGCCCGGGCGCTGCGGCAGGCGCGCTGCTCTCGTCACCGGGCAATCCAGCCGTCTGCTGCGACAACGCCGCGTCCTGGGCCTGCTTGGTCATCACGATGATGCTGATGCGGCGGTTGGTCGCGTCGCGTGGATCAGCCTTGTCGAAGGGAACCGCCGAGGCGAGACCCACCACCAAGGCGATCTTGTCACTTGCCAGCCCGCCAGCGATCAAGGCGCGGCGTGCGGCATTGGCGCGGTCCGCCGACAACTCCCAGTTGCTGTAGCCATTGCTGCCGCTGTAGGGCGCATCATCGGTATGCCCCGAGATGCTGAGCATGTTCGGCACGCCGTTGATCGTCTTGCCCAGCTCACTAAGGATATCGACGGTATAGGGCTTGAGTGTCGCGCTGCCAATGTCGAACATCGGCCGGTTGAGCTTGTCGATGATCTGGATGCGCAACCCTTCGGGCGTGATGTCGATCAGCAGCTGGTCCTTGAACGGTGCCAGCGCCTGGCTGCTCTGGATGGCGGCATTCAGCTGCTGCATCAGCTCTTCCAACCGCTGCTTTTCCTGGAACCTGGCTTGCTCCGCGGCCAGCTTGATGTCGCCCTTGGCTACTGGCGCGCCATGCTTGTCTTTACCCGGCCCGCGCGGGATGTCCATCGCGCCACCCAGCTTGATGGCACTGTCGCTGGCACCGCCGGGTCCGATCTTGCCGGGTGGCGCCATGGTGGCGGTGCCCGGCGTGTTGCTCGGGTTCTTGAAGTATTCCGACACGGCGGCCTTCTGCTCGCGCGTGCCCACGCCCAGCAGCCACATCACGAGGAAGAACGCCATCATGGCCGTCACGAAGTCGGCGTAGGCCACCTTCCATGCACCACCATGATGGCCATGTTTGGCCTTCTTGCCGCGGCGGACGATGATCGGCTGGAGTTCATCACTCACGCGCCCGCTCCGCTGCGGTCGCCTTTAAGATGGCCCTCCAGATCCACAAAACTCGGACGGGTCTGACCCGACAGCGACTTGCGTGCAAACTCCACGGCCACCATCGGGTTGTAACCTCGCAGGTTGGCCAGCAGCGCGACCTTCACACATTCGAACGCCTTTCCATCCTCCTGCGCCTTGCTTTCCATCGCCGAAGCCAATGGGCCCAGAAAGCCGTAGCAGAGCAGGATGCCGAGAAAGGTGCCGACCAGGGCACCGGCGATGTGCTCGCCGATTTTCGACGTGTCGCCACCGAGCGAAGACATCGTGGTGACGATGCCGAGCACGGCGGCGACGATACCGAAGCCGGGCAAGGAGTCGGCCGACTTGTTGACCGCCATGGACGGTGCTTCGGCCTCATGGTGATGGGTTTCAATCTCCACCTCGAGCAAGGCCTCAAGCTCGTGCGGGTTCATGCTGCCGCCTACAATCAGGCGCAGGCAATCGGTGATGAACTCGATCAGGTGATGTTCCGCCAGCAGCCGCGGATACGCTGAAAAAACGGGGCTGCTTGAAGGGTCCTCGATATGGGATTCAAGACCCAACAACCCTTCCTTGCGCATGACGCTGAAAATGTCATACAGCAGGGAAAGCAGATCAACATAGTCCTGACGACGATAGGCCGGTCCTTTCAGCAAACCGATCAAACCGGTGAAGGACGACTTGACCACCTTGGCCGGGTTGGCGATGAGGAACGCACCCGCGGCGCCGCCACCGATGATCAACAGTTCGTAAGGCTGCCACAGCGCAAGCAGATGACCATGCGAAAGCACATAGCCGCCCAGTACGCTGATGATCACAACCAAGGTGCCGACAACGACAAGCATATGGATTCCGTCACGGGATCGAATATCCCTCACGTGGGGTATCGGCCCCCACCGGAAAAAATTTAGGCCTCCGGTGCGAATCGCCGGAGGCCCCTTACCGCAGCCAACTGATGGTATCGGGCAAAAAAAACCCGGCAACGCCGGGCTTTTTTCGATTTCGTTTGACCGACGCCTCAGGGGCGCCGCGCCAACTCGGGGTTATCGCGCGTCACCGGCATCAGATCCTTCTTCGACACGCCCAGCCACAACAGGATCGGGCTGGCCACGAAGATCGACGACAGCGTGCCGACCAGGATGCCGATCAGCATGGTGATGGCAAAGCCGTGTACGGCCGGGCCGCCGATGAAATACATCGCGCCCATGGTGATGCTGGTAAACAGCGAAGTGATGATGGTTCGCGACAGCGTGCTGTTGATCGAGCGGTTGAGCACTTCCTCGGGCTCAGCCTTGCGCGCCAGCCGGAACAACTCGCGGATACGATCGAACACCACCACCTTGTCGTTGATCGAGTAACCGATCACCGCCAGCACCGAGGCCAGTACGGTCATGTCGAACGAGCGCTGCACCAGCGCCAGGATGCCCAGCGTCACCAGTACGTCATGCACTTCGGTAGCCACCGCAGCGATCGCGAAGCGGCGCTCGAAGCGGATCCACAGGTAGCCCATGATGCCCAGCATCACGAACAGGGCGGCCCAGGTGCCATCGGTCTTCAACTCGGCACCGACTTCGGCGCTGACGAAGTTGCGGCCCTTCAGTTTTGCATCCGGGCGCATCGCCTGCAGCTTCTTCATGACGTCGGCGGAGACGCGGTCGAGGTTGACCGTACCGTTTGCCTGCAATGACTCCGGATCGTCCTTGGCCTGGAAGCGGATCGACACTTCGCGGGTTCCGCCCAGGCTCTGCACCACGGCGTCGGGCAGCCCACCCTTGCTCAATGCGTCACGCACGTCGGCGATCTGCACGGACTGGTCGTAATCGACCGTCATGGAGACGCCGCCGGTGAAGTCGAGGCCGTAGTTCAGGCCCTTGGTGGCGATCAGGAAGATCGAGGCCACCATCAGCAGCAAGGCCAGCGCGACGCTGTACTTGCGCATGCCGAGGAACGGGATATTGCTGTTGTGATTGAAAATTTCCATCGTGATTCCCGCCCTTACACCGAAAGGGTCTTGAGCTTGCGGTTGCCGTGGATCAACGCGGTGAACGCGTGGGTCAGGGTCACCGAGGTGAACAACGAAGTCAGGATGCCGATCATCAGCGTGACACCGAAGCCCTTGATCGCGCCGGTACCCATCGTGGTGAGTGCCAGGGCAGCGATCAGGTGGGTGACGTTGGCGTCCAGAATGGTCGACCACGCTTTCTCATAGCCAGCGCGGATCGACGCGTGCGGCGTGGAACCGTTGCGCAACTCCTCTCGCACGCGTTCGCAGATCAGCACGTTCGCATCGATCGCCATGCCCAGGGTCAGCACGATACCCGCGATGCCCGGCATGGTCAGGGTGACACCGATCAGCGACATCACCGCCACCAGGATCACCAGGTTGAAGAACAGCGCGATATCCGCCACCAGGCCAAACAGCTTGTAGTAGATCGCCGCGGCCAACAGCACCAGGGCGAGGCCGAGCATCACCGCCTTGAAGCCCTTGTCGATGTTGTCAGCGCCGAGGCTGGAACCGATCACGCTTTCCTCGATGATGTCGACCGGCGCAGCAAATGCACCGCCCTTGAGCAGCAGCGCCAGCTCCGAAGCCTCTTTCGGGCTGGCAAGGCCGGTGGTCTGGAACTGCTTCCCGAACGGGCTGCCAATGTTGGCGTCGTTGATTACCGATTCGGTGATCTTCGGGGTACGCACTTCCTTGCCGTCGACCATCTTGGTCTCGGTCACACGCTCGACATAAACCACCGCCATCGGCTTGCCGACATTGGCGTTGGTGAAGTCGCTCATCTTTCGGGCGCCGGCCGCGTTCAAGGTAACGTCCACCTTGGGCGTACCGCTTTGCTGATCGATGCCAGAGGAAGCGTCGACCAATTCCTTGCCGGTGACGATGACCTTCTTGCTCACCAGCACAGGCAGGTTGCTGCCACGCATGCGGTAGAGATTGGCATCAGGCGGAATGATTCCGGTCCGCTCGGCGTCCGTTGCCCGTTGATCACCGGCGTTTCCGATACCCGGCCGATATTCCAGGGTAGCCACGGTGCCGATCAATTTTTTCGCCTCGGCCGGGTCCTGCACACCGGCCAGATCAACCACGATGTGGTTGTCGCCCTGCTGCTGGATCAGCGGCTCGGACACACCCAGCACGTTGATGCGGTTGCGCAGTGTCTGCAGGTTCTGGGTGATCGCGCCGAGCGCAAGGGCGCGCAACTTTTCAGGCTTGATCACCACGTTGAGCATGTAACGGTCACCGGTGCTGGGACCATTGGATACCAGCAGGTCGTTGTACTCGACGGCAATGTCGTCAGACGCCTTGGAGCGGTCGTCGGCCGAACGCAGCACCACGGCAATGCCCTGCTCACGCACGGGGCTGACGGCTACCGATTCGTAGCGAACATTCTTGTCGCGCAGCAGGCTGCGGATATCGTCTGCATAACTGCTTTGCTGCTTGTCGATGACGTCGTTCTCATCGACCTGCATCAGAAAATGCACGCCCCCCTGCAGATCCAGGCCCAACGGCATGGAGCGGGCACCGATCGCGCGCAGCCAGACCGGTACCGTGGACTCAAGCTTGAACGCCACCGAGTAGGAGTCGCCAAGCGAAGCCTTGATCGCATCGGAGCCGCTCCTCTGCACGTCGGTATTGCTGAACGACGCCAGCAGGCTCTCGCCCTGCACGCTCACCGCGCCGAAGGCGATGTGCTGCTGCTGCAGCGCCGTCTGTACCTTCTGCTGCAGCGACTGGTCGATCGGTGGCGCGCCGCGGTTGGCGGTGACCTGCACCGCCGGCACGGGTTTGAAAGCGTTCGGCAACGCGTAAATCACGCCGAACAACATCACCAGCGCAACCAGCGCGTACTTCCAGCGGGGAAAATCACTCATGCCTTGAACCCGTCAAAGCCGCGGCAACAGGCCGCGGCGGTAGCAACAATCGAGGAATACTCGGTGAAAGCGCAGCCGCCTGCAGGCGGCATGACACCATCAAACGGACTTCAGCGAACCCTTGGGCAAAACCTGCTGCACCGAGCCCTTCTGCACCTTCACGCTCACGTTTGCTGCAATTTCAACGCTGATGAAGGTCTCACCCACTTCCTCCACGCGTCCGGCGATGCCGCCGTTGGTGACCACTTCGTCGCCCTTGGCCAGGCCGGCGATCAGCGCACGATGTTCCTTCTGACGCTTCATCTGCGGGCGGATCATCATGAAATACATCAGGCCAAACAGCACCACCATCATGATGATCATGGACATGCCACCGCCGGCGGGCTGCGCAGCGGCGGCCTGGGCGATTACGCTGGAGATCGGAAAGCTCATCATTTTGTCTCGCAAGTTATGGCGCTGTCAGCGATTTCAGCTGAACGCCCGGTAAAAGATTCTCGATTATGCCATGCACCCCCCACCCGTGCACGGTCCCCTTGACCCTCGCAGGAGCCCGCTGGCTGGCGATGCATTGTCGCGTACAAACCAAACACCGCCCGCCAGCGGGCTCCTACGCAACCACCGTGCCTTGACGCCGGGCGTAGAACTCCCGCGTGAAGGATTCCAGTGCACCATCCGCGATCGCCGCGCGCAAACCCACCATCAGCCGCTGGTAATAGCGCAGGTTGTGCATGGTGGCGAGCTGGCTGCCGAGGATCTCGTTGCAGCGATCGAGATGGCGCAGGTAGGCGCGACTGAAGCCGTTGCTGCAGGCATGGCAGTCGCAGCCCTCCTCGATCACCCGGGTATCCAGCGAATACTTGGCGTTGCGGATGCGCAGCGTACCCTCGGCCGTGAACAGGAAGCCGTTGCGGGCGTTGCGGGTCGGCATCACGCAATCGAACATGTCGATGCCGCGGCGTACGGCCTCGACGATGTCTTCCGGGCGCCCCACCCCCATCAGATAGCGCGGCTTGTCCACCGGCAACAGCGGCACCGTGAAATCGAGCGCATGATTGCGCTCGGCCTCCGGCTCGCCCACCGCCAGGCCACCGACCGCATAGCCATCGAAGCCGATATTCACCAGCCCGGCGGCGGAGCGCTGGCGCAGATTCTCGTACACGCTGCCCTGCACGATGCCGAACAGCGCGTTCGGGTTCTTCAAGTCGTCAAACGCGCGGCGCGAGCGCTCGGCCCAGCGCAGGCTCAGCTCCATCGAATCGCTGGCCACCTGCTCGCTCGCCGGATACGGCGTGCACTCGTCGAAGATCATCGCAATGTCGGAATCCAGGGTGGTCTGGATCTGCATCGACACTTCGGGCGACAGGAATACTTTCGAGCCGTCCACCGGCGAGGCAAACGTCACCCCCTCCTCGCTGATCTTTCGCTTGTGTGCCAGCGAGAACACCTGGAAGCCACCCGAGTCGGTGAGGATGGGTTTGTCCCAGCCGATGAACTTGTGCAGGCCACCGAATTTCTCGACGATCTCCAGTCCCGGCCGCAGGAACAGGTGAAACGTGTTGCCGAGAATGATCTCGGCGCCGGTCTCGCGCACGTCGCGAGGCGTCATCGCCTTGACCGAACCGTAGGTACCCACCGGCATGAATGCCGGCGTTTCCACCGTGCCCCGGTCGAACGTGAGCCGGCCCCGACGCGCGGCGCCGTCGGTGGCGGAGAGATCGAAAGTCATGGAAGTCATCCGCACAAGTTTAACCGGACACCGGGCCTCCGGCTCGCCCGCCACGACTCAGGGCGGGCGCTTCATCGAGAAACGGTCGCGGGTGGTGGCGTACAAGCTGCCGCTGAGACGGCCGACCAGATCGAGTTTTGCCGGATCGACATGACGTTCGTCCACCAGCACCGCATCGTCGATGTGACCGAGCAGGACCCTGGCGAAGATCAGGAACTGACGCGGATGATCAGCCGGGTACGGCTTGATCTCGGCCAGCTCGCACTCGAAGGCCACGGCCGCGTCGGCAATGCGCGGCGGCTTGACCAGCGTGCTCGGCATGGTCGCGATGCCGGCCAGTTCGAACTCACTCTGATCATGCGGCAAGGTGGCGGCGGTAGCGTTCATCGCCTCGGCTGCCGCACGGCTGACCAGGTGGATCACCAGCTCGCCGGTTTCCTGCACGTTGCGCACGGTGTCTTTCAGCCGGTCACCGGCATGCAGGCCGACATTCACCATCAGCGTGGCCGGGTCATCACAGATCACCTGGAAAAAGCTGAAGGGCGCGAGATTGGCCACCCCCTTGGCCGATACGGTCGACACCCAGGCGATCGGCCGCGGCGTCACCGTGGAAGACAGCCATCGATAGGACTCGGCGGCATCGAGCTGGGTGAAATCCACTTGCATGAGAGCCCTTATTTGCCGTGCGGAAGAATCAGCATGGCATCCCCGTAGGAGAAGAAACGGTAACCCTGCTCCACCGCATGTCGATACGCGCCGAGCATGAACTCGCGCCCGGCCAGGGCCGATACCAGCATCAGCAGGGTCGACTGCGGCAGGTGGAAGTTGGTGAGCAGGCCGTCGATGCTGCTGAAACGGTAGCCGGGGAAGATGAAAATCTGCGTCTCGCCGGCGAATGGGTGCAGCTCTCCATCCTTGCTGGCGCTTTCCAGGGCACGCACCACCGTGGTTCCCACCGCGATCACCCGGCCACCGGCGGCGCGGGTACGGCGGATCTGTTCGATCAGGTGCGCGCCGACGTTGAGCCATTCGCGATGCATCTGGTGATCTTTCAGATCATCGGCGCGTACTGGCTGGAAGGTCCCCGCCCCCACATGCAGAGTGATGTAACCGAACTCCACCCCGCGACGATGCAACTCGGCCAGCGTGGCCTCATCGAAATGCAAGCCGGCGGTAGGCGCCGCGACGGCACCGGGCTCGCGCGCGAACACGGTCTGGTAGCGCTCCATGTCGCTGGCATCAGCCTGGCGGTCGATATAGGGCGGCAACGGCATCTCACCCAGCTTGAGCAGCAATTTCTCCAGCGGCTCCGGTGCCTCGAAACGCAGCCGGAAGAAGCTCTCGTCACGACCCAGCACCAACGCATGACTGCCGTCGGCCAGCTCGATCCGCGACCCTTCCTTCGGCTTCTTGCTGACCCCAAGCTGCACCGTGGCCTCGTGGGCGCCGGTGACGCGCTCGATCAGGATCTCGACCTCGCCGCCAGTGCTCTTGCGCCCATACAAGCGCGCCGGGA
>JBBQQL010000174.1:0-8804 GCA_038215995.1 Lysobacterales bacterium
GCACTGACGATGCCCATCGTCACGGTCTGGTTGAGTCCGAGCGGGTTGCCGATCGCCAGTACCACGTCGCCGGCGCGGAGTGGTTGCTGGTCGGCCAGGTGGATCACCGGCAGGTTGCTGGCGTCGATTTTCAGAACCGCCAGGTCGGACTCCTCATCAGCGCCGACCAGGGTCGCCTTGGCAATGCGGCCGTCGTAGAGCAGCACCTGGATGTTCTGGGCGTTCGCAATGACGTGATTGTTGGTCAACACGTAGCCTTGGCCTTGCGCACTGACAATGACGCCGGAGCCGAGGGTTTGCTCGCGGTGCTGCAGTGTGGTGGGCTGGCCGCCAAACAGTTGTTGCAGCACAGGATTGTCGTACATGCGTACGGCCTGTTCGGTAACGATCTTGTTGGCATAGATGTTCACCACCGAAGGCGCGGCTACCGCCACGGCGTCGGCGTAGGAGACCGGGCCGCTGCGCTCGTGCGGCTGGCTCACGGCGACCGTGGTGGGTGAGGTCAAGCCAAACCGCGCGCGTAGCCGTTCCCCGCTGCCGGGCCAGAAAAGGCCGACCACGAAAGCCATCGCCAATCCGAGGACGGCGAAGCGGGCAATGAAAAGGAGTGTGCCGGCGGCATGTTTCATGTCGAAAGGAAAGCGTTCCGGCAAGTCGTGACAAAACAGTCGTGAAGGGTGGATTTCGGGTTTATTCAGTTTATTGTACGAGTCCAGTCCTGACGCTACACTAACGCGATTTTTAGGGGGTTCAAAAACCTCTTCCAGAAGTGACTTAGCAAGTAACCGGAGAGCCTGATGGCGAACGAAGTCGTCGATCATGGCCGCCGTCGCTTCCTGACAGCAACCACTGCGGTGGTTGGTGGTATAGGAATAGTGTCGGCAGCTGTGCCCTTCATCAAGTCGTGGGAACCCAGCGCGCGTGCCAAGGCAGCTGGTGCTCCAGTTACACAGTCACTGAAAAAAATCGAGACAGGGCAGCAGCTGATCGTCGGCTGGCGCAGCCTGCCGGTGTTCATCGTGAACCGGACCCCGTCCCAGCTAAAGGTGTTGCCAGCGCAGGACGTTCGTCTGGTTGATCCCAAGTCACTGGTCGACCAGCAGCCCAAGTACGCGCAGAACGGTACCCGCTCGATCAAGCCCGAGTGGCTGGTGATGATCGGCATCTGTACTCACCTGGGTTGCGTGCCTGATTACAAGGGCGAGATCAAGCCCGAGCCGTTCGATCCGAACTGGCAGGGTGGTTACTACTGCCCCTGTCACCATTCGCGCTACGACATGGCCGGTCGGGTCTACCAAGGCGTGCCTGCGCCGAAGAACATGGAGATCCCGCCCTACCATTTCGTCGACGACATGACGGTGCAAATCGGCGTGAATCCACAGGAGGCTGGCTGATGGCCAACGTATTCACGAATATCGGCGAGTGGGTCAACGAGCGGGCGCCGGGTATGGCGCCGATGTATCGCGCGCACATGACCGAGTACTACGCGCCGAAGAATTTCAACCTCTGGTACTACTTCGGTTCGCTGGCGGTGCTGGTGCTGGTCAACCAGATCGTCACCGGCATCTTCCTCACCATGAACTACAACCCGAGCGCCGCCGGTGCGTTCGACTCGGTTCAATACATCATGCGGGACGTGGAGTGGGGCTGGCTGATCCGCTACATGCACTCCACCGGCGCCTCGCTGTTCTTCGTGGTGGTGTTCCTGCACATGTTCCGCGGTCTGATGTACGGCTCGTACAAGAAGCCGCGCGAGCTGGTATGGCTGCTCGGCATGCTGATTTTCCTGGCGCTGATGGCTGAAGCCTTCATGGGTTACGTGTTGCCCTGGGGCAACATGTCGTTCTGGGGCGCCAAGGTGATCATCTCGCTGTTTGGCACCATCCCCTATATCGGCAATACCCTGGTCGAATGGATCATGGGCGACTTCCTGCCGGGCGATGCCACGTTGAACCGCTTCTTCGCGCTGCACGTGATCGCCTTGCCGCTGGTGCTGCTGCTGCTGGTGGTGCTGCATATCGCCGCGCTGCATGAGGTGGGGTCGAACAACCCTGACGGGGTGGAAATCAAGAAGGGACCCAAGGGCAACCGCTGGGATGCGCTGAAGCCGGCGGATGGCATTCCGTTCCACCCGTATTACACGGTGAAGGATCTGGTCGGCGTGGGCTTCTTCCTGCTGATCGCCGCGTTCATCATCTTCTTCGCGCCGACCCTGGGTGGCTGGTTCCTGGAGCACGACAACGCGATCCGCGCGAATAATCTGGTCACTCCAGCCGAGATCAAGCCGGTGTGGTACTTCACTCCGTTCTACGCCATCGTGCGCATGATTCCTTCGTTCGCGGGAACGGCCGTGTGGGGCGTACTGGCCATGTTCGGTGCGATTGCGGTGTTGTTCGTGATGCCCTGGATCGATCGCGGCAAGGTCAAGTCGATCCGCTATCGCGGCACCGGCTACAAGGTCGCGCTTGGCGTGTTCGTGCTGGCTTTCTTCGGTCTCGGTGCGGTGGGTGCAGGAATTACCGCTGAGGTCATCCCGGAGTGGTTCGGCAATGTCGACCTCACGACCTGGGAGAATCTGTTCGGTCGGGTCATGACCTTCCTCTACTTTGGCTTCTTCGTCTTCCTCTGGGCCTATACCTATTTCGGCTGGGAGAAGACCAAGCCGGTTCCGGATCGGGTGACCACGCATGACTAAGCCGCAGATGACGATGAAGCATTTACTGGCCAGTTTCGCACTGGCAATCGGCCTCCTGGCTGGCGCCATGCCGGTGCATGCCGAGGGCGCTGAAGGTCTGATGAAATCAGGCGCTGACGTGCGTGACCAGGCCTCGTTGCAGCGCGGCGCAAAATTGTTCTTCAACTACTGCGTTGGCTGTCATTCGCTGAAGTACATGCGCTACTCGCGCATGGCAGAGGATCTTGGCCTGACCGAGCAGGAGGTGATGCAGAACCTCAATTTCACCGGTGCCAAGTTCGACGACCCGGTCATTTCGCACATGCCGGTTGGTTCGGCGGCGGCATGGTTCGGCAAGGATCCTCCGGATCTCTCGCTCGAAGTGGAAGCGAGGGGCGCCGACTGGGTCTATACCTACCTCAACTCCTTCTACCTGGATCCGCACAGCCCAATCGGCTGGAACAACACGGCGTTGCCTAATGCCGCCATGCCGTTCCCGTTGTGGGAGCTGCAGGGCACGCAAACCGCAGAAATGAAGGCTGGCACGGAGAGTGGTGCGGCAGTGGTCGAGAAGCTGGTGCTTTCGCATCCGGGCAAGATGACTCCCGCACAGTTTCAGCAGGCCACTCGCGACCTCACCAGCTTTCTTCAGTATGTTTCCGAGCCGGCGGCCTTGCAGCGTCATCATTACGGAGTCTGGGTGCTGTTGTTCCTGGCTTTCTTCACGTTCCTCGCCTACCTGCTGAAGCAGGAGTTCTGGAAAGACGTGCACTGAAGCCGGACGGCATCACATGATGGCGGCGGCTGAGGCCGCCGCCATCGTCTCATCGACAGGGAATCGCCCATGGTTCAAGGCACTCGCTCGCGCACCGCACTCACCTTGTACACCACCCCCGACGACATTCAGTGTCATCGGGCGCGGTTGGTACTGGCCGCCAAGGCGGTCGTCTACGAACGGGTCATGGTGGAGCCGGGCAAGCCTCCGGAAGACTTGATCGATCTCAATCCCTATGCCAGTACGCCAACTCTGGTAGACCGGGACCTGACCTTGTTCGATACGTCGGTGGTGTGCGAATACATCGACGAGCGCTATCCGCATCCGCCGTTGATGCCGATTGACCCGCAAGCGCGCGCACGCCTGCGCGTGGCCGCCGTGCGGATCGAAAAGGACTGGTTGCCGGAAGTGGATGCGATCCGGGCCGGTGGGCGCCCCGCCGAGGCGGCACGCAAGCGCTTGCGCGAGCAGTTGCTGGCCAACCTGCCGCTGTTCAAGGTGTCCAGATTTTTTCTCAGTCAGGAGATGAGCCTGGTCGATTGCCTGGTTGCACCGGTGATATGGCGCCTGCCGTGGCTGGGTGTGGATCTGGGGCGTCAAGGCAAGCCGATCATCGATTACGGTGAACGTTTGTTTCATAGTCAGGGTTTTGCGCGCAGCATGACCGATCAAGAAAAGGCGATGCGGCAAGATCATGAGCAAGCATGAAAGCGTGGCAATGAGTTCCAATCGTCCGTACCTGTTGCGGGCGATCTATGACTGGATCAGCGACAACAACCTGACCCCCTATATTCTGGTCGATGCCGGTTTCGCCGGGGTACGGGTGCCGCCGCAGGTCATCAAGAATGGTCAGGTCGTGCTCAACCTGGCGATGCGTGCCGTGGTGAACCTGGATATGGGCAACGAGTGGATCAGTTTTCAGGCGCGGTTTTCCGGGGTCAGTCAGAGTATCCAGATTCCGGTAACGGCGGTGCTTGCACTGTACGCCCAGGAGAACGGGCAGGGCATGATGTTCCCTGCCGACGAGGAGGGTGGCGACACGCCACCGCCGATGGCTCCACCGCCCGATACTCCGGCCCCGGCCGAGGGTGTCGGCAGCAAGCCCAAGCGCGGCGCGCCGCATCTGCGGGTCATCAAGTAGTAGTCCCTCAATGCGGGCGGGGGCCGCTCTGCGGCCCCGGTTGCTTGTCAATGCAGGCGGTTGTCCGGACGTGGCCGGAACGGCAACACCTTGGCCACTGTTGCCCCGAGGGGGACGGCAGCCGTATTGTGGCTGGCTGGCAGCGAGGTGACGGTGGGCAAGCTCAGGCTGCTCAGGGCGTCGCCGATCATCCACAATCTTCCGGGCTGGCGATCATCGCCATCGGTGCTTACCTCGAAGCCGTAACAGCGCTCGATGCGCTGCAGGCCATTGACCCGGCGCAAGCGGAGGCCGCGAAGACCCACGGTTTCATCCAGCAACTGCAGTCCGTGCCGCAGGCATTGCTGACGTGCTTCGTGAGTAGCCCGTTCGCGCGCCCTGCTCAGTTTCAGCCACAAGCCGACCACGGCGCCCAAGACCAGCAATGACAGCAGATTGAAGAGATCGCTCATCCGTGCAGTGTGTGGGCGGCGCAGCCGCCAGGCAAGCCGGCACAGCGGTCGGCTGCTCGCTTCTGCCGGGGCCTGCTAGTTCAAGCGCAAACGCAGCGACAGGTCGATGGCGCGTATGTGCTTGGTCAGCGCGCCGACCGAGATGAAATCCACGCCGGTGCGAGCAAACGGGCCAATGGTCGTCAGGTCGACATTGCCCGATACCTCCAGCGGCACCCGGCCGGCGGTGTAGCGCACCGCCTCGGTCATCTGTGGCAGGTCGAAGTTGTCCAGCATGATGCGGTCAGCGCTGGCGGCGATCGCCTCAGACAGTTCGGCCAGATTCTCCACCTCGACTTCGACCATCAGCTTTGGCTGCTGCACACGCGCAGCCTGCACCGCGGCGCTGATGCTGCCAGCGGCGATGATGTGGTTCTCCTTGATCAGGATCGCATCGTACAAGCCCATGCGCTGGTTGTGGCCGCCGCCGCAGCGCACGGCATATTTCTGGGCCACACGCAGGCCGGGAATGGTTTTGCGGGTATCCAGCACCCGCACGGCGCTGCCGGAGACAGCGGCGACATAGCTGGCGGTGATGGTGGCCGTGGCCGAAAGCAGTTGCAGGAAATTCAGTGCTGCCCGTTCGGCAGTCACCAGTGAGCGGGCGTGACCGTAAAGGCGACAGATCACGTCCCCGGCCCTGGTCTGTTCGCCATCGCGAACCAGCCATTCGATGCGGACCGCAGGGTCAAGCTGGCGAAAGCAGGTATCGAACCAGGCGCAGCCGGCGATGACCGCCTGCTCGCGACAGGTCAATTCCGCGTGGGCCTGTGCGTTGATGGGTAGCAGCCCGGCCGTGGCATCACCTTGACCGACATCTTCGGCCAGGGCGCGTTCCACATCGGCGGAAATCTGCGCAGCATCGGGCTGCGCGAACAATGAAGCCTGGATCATTCGCTATCCGAAGCCGCCGCTTCTGTGGCATCCGGCTGGCTCAGCTTGCCGACAATCGCACTCATCGCGCGATCGAACAAGGCATTGGCGGCAAGCAGGCGGGCCTGCCCATTGCCAAACAGCACGGCCAATTCCTGTGGCGAGTAATCGGCAACTTTCAAGCCGCGTCGATTGACGAAAAGGTAGCGTCCGCTCATCGGGCTGATCCATGACAGCTTGGCCCGGTTCATCGCCTCGTCAGGAGGGCAGAACTCAAGCCAGTTTCCTGCCTGCAGCGCCTGGACCTGCTGCCATTCGGGGCTGTCCGGAGGCACCACGAGGGTCTCTTCCTCTTCCTCGAATTCGTCTCTCGCACTGGCATTGGTGTCAATGACCGGCTGGATGCTGTCAGGAATGGCCAGCATGACCGGATCTTCCTCGACCGTGACAACCTCGTTCGCATCCAGCTTTTCCCCGAGCTGTTGGCGGTAGTACGTATGCAACTGTCCGAGCAGGCGATCGATGTCCTGTTCCTGGAACGCCACGTTCGCCAGGCCCTGGCGCAGCGCCCGTTCGATACCGGGAAGCATCTGTCGCAAGGTTTGGCGGCTGGCGGCGTCGTTCGCCGGCTTGGTGCTGGCGATGAATTCGTCGATGAAGCGCAGTGCGCTCTTGAACTCCGGCGATGCCTCGCCCTGACGCAGCAGCGTAAGTACCAGATGGTTGGCCCAGGCACGGGCGAGCACGCCATGCACCAGCGGCGGTAGCCTGTTCTCGCCAATGCGATCGAGAATCTCGCGGGCAGCACGGCGCCGGGCCTGCTCCAGCTTTTCGCGGCCGCGGGTAGATTCGGCGACACGCTGCTCGGCTACTTCAGAACGCCGCTTGTTGATGTCCTGGAACTGCTGGAGGTCAGTCAGCAGCCGCTCGAAAATACCCATGTCATCGTCGAAATCGTGCAGCAACTTGTCGACGATCGACTTCACTTTTTCGTGCAGGCGATGATCGCGATCGGATTCTTCCGACCAGCTCTTGGCCTGCTCGGCGAGGCTGTCCAGCAGCCGGCGCGCCGGGTGCTGGCGATGCGAGAACATTTTTCGGTCGAGAATCGCGGCCTTGAGGTAAGGGATCTGCAGCCTTGCCAGCATGACCTGCATGGCGGTGGGAAGGTTGCGATCCTCAAGGATGAACTCAAACAGCATGCCAACCAGGTCGATGGTGTCTTCATCGATGTTGGCGACATGGCTGGGCCGTTCTCCGCGCAGCGCGCCAATCTGGGTGAGCAACTGCTGCTTCAGCTCCAGTACCTCGCGGCTGAGTTCGACCGCATCGTCCGCCTGCGCGTAACGCAGCGGCCCGGCGCTGGCGATCTGGCTCTGCAGCACACTGAGAGCCCCCAGCAGTTCATTCGCCGAGGGCAGCGGGCCGCTCGGCATGGCGCGAGGATTGCCGTCGCCGATCGGGCCGCCAACGACGCCTGCAGATGGGCCGCGTCGGGCACTGAACAGCGCATGCAGGGTCTGCAGCAGATCGCTGGGGATCTCGCTCGACTCGTCCGATGCGGTGGCGCCCGGGACCTCCGCCGCAGCGTTGCTGCCGGTGGCTGCGGCGGTCCTGCCCTGGTTGCTGCGCAGGATCTCGTGACGCAGTTGCGGCAGCACGCCGGCACGAACCAGCTCGGTGTTTATCTCGTGGTAGAGCTCTTCCAGCATCGACAGCACGTAGCGGTCGAACAGCTTGTAGATGATCAGCTTGACCCGCATGTCGGCGGTGAGTTCGTGCAGCGCCTGACGAAACGCCTGTGCCAGCGCGGCGGGAGCGACCGGGTTGCTGGCGTCGTCCACCTTGTGCCCGCCACAAATCACGGACAGTCGCTGATTTACTGCAAACAGGTCGCGCGAGAGCCTGGAGTCGTTCTTGCCGATCATGCTGGTGATCGCGAGGGATTCCTCCAGCTCGTTGTCAGCTACCAGCGACAGTTCGATCGAACCCAGCGCCGAAGGCGCCGAAGCTTGCAGCGGTGCCGCGCCGGGGTGGCTCAGCTCACCGATTTTGCGGTTGATCGTGCCCAGGAAGTGGCGCTCGACAGCCGGTCGACGTTTGCGGACTTCGCGCATGCCATCGAAATAATGCATCTGGGCTGCATTGTTTTCGGCCTTTTCGGCGAGGTCAAACAACGCGTCGTCGACCTGTTCAAAGGCATTGCCGATCCACTGCTGCAGGCGCTTGCCGGCGATCCCGCGGACCGCATTGAGGAGCTCGCCCACACGCTCGCTGCCTGGGTCCAGGCGCTGGCTCAGATGTACGACTCGGGATGGATCACTGGCTTCGTTCACCGCCGTACCCCCTGGAGCATGTTGCTGCGTGCAGCTGAAAGCCGAATTGGCCGACCAGATGCCGACGATAAGCCAAATCGGGCTGCCGTGTCATGCCAGGCCATCTGGCCCGGTCAACGTGTTGATATTACGCTTTGGGCCAGTCGTTGAGCTGAATGGTGCCAATGCCTTCCTCGGGCAGCATCACCGGGATGCCGTCCTCGATCCGATAGATGACCTTGCTGTCGGTGGTGATCAGCGCCTCGTCAATCCGCTGAGTCAGCGCCGCACCGGCGACGGACTGGACCTTTCCGGCGGCAATGGCGGCATTCAATGCCTCGAGTTCATGCTTGCCCAGCGGGCGCACCGGGGTTTTGCTGATCGGGCAGCACAAAATGTCGAGTAGACGCTTGTCCATAGATGGTTGGGCTCGGGTGTGCCGGGCTGGGGAAAGCCGGTACGATAACGGTTTTTGGACGGCCCGGCCATGACAGGAACAACCAAACTGCCACGCGTGGGTGTGGTGATGGGTTCA
>JBBQQL010000175.1:0-8688 GCA_038215995.1 Lysobacterales bacterium
CACCGCATGACCGCCATGTCGCAATGAGGCACAGATACCCTCGGCGATGGAGGGATCGTCCTCGGCCAGCAGAATTCTCATCGTGGACTCCGGGTAGGGATGGAGTTTGGCCGGCCCACGCGCCGTCAGCAAGTCGGTGGCCGCTTCACTGGTCGGCGACGAGGTGTTGATCTGGCAAAGCTGTCTGGTCGCTCATCGGGGCGTGCGTCAGCCCGGTTGCCCCTGGTGTTGCCCACGGGCTTGAGCTCATCCAGTCGTGCTCCCCGCATCAGATCGGGAACGAGTCCCGACTCGCAGTGAGAAGGGTCAAGCGTAGGCGCGATGAGGCTCGCGGAACGGCGGGTAGTACGCGAACACGTGGTTATGGCTGCCGTAGAAATCCATATTTTCGATGTGTTCGCCGCCCAGCCGTTCGGCCACGCGGTCGGAGGCTTCGTTGCCGATGCGGACCAGGCTGATCACGCGGCGGGCGTGCAACTGGGTCCAGGCAAAATCGAGCGAGGCGTTGCCTGCTTCGGTCGCATAACCCTGGTGACGGTGCTCGGGTTTGAGCATCCAGCCCAGCTCGAGGTCCGGCCATCCGTCGGGGTTCATCAAGCCTGCGCGGCCGATGAACTCGCCGGTTTCCTTCAGTTCCAGCGCCCACATGCCGTAGCCGCGCAGCGCCCAGTGGCCGAGCAGCATGGCCAGCGAGCGCCAGGCATTCGTTCGGTCCAGTGGCTGCCCATCACCCACCCAGCGGGTGCTGTCGGCATCTGCAAGCATGGCGGCATAGTCGTCGAAATGCTTTTCGGTCAGCGCGGTCAGGCGCAGTCGCGCGGTTTCAAGGGTCGGTATATCAAACATCACAGTCAACGATGGGCAGTGGCCAGCAGTTCGGCCAGCGTGCGTGTGCTGCTGGCAAGACTCTCTTGCCAGGACAATCCCGTAATTGTCTCACCTGTGACCGAATCGACAAAATCCTCTGATTCGCCGGGTGGAAGCAGGTGTCGATAGTCCACCGTGATTTCCGTCCCGATGGGCAGGTCTGTCAGCGCAAACACAAACCCCAGATGCCACAGCCCGTTGGGCGAGAAGCTGTGGTTGATGTAGCACTCGTCCGGCCAGTCGGGCGACAAGGTGTAGCGGTCCTCGAACCAGCGGGCGCTGGCATGCAGTTGCGCCTTGAGTTCCGGCGAGGCCATGAGGTCGGCGTATCGAAACGTCTGGTTGATCGCATCCGGTGCGCTGATGATCCGGCCGGCAGTAACTTTCTCCTCGAGAAACAACCCTTTGCCGGCGCCTTGGATGGCGGAGGGGGCGATGTGATAACTCGGCAGGATCATGGCGACACGGAGGCGACGAGAGAGGCGCGCGAGTGTAGCGCAGGCCGCGTGCCCCGCGATCGGGGCCGCGGCGTGGCTGCCAGCGGCGGCGCCGGTTTATTCCTCGGCCATGGCCTTGTCGATGACTGGCTCCTTTTTGGCCACCGTCGGCGTGGTTGTGTCGGCCAGCAGGATGGCGCTGCGGTTGCGCTCGATGGTGGCCTTGCCGATACCCTTTACCCGGCGCAGGTCATCAGCTTTCTTGAACGGCCCATGGGCGCCACGCCACGCCACGATCGCGTCGGCGCGCGACTGACCAATGCCGTCCAGTGACTTGGCGATCGTCGCCGCATCGGCCTGGTTGATATTGACCGGGGTTGCGGCGAGCAGCAGCCCGGGCAGGGTGAGACCCACTGCAAAGGCGAGTGCGACTAGCTTGCGGATCATGGCCTTCCTCCTTGAATTGGTATGTGATGTGTTGGCGGCAGCGGTTTCCGCCTGCCGCCATTTCACTGTGCCGATTCGTCGGGGCGCGCGCAGTCGGTTGTCGCGCTGCAACGCTGTGCGGCATGCCCATCCATGCCTGTGGGCATGCGCCCGGCTCGTGTCGGCGCCCTGCAGGGGCGCTGCTACAATAATGAATTACCTGTCAGCCGGAGCTTCCCCATGGATACCCATCGCCTTTCCCGCTTCGTCAGCGATTTATGGGATGCCGAGATCGTGCCGCAGTTGATTGAATACATTCGTATTCCCAACAAGTCGCCGATGTTCGACGCGAAATGGGTCGAGCATGGTTTCATGGATGCGGCGGTCAAGTTGATGGAGGACTGGGCCCGCTCGAAACTGAGCCAGCTACCGGGCGCCACGCTCGAAGTGGTCCGGCTGCAAGGACGTACGCCCCTCATCTATATCGAGGTGCCGGGGCAGGGCGACGACACCGTGATGCTTTATGGCCACCTGGACAAGCAGCCGGAGATGACTGGCTGGGCCGACGACCTCGGTCCGTGGAAGCCGGTGATCAAGGGCGACCGGTTGTACGGTCGCGGTGGTGCCGACGATGGCTACGCGATCTTCGGCTCGCTGGCCGCCTTGCTGGCGTTGCATGAGCAGGGCATCCCGCATGCGCGCTGCGTGATCATGATCGAGGCGTGCGAGGAATCAGGCAGCTACGACCTGCCGTTTTACGTCGATCACCTGGCGGCGCGGATTGGCAGCCCGTCGCTGGTGGTGTGCCTGGATTCCGGTTGCGGCAATTACGACCAGTTGTGGCTGACCACCTCGTTGCGCGGCATGACCGGCGGCAACCTCACGGTGCAGGTGCTGGAGGAGGGCGTGCATTCCGGTGACGCGTCCGGGGTGGTGCCGTCGAGCTTCCGTATCCTGCGCGAACTGCTGTCCCGACTGGAGGATCCGGCGACCGGCCAGATCAGGCCGAAGGAGCTCTACGTGGAGATCCCGGCAGAGCGTGTCGAACAGGCCCGGCTCTCCGCCGAGGTACTGGGCGAGGAGATCTACAACAAGTTTCCCTGGGTGGAAGGCATGCAGCCGGTCACCCACGATCTGGCCGAGCTGGTACTCAACCGCACCTGGCGCCCGCAACTGGCGATCACCGGCATCGGCGGCATGCCGCCGCTGGACAGCGCTGGCAACGTGCTGCGCCCGCAGACCTCGGCGAAATTGAGCCTGCGCGTGCCGCCCACTCTCAGCGGTGCCAAGGCGGGTGCGTTCGTCAAGCAACTGCTGGAAAAGGACCCGCCGTACGGCGCCAAGGTCAGTTTCGTGCTGGAAAAAGACGGCAGCGGCTGGAACGCTCCGGCGCTGTCGCCGTGGCTGGCGCAGGCGGTAAGCGACGCGTCACGGGACTACTTCGGTGCGCCGGCGACCTATATGGGCGAGGGTGGCAGCATCCCGTTCATGGGCATGCTGGGGGAAAAATTCCCGCAGGCGCAGTTTCTGATCACCGGCGTGCTGGGACCGCACTCCAACGCGCACGGGCCCAACGAATTCCTGCACATCCCCACTGGCAAGAAAGTCACCATGGTGGTCGCTGACGTGGTGGCGCGCCACCATCAGCAGGCGCAGAAGGTCTGAGTGGGAGAGCTGGCTCGATGAGTACCGATACGGCCTACCTGGCGGGGCAGTGGGCACAAGTCCGCCGCCGCGTCGACGCCGCCTGTCGCGACGCCGGACGCGATCCGGCCGAGGTCAACATCCTGCCGGTCAGCAAGACCTTCGGTGTCGACGTGATCCGCGCCGCGGTTGAACTGGGCCTTCATCGTTTTGGCGAGAACAAGGTGCAGGAGATCCGCGAGAAGTCCGCGCCGCTGGCGGACTGCGGCATCGAGTGGGTGGTGATCGGTCACCTGCAGACCAACAAGGCGAAGGACGTGGCGCTGCTGGCCAGCGAGGTGCAGTCGCTGGATCGGCCGGAGCTCGCCGAGGCCTTGCACCGCCGACTCCAGCACGAAGGCCGCGCCATTGACGTGCTGGTGCAGGTAAAGACGTCGCCGGAGCCGAGCAAATTCGGCTTGCCGCCGGCGGAGCTGCCCGGGTTTCTGGACTTGCTGCGCGGCTACGACAGCTTGCGGGTACGCGGCCTGATGACCATGGCAACCCAGTCGAGCGACCCGGCCGAGGTGCGCGCCTGTTTTCGTCTGTTGCGCGAGTTGCGCGATCTGGGCCTGGGGCAAGGTCATGATCTTGAAAGGCTTTCGATGGGCATGAGCGGAGATTTCCCGCTTGCCATCGCCGAAGGGGCGACCGAGCTGCGCATAGGCAGTGCCATCTTCGGTCGACGGGACTACCCAGCGGGCTGAATCGCCTCCGGATTTCTGCAGCAGGCTCTCGTTTACGCCCGGTTCTCAAAAAATTTGCCAAACAGATCATGTTCTTGCGAGTAATGCGCAAGGGTTCACGGATTAAGGAAACGACGGGGTTCAATTAACCTCAATCCAACAAGCTGACCCCGGCTTCTTGTTACCGTCACTTCCTTGTCACGTCGTCAGCTTCGGCCGGCGGCCAATCCTGAGAACAACTGGGAACCGTCCCTGCATGCCCATCAAGAGATTGACCGTAGTTGCCGCGCTCTTTTCAGTGCTGCTCGTGTCCGGTCCCCTTTACGCCAGCAACAAGCCGTCAAGCACCACCCCGTCAAGCACAGCCCTGGTAATCGACTCTTCCGCGATTTCGGATGCGGCGGCCAGCGTGATGCAACAGATTCCATCGTTGAATCCGATGCCGACGCCCGGTCAGTCGGTAATTCCCAGCGATCTGGGGAGCCTGCTTGCCGCGGCCGTCGTGCCGGCTGACAGCGATTCGAACGACCAGGCTGACAGCGACGCACCGGCGCCGCTGATCACCGGCACCGAAAACATCACCGACCTGCGCAAGGCCTTGCTGGCTGCCGCGATGAGTCTGCGTGACGTTCGTTATGTGCGCGGCGGGCACGATCCGTCCACCGGTTTCGATTGCAGCGGTTTCGTTCGCTATGTGTTCTCGCACGCCATCGGCCTGCAGCTGCCGAACAACTCGGCGTCACAGTTCCTGGCTGGGCTCAAGGTCAAGCGTGCCGACATGAAGCCGGGCGATTTGGTGTTTTTCCGCACCCATGGCAAGCACCGCATTTCCCACGTCGGCATCTATATCTCGAACGGCCGCTTCATCCATTCGCCGACCACCGGCAAATCGGTGGAAATCTCCAGCCTCGACGATGGTTACTGGGCCAAGCGTTTTGCCGGAGCCAAACGCCCCGAGGCGATGGCGCTGGCTGCCCACAAGAGTTGAACAGATGATTCAGCTTGTCCGAGAAGGCCGCCCCCGGGCGGCTTTTTCGTGTGCCGTACGCCCTCGCTGCCCGGGGATCAGTCGAGAGAGATGAACGATTCCCGCCGGCGCCGGTCAGCGTAAGGCGTGCCGGTCGGCTTCGGCCCATGCGTGGCGCGATTACGCCGACGCCGCTACGCTAGTCATTGAATTTCGGAAGCCCCCTGATGCCTCTTGATCTACCGCCCGTCACTCGCAATCTGTTGATTGCCAACATTGTCATGTTTTTGCTGCAGCAGATGTTTGGCAACGTCATGCTGCAGTACTTCGCGCTCTGGCCTTGGGGGCCGGACCAGGTCTTTCAGGCGGGCCAGGGCCTGGTGTCGATCGGTTTCAGGCCGTGGCAGCTGGTGACCTACGCATTTCTGCATGGCGGCGTGACCCACATCCTTTTCAACATGATCGGGCTGTACATGTTCGGCGGCACGATCGAGCGCACCTTCGGCGCGCGCAATTTCACCATCTACTACTTTGTCTGCGCGATCGTGGCGGCCATCGCCCAGTTGATCGTGGTGAGCTGGTTCACGCACGGCTTCTACCCCACGCTGGGGGCGTCGGGTGCGATCTTCGGCCTGCTGCTCGCGTTCGGCATGCTGTATCCGCACGAGAAGGTGATGCTGATGTTCCTGCCGGTGCCAATGCCGGCATGGCTGTTCGTGATCGGTTACGCCACGGTTGAGCTAGTGCTCGGCGTCACTGGCACCGAGGCCGGCGTGGCCCACTTTGCCCACCTCGGCGGCATGGTCGGCGGCATCGTGTTGATCCAGTACTGGCGCGGCAAGCTGCCGATCAAGCCGAAGCGGCGGTTGATGCGCTGATAGGCATGTGTAGGAGCGCACCCTGTGCGCGATGCTCTTTCTTCCCGGATACGGCGAAAAGCATCGCGCACAGGGTGCGCTCCTACAGGGATACGCGGGCAGCTTCAGCGCAGCGAGAGGAAGTCCGGACTGACCACGAAGCGCACTGCATCCAGGCGCAGCCGCGACTGCGGCAAGGCGGCGAGCAAGGCGCTGCGTTCGTCGGTCACCGCGCTTATTTCAGTTTCGCTGACCGAGGGGTTCACCGCGCGCAGCGCCAGCAGACGGGACAGTTCCGCATCGAGCATGTCGGTGGCTACGCCCAGCGCTGCCTCGATATGGCCCTGGCCGCGCTCACCGGCCAGGGCTTCGGCGCGGGCCAGCATCGGTGGCACCAGCTTGCCGAGGAACTTGCGGTAGCGCAGCACTTCGATGTTGCGATCGCCGGCCTTGCGCAGGCCGATCTCGCTGGGGGCGAAATCGGCGCGCTCGGTCAGCTTGGTATCGACCGTGACCACGATCGGCATGGTCGGCAGGAAGCGTTCCGCATCGAGTCGGCGGTCAGCCACGCACTCCAGCACGAACACCGCCTGCAGCAGGGCGGTGCGTACCGGCAGCACGTCATCGACCATGAAGGAGGCGTTGCCCTGCTCGCCGGAGAGGGCCAGATCCATCGCGCCGGCGATCAACGGGTGATCGAGTCGCAACAGTGGCAGATCCTCCCGCGCCAGAGCCATGTCGCGATCAAAGGTGATCGACTGCGGGCCCTCGGCGAAGCCGGGCAGGGCATCGGTGGACAGGTACTGCGGATCGAGCAGCAGCACCTGGTGGCCAAGCTCTTCGGCGTGGATGCCGAACGCTTCGAGCAGGCGTTGCATGAAGGCGTCGCGACCGGGGTCGTGATCTTCGCGGGCAAACGCCTGCTGCAGTTCGTCGGCGTGCAGATCGCGGCTCGCGGCCAGTTCCAGCAGGTGGTCGCGACCGCCGCGGATCAGTTGGGCCAGTTGTTCGTGGCTGGCTTGCGTCTCGGCCAGCAGCACCTCCAGCTCCTGGTCGCGGTTATCCGGCCCGCGCGCATGTTCTTCGGCCAGACGGGTCAGCGGCTCGCCGTACAGACGCAGCAGTTCGCGGCCATCGGCAGGACTGGAGCGGAACGCGTTGATGCCTTCGTCGTACCAGCGCGCCAGCACATGCTGTGCACTGTCGGCCACCACCAGGATGTGGATGCTGATGTCGTGCTCCTGGCCAATCCGGTCGAGCCTGCCGATGCGCTGCTCCAGCAGGTCCGGGTCCAGCGGCAGGTCCCACAGGATCAGCCGGTGCGCGAACTGGAAGTTGCGCCCCTCGGAGCCGATCTCAGAACACAGCAGCAGGCGTGCACCATCAGGTTGGGCGAAATAAGCCGCGTTGCGATCGCGCTGGATGATGCCGAGCCCTTCGTGGAAACGCGCTACCGCCACACCACTGCGCGTGCGCAGCACTTCTTCCAGCGCCAGCACCTTGGCCTGCCTGCGGCAAATCAGCAGGAACTTGTCCTGCGGGTACTGCTCCAGCAGGCTGATCAAGGCGTCGACGCGCGGATCGAGGCTGTAGTCGACCTCGATCTGCGCGGGCGGCTGCTGGATGTCGGCGTGGAACTCGGCCAGCAGCGACTGCCGGGTGCCTTCTTCCAGCGTGTCGGCATCCAGCAGATGCCATTCGGGCAGGCGCGTGGGAAAGCCGCCGACGCCGGCGCGGTTGTTGCGGAACATGGCGCGGCCGGTGCCGTGGCGGTCGATCAGGGCGGCCAGCAATTCACGTGCGTGGGCCGGCTTGCTCGACTCGGCCAGGTGCGCGGTCAGCACCTTGTCACCATGGAAGGCGTCGGCGAGCGTGGCGCGCTGCAGCTCGTCGAGGGCGACGCCCTCGAGCAGCTTGTCGGCAATTTTCGACAGTACCTGGTAGGTATCCGCCTCGGCCAGGTAACCATCGAGATCGTGATAGCGCTGCGGATCGAGCAGGCGCAGGCGGGCGAAATGGCCACTGCGGCCGAGCTGTTCCGGGGTGGCAGTGAGCAGCACCACGCCGGGGATCACGGCCGCGAGTTGCTCGATCATGCGGTAGCGCGGGCTGGCCAGTTCCGGCGACCAGGCCAGATGATGGGCCTCGTCGACGACCAGCAGATCCCACGGCGCGTCGAGCAACTGCGCGGCATATTTGGGTGAGCTCTCCAGAAAGCCGAAGTCGGCGATCACCAGTTGCTCGTCCTCGAACGGGTTGCTGGCGTCGCCGGATTGCTCCAGCGCTTCGCAACGCTCCTCGTCGTAGATCGCGAAGCTGAGGTTGAAGCGGCGCAGCAGCTCGACGAACCACTGGTACACCAGGGTGTCGGGCAACAACAGCAGTACGCGCGAGGCGCGACCGGTGGCGAGCTGGCGGGCGATGATCATGCCCGCTTCGATGGTCTTGCCCAGACCCACCTCGTCGGCCAGAAGCACCCGCGGCGGGCGACGGGCGGAGGCGATGCCGGCCACGCGCAGCTGATGCGGTACCAGCCCGATACGGGCCGAACCCAGCCCCCAGATCGGCGAACGGCGCGCTTCCGCACGCCGCCGCAGGCCTTCCAGGCGCAATTCAAAATGGGTGACCGCATCGATGCGTCCGCCGATCAGGCGGTCATCGGCCTGGCTCACGCTCTGTTCGTCGTCGAGCTGGCCTTCTTCCAGTTCGCGACCTTCGCCGCGATAGATCAGCAGCTCCTCGCGAATCTCGACCCGCTCGACCAG
>JBBQQL010000176.1:0-8684 GCA_038215995.1 Lysobacterales bacterium
GGATGCCGTCGTGATCGCTGTCCATGCGCTCGAAGCCGCGGCTCATGTAGGCCACGTATTCGGCTTCGCTGACCTTGCCGTCGCCATTGCTGTCGAATTGGCGCAGATACTCGGCACGGGAAACCTGGGCATGCGCCGCCAGTGCGGCGCACAGCAGCGGCAACGCAAGCCAGCGGAAGTCACTGTTCAGCGGGTGCTGCCGTGAATGCCGATGAACTGCAGAAACTCGGCGCGGGTGCGCGCATCCTCGCGGAAGGTGCCGAGCATCTGGCTGGTCACCATCGATACGCCGCGCTTGTGCACGCCGCGGGTGGTCATGCACTCGTGGCTGGCGTCGATCACCACTGCCACGCCGGCCGGGTTCAGGGTTTCCTGGATGCACTGGGCGATCTGCGCGGTCAGTTTCTCCTGCACCTGGAAACGCCGGGCAAAGCCGTCGACCACACGCGCCAGCTTGCTGATGCCGACCACGCGGTTGGTCGGCATATAACCGACGTGGGCACGCCCGATGATCGGTGCCATGTGGTGCTCGCAGTGGCTCTCGAACTCGATGTCGCGCAACACTACCATCTCGTCGTAGCCGGCCACTTCCTTGAAGGTGCGACGCAAGTATTCGCCCGGGTCGGACTCATAGCCGGAGAACCAGTCGCGATACGCCTTGGCCACCCGCTTGGGTGTGTCGAGCAGGCCTTCACGGCTGGGGTCGTCACCGGACCAGCGCAGCAGGATGCGCACAGCCTCCTCGGCCTGTTCCTGGGTGACGTCGGGATGCTTGGCGTGTTCGCTCATGCGTAATCCTGGGGCAGATCAAGGGGGAAGTTTACCCGGATGGCGGCCTGCACAGGAGGTCGGTCCGGCCAGTCGCAGGCGACTTCCTCGACGGGAACGGAAGCTCCGACAGCGCAATTCATACGTCACCACTCGGCGGATGGATGCAGGGGCATCGGTGCGCGCGGAAGAAAGCCGATACCACTTGTATGCGGGCTGACTCGGCCCTCGTTGTTGTCGTCGTCGCTGTCATCCGGCACAGCAAGCGCATCACCGAGCAACTCCTGCGAGCTCTCACCTGAAAGCGACTCCACCTCGCGCAGCGTGCGTTCGATCGCGCGGGTGCGTACACCGGCGCTGTCGATGCTGTTGCGCGCGGCGTCGAGCTGCTTGCGGGTCTTGTCCAGCACCACGCCGAATTTGCCGAACTCGTTCTTCACCGCGCCGAGGATCTTCCATACCTCGCTGGAGCGCTTGGCAATCGCCAGCGTGCGGAAACCCATCTGCAGGCTGTTGAGCAGGGCGCTGAGCGTGGTCGGCCCGGCCACGGTGACGCGGTGATCTCGCTGCAGGCTCTCGAACAGGCCGGGGCGGCGGATGACCTCGGCGTACAGGCCTTCGGTGGGCAGGTAGAGCACGGCGAAATCGGTGGTGTGCGGCGGCGACACGTACTTGCTGTGGATGCGTTTGGCCTCCTCGCGCACGCGCGTCTCCAGCGCGCGGCCTGCTGCGGCCGCGGCGTCGGCATCGGCAATCTCCTGCGCGTCGAGCAGGCGCTGGTAGTCCTCCACCGGAAACTTGGCGTCGATCGGCAGATACACGTGCTCGCCCTCGTCCTGCCCGGGCATGCGGATGGCGAACTCGACCCGATCGTTGCTGCCGGGCACGGTGATGACATTGGAGGCGTACTGCTCGGCGGTCAGCATGTCCTCCAGCAGGGCGCCCAATTGCACCTCACCGAAGATGCCGCGCTTCTTCACGTTGGTCAGCACGCGCTTGAGGTCGCCCACGCCGATGGCGAGATTCTGCATTTCGCCGAGGCCGCGCTGTACCGCCTCCAGCCGTTCGGACACCAGCTTGAATGACTCACCCAGGCGGGTTTCCAGCGTGGCGTGCAGTTTCTCGTCGACGGTGGCGCGCATCTGCTCCAGCTTGGCCGCGTTGTCCTGCTGCATCGCGCCAAGCTTGCTTTCCAGCGTGGCGCGCACCTCTCCCATGCGCTTTTCGTTATCGGCAGTAAGCGCGGCAAGTCGTTGCTGCAGTTGTTCGCCGAACCGGCCCAACGCGACGCTGGACTCCTCACGGCTCTTGCGTGCATCTTCGGCCAGGCGTTGCGCCAGCGACTGCAAACCAGCATCGGTGCGTTCGGTGAGCAGGTTCAGGCGGTGGCTGAATCCGTCGATGCGTTCGGCCTGTTGCTGCGATGTGCTGTTGAGCTGCTCGCCGAGGTGGCTGCGAAAACGGTCGAAGCCCTGCTGCAGTTCTTCACGGCCGGCGCGCTGCTCCTCGCGCACCGCACGCTCGACGCGGGCGCTGTCTTCCTTGAGTGCATCCAGCTTGGCCTCGGCGGCGGCGTCGCCGCGCGGGCGCAACAAGATCACCAACTGCAGCACCAGCACGACCAGCACGGCGACGATGACGACGATCAACAACGGTTCGGTGGCTGGCATGGGATGTTCCGGATGAGGCTGTGTGGCAGTTTACGACCCGGGGTCTCACCGGCTGCGATGGCGGATCAGTCGACCCGGCAATACACCGCCTTGAGGTAGCGCCCTTCCGGTACGTCGGTGCGGAACGGGTGATCGGCACCGGCGCCACTGATTTCCAGTACCTGGATCTCGCGGCCGGCGTTCAGTGCGACCCGGCGCAGCATCTCCAGGAACTCGCCTTCGCCCACCAGGCCGGTGCACGAGCAGGTCAGCAACAGGCCGCCGGGCGGGATGATGTCCAGCGCCATGCGGTTCATCGCGAAGTATTTCTTCAGCGCGTCCATCACCTTGCTGCGGTCGCGGGTGAGCTTGGCCGGATCGAGGATTACCGCGTCATAGCGCTCGCCGCGGGCCACGGCGGCGCGCACCCAGTCGAAAATGTCGGACTGCTCGAAGCTCACCTCGACGCCGTTGGCGGCGGCATTGGCGCGGGCGATCTCGAGGATGCCGGCATCCAGGTCCACACCTACTGCCTCGCGCGCACCGGCGACCATCGCGTGCACGGCAAACCCTCCGGCGTTGCAGCACAGGTCGAGCACGCGGCGGCCCTTGGCCAATTCGGCAAAGCGCTTGCGGTTGTCGCGCTGGTCGGCAAAGAAGCCGGTCTTGTGGCCGGAGCCGGGCGCCGCCTGGAAGCGCAGGCCGTGCTCATGCACTTCGACGGCCGCCGGTACGTCAGGGCTGCGGCAGTCGAACGATTCCTGCTTCTGCACATGCGTTTCAGCGAACCAGTACAACCGCGTGCCGGGAAAATGAGTGAGCAGGGCGGCGTGGATCGCTTCGCGGAAGCGCCACATGCCGGCGGCGAAATACTCGACCACCAGGATATCGGCGTAACGATCGACGATCAGGCCGGACAGGCCATCGCCCTCGCTGTGTACCACCCGCCAGGCGTCGCTGACCTGGTCCAGTTGCAGCCAGTCGCGGCGCAGTTGCACGGCGCGGGCGATGCGCGAGGCGATCCAGTCGGCATCGATCGACTCGGCTGGGTCAGTGCTGAGCAGCCGCAAGGCGATGCGCGCGTGACCGTTCCAGAACGCACGGCCGACGAAGCGGCCCTTCGCATCCTGTACTTCGACCAGACTACCCGGAGGCAGTTTCTGCTCCGGCTTGTACAACTGCGCTGACCACACCCAGGGGTGGCCGGGCGCACGGTCGGACTTCAGGCGGATGATGGGCAGATGGGGTGCTGTGGGCAGCTGATCGGTCGAGTTCATCCGCGCATGATAGCTTGCCGACCCGGCAAGTCTGGTTCAGTCAGCCACTCAGCGCATGGATCAGTCGGCCTGCATCACCGCCAGTTCGTTGCCGTGTGGGTCGCGGAACTGGAAGCGCCGACCGCCGGGGAAGGCGAAAATCGGCCGTACGATGCTGGCCCCGGCGGCGGTGACCGCGATCAGTGCCGCATCAAGGTCGTCAACCGCAATCACCGGCAACGGCGCCAGCGTGGCTTCGGCGGCATCGCCTTGCAGGCCGACGTCGACGTCCCCGGTCATCGTGCAGGCGTAGCTCGGACCGAAGGGGGTCAGGTCCCAGCCGAAGGCGCGGGCATAGAAAGCGCTCGATGCGGCGATATCACTGGCTGGTAGTTCGATGAAGCTTGGGCGTGCCATGGTTTGCCTCGGATGGGTGAGTGAATGAAGCGACCATGCCGACTCAGCGCAGTTTGAGCGCCAGCCATGACAGCAGGGCAAGCAGGTTGATGCCCAGTCGCGACACGCCTGGTCCCGCCGTGGCGAGCACGAAGCCTTGGGTGCCCAGTCGCCAGTCGATGCCCAGTCGCGGGCTGGACTGCAAGGTGGCGAACACGTTGACGAAGGCGCCGCTGTGCAGCGCATAGCTGAAGAAGGGCGTGGCGATGAGCGGGATTTGCAGCGCCTGCGCCCACAGCGACATGCGGATGCCGTGTTCGCTGCCGTCGATCAGCTGCACGCCGGCGGCCAGCACGAAACCGAACAGCGCCAGGCCGAGCAGGGCAATGATGCTTTCGTGGGTCGAGCCCAGCGGCAACAGGCGGCGCAACATCACTGCCACGCCATACAGGCCGCCGGCCACCTCGAGGATGCCGATCAGGCGGAAAAGGATGTTGCGCATGGGTGAGCTCGCGGCAAAAACGCAAGCTTAGCCGAGCCGGGTGGTCGCGCATCAGGCTTGACAGAAAACACCAGCGCCGTGTTCGACGGCGCCGGTGGGTGGCCTCAAAAGCCGACCAGCGGCTGCAGCGTGCGGGCAAACCAGCCGGAGAACTTCAGCGGGGCATCGGTGGCGGCGACGCAGATGCAGGGAACGCCGGGTGAGGTGACCGGTTGGTGCTCGGTTTCGCCGTCCAGGTCGGCGACATCGCCGGGCCCGAAGTGGCCAAGCAGATCGTCGTAGGCACCCTGCAGGATCATCGTCAGTTCGCTGCCGCCGTGGCTGTGCAGCGGCAGCTTGCTGCCCGGTGCGATGCGCAGCAGCATCAGCTCGGCGCCCTGCAGACCACTGGCCCGGATACGTTGAACGCCGGGGGCAACCCGTTGCCAGCGCAGTGCGCGCAGCGAGTTGCCAAACCAGGGATGCAACGGTGCCGGCAGTCGATCGGGATCGAACGCGGCCGGCAGCGGTTGCGGCGGCCGGGATTCCAGTTCGGGCTCCCGTTCCAGCCGCGCCAGCATCGCCTCACGTGCGCTGGCCGACGGCGTGGCCGGGCGTTGCTGCTGCATCAGGGCGCCGCCGATCTGATCGGCGTCGAGCAGGTGATCGCGGCACCACTGGCAGCGATCAAGATGCGCGGCAACCACCACCGCCATGGCGGTCGGCAGGGCCCCGGCGGAATAGCTGAGCAGGGTGGCGTCATCGACATGGTGCGAGGGTTTCATCGCGGCGCCCTCATGCTGACCTGCAGCTTGCCAAAGGCACGCCGCAACGATGATTTGACCGTGCCCAACGGCATCGCCAGCTCGTGGGAGATTTCGCTATGTGTCCTGGCTTCGAGGTAGCACATGCGCACCAGCTTGGCCTGCACGGCGGGCAGTTTGTCGATGGCTTGCTTGAGGGTGTCATGGTCGATCAGTGCTTCGGGTGGTGAGTGCGGCAGGTCCGCTTCCTGGTGGTCGAGCCAGTCAAGGCCATCCTGGATCGGCAGCCAGTGGGGCTCGCGCCGGACATGATCGATGTGCAGGTTGCGGGCGATGCGAAACAGCCAGGTGGAGAGACTCGCGCGCTGCGGATCGAACAGGTCGGCCTTGCGCCACAGTCGCAGCAAGGCCTCCTGTGACAGCTCTTCGGCCATGTTGTCGGGCGCGCCCAGGCCAAGCAGGTAGCGCTGCAGCCGGGGTGCGAAGTGGTCGTAGATCCGCATGAAGCTGGCGCGGTCGCGCTGCACCGACACGGCCACCATCTGGGTGGACCAGTACTGCGCGTCGACGGCTGCGTTGTTCGTGGAGTTGGCCACGTTGCGTTTCGCCTCGAAGGGCGACACCCCGGCGGAAGTTCGGTTGCTGTCCATCATACGCAGGTAGCGCCGGCGACTGATCGCGCGCACCGACCGGTCCTGCCGACAGCCTGCAGTACAGGAGGGTGCGCACGCGTGGTGGGATCGAACATCGGGAATGGCCGGGAGTCACTGATACACGCTCATACGCCGATTTGGACGAATTGGATGCGCTGGTGCGCGCCGGCCTGCCTGAACCTTGCCCCTGGCGGGGTTCAGGCCAGTTCGTCGGCGAGTTCGTGCAGGTCGGCGACGTGCTGTTCCCACCAGCGCGATTCAGCCGCAAACGGGAAGCCTGCCGGAAACGCGGGGTCATGCCAGCGTGAGGCGATCCAGCCGGCGTAGTGCATCTGGCGCATCGCGCGCAGGGCAGGGATCAGCGCCAGTTCGCCGTGGTCGAAATCGCGGAACTGCTGATAACCCTCGAGCAGGGCGAGCATCGAGGGTTCGTCATTGGCCAGCATCCACAGGTCCTGCACGGCCGGGCCGGTGCGCGCGTCGTCGAAGTCGACGAAGTGCGGGCCGGCGTCGGTCCACAACACGTTGCCGGGATGGCAGTCGCCGTGCAGGCGCAAGGTACGCACCGGCTCGAGCGCCTGCAGCCGCGCGGCAACGGCCTGGTCGAGCCGGGTCGCGGCGGCGCGGTAGTTGGTGTGCAGCGATGCAGGCAGCAGGGCGCTGGCCAGGACCACCTGCACCGGCTGTTGCACCATCGTTTCGCGGTCCAGTCGACCGCGATGCGCGAACGGCGCACGGGCGCCCACCACGTGGATGCGGGCGATCAGCCGGCCCAGCCATTGCAGTTGGTCGGTAGCTTCCAGCTCGGGCGCGCGGCCACCGCGGCGCGGGGTCAGGGCGAAGCGAAAACCGGCGTGCTGCAGCAAGGTGTGGCCATCGAACGCCAGCGCCGCGACCACCGGCAATTCGGCATCGGCCAGTTCGCGCGTGAAGTGGTGCTCCTCCACGATGGCGGCATCGCTCCAGCGGCCGGGTCGGTAAAACTTGGCGATGACCGCCGGGGCGTCCTCCAGCCCGATCTGCCAGACCCGGTTCTCGTAGCTGTTCAGCGCCAGCAACCGTCCGTCCGGCCACAGTCCGCAGGCGCCGACCGCATCGAGAATCAGGTCGGGGGTGAGGCCGGCATACGGTGCCAGTGGCGCGCTCAAGGTGTGCACCGTTTGTGCGAAGGCTCGGGCGCTGGCTGGCTAACCACCATCAACGCGGCCCGACCACGCGTGCGGGCACGATGGCCATGGTGATGCGCGACATGCACACCAGTGCGCCCTCCTCGTTCTCGATGCGGATCTCCCATACCTGGGTGCTGCGACCCAGATGCAGCATTTTCGCGGTACCGGTGACGCTGCCACTGCGCACGCCACGGATATGGTTGGCATTGATCTCGAGGCCGACAGCCAGCTCTTGCGTGGGGTCGAGGGTGAGCATCGCCGCCGTGCTGCCCAGGGTTTCGGCCAGCACCACCGAGGCGCCGCCATGCAGCAGGCCGTACGGTTGATGGGTGCGGTGGTCAACCGGCATGGTGCCCTGCAGCCAGTCGTCACCGATTGCGGTGATCTGGATGCCGAGCGTTTCCATCATGGTGTTGGCACTCCAGCCGTTGAGGCGGGCCAGGTCGGTGGGCTGTTTCCAGATACTCATCGTTGATTCCTTGGGGCTCAGCCCGCATTGTTGTCCGCTCTGGTCATCACGACAATGTTCGGGCATCCGCTGGCAGTGCATACCGTAACCCTCAAATCCTCTGGCCGCCGGTTTGATGTAGCGGCTGGCGAATCCGTGCTGGAAGCCGCGCAACGGGCGGGCGTGGCGCTGCCGTATTCCTGCCGTGCCGGTGCCTGCGGGAGCTGCAAGGCGATCCTGCTGCAAGGTCGTTGCGAGTATCCGCGCAACCCGCCACTGGCCCTGAATGCCGATGCGCTGGCGCACCATGCGGTACTGCTGTGTCAGGCGGTACCGGTCACCGACCTGGTGCTGGAAGCACGCGAGGTGACCTCGGTGGAGGACATCGCGCGGCGCCAGCTGGATGTGGTGGTCACCGAGAAATGGCTGTTGACTCCCGACGTGATCGGCGTGCGCCTGCACCCCGCAGCCGGCGAGCGCCGTCTCAACCGGCTACCGGGGCAGTACATCGATGTCTTGCTGGAGGACGGCAAGCGGCGTCCGTTTTCGATCGCCAACAACCCGCAGGCCGACGGCATGATCGAACTTCATGTGCGGCATGTGGCTGGTGGTGGCTTCACCACCTGGGTCAGCGAGAGCCTGCAGGTGGGGGATCGATTGCGCATCGAGGGCCCGCTGGGCACCTTCGTGCCGCGCGAGGATTCCGAACGGCCGATGATCTTCATGGCAGGCGGCACCGGCTTCGCGCCGATCAAGGCGATCATCGAGCATTTCATTGCGCTGGGTACGCGTCGCACGATCGACGTCTATTGGGGCGCGCGCGCGGCGAACGAGTTGTACCTGCGTGGGCTGGCCGAACACTGGCAACGCGAGCTGCCGCATCTGCGCTTTCATGCGGTGGTGTCTGACCCGGCACGGTCCGCCGGGTTGCGCACGGGGCTGGTGCACCAGGAAGTGCTGGCCGATCAGCCGGATCTATCGGGCCACGATCTCTACATGAGCGGGCCGCCGGCGATGATCGACGCCAGCCATCAGGCGTTCCTCGATGCCGGCTTGCCCGAGGATCGGCTGTACTACGACTCGTTCGAGTATGCGCCCGA
>JBBQQL010000177.1:0-8564 GCA_038215995.1 Lysobacterales bacterium
GCTCTTCGTGGTACACTTCTCCGGTTGATTTCGGGTCACTTGCGCATGCGCTCGAGGCGCGTCGCCAGCGCCCTTTTTTCGTCTACAGGGAAGCCGATCAATGGCAGATCTCGCCAAAGAAATCATTCGCGTCAACATCGAAGATGAGATGCGCCAGAGCTATCTCGATTACGCCATGAGCGTGATCGTGGGCCGCGCCCTCCCGGATGTTCGCGATGGTCTGAAACCAGTGCATCGCCGCGTATTGTTCGCGATGAATGAGCTGGGCAATGTGTGGAACAAGCCGTACAAGAAGTCCGCCCGCGTGGTGGGTGACGTCATCGGTAAATACCATCCGCACGGCGATCAATCCGTTTACGACGCCATCGTGCGCATGGCGCAGCCATTCTCGCTGCGCTACATGCTGGTTGATGGCCAGGGCAACTTCGGTTCGGTCGACGGCGATAACGCGGCGGCGATGCGTTACACCGAAGTGCGTATGTCGCGACTGACCCACGAGTTGCTGGCTGACATCGACAAGGACACCGTCGATTTCGGTTTCAACTACGACGAGAGCGAGCGCGAGCCGCTGGTACTGCCGTCGCGCGTGCCCAACCTGCTGATCAATGGCTCGGCAGGTATCGCGGTGGGCATGGCCACCAATATTCCGCCGCACAATCTCAATGAAGTGATCGCGGCGACGGTTGCGTTGATCGATGATCCTGCTTTGGGCATCGAGGAATTGATGCAGTACATCCCGGGGCCGGATTTCCCGACCTACGGCATCATCAACGGCTCCTCCGGCATCATCGAGGCCTATCGCACGGGCCGCGGGCGCATCCTGGTACGTGCCAGGGCCGAGGTCGAGACCGAGGCGAACGGTCGCGAGACGATCATCGTCCACGAGCTGCCGTACCAGGTGAACAAGGCGCGGCTGATCGAGAAGATTGCCGAGCTGGTCAAGGAAAAGAAGCTCGAAGGCATCAGCGAGTTGCGTGATGAGTCCGACAAGGACGGCATGCGCATCGTGATCGAGATCCGCCGCGACTCGATGGGCGACGTGGTGTTGAACAACCTGTTCCAGCAAACCCAGCTGCAGGTGACGTTCGGCATCAACATGGTGGCCTTGCTTGATGGTCAGCCAAAGCTGCTGAACCTGAAGGACATCCTTGAGGCGTTCATTCGCCACCGTCGTGAAGTGGTTACCCGCCGCACCATTTTCGAGTTGCGCAAGGCGCGTGCCCGCGCGCATATCCTCGAAGGTCTCACCGTGGCGCTGGCCAACATCGACGAAATGATCGAGCTGATCAAGACCTCGTCGTCGCCGGCCGAAGCGCGCGAGCGGATGGTGTCGCGGCGCTGGGAAGCCGGGCTGGTACGCGCCTTGCTCTCCGCCACGGGCGCCGAATCATCGCGTCCGGAAGAGATGGATCCGCGCGATGGCCTGAAGGAGGACGGCTACCAGCTGTCCGAGGCGCAGGCGCTGGAAATTCTGGCGATGCGTCTGCATCGCCTGACGGGCCTGGAGCAGGAGAAGCTCTCGGATGAATACCGACAGATCCTGGAAACCATCCGTGGCCTGATCGAGATCCTGGAAAACCCCGGACGCCTGCTGGAAGTGATTCGCGGGGAGCTGGATGCGGTGAAGGAGGAGTTCGGTGATGCCCGCCGCACCGAGATCCAGCATTCGCAGGAGGACCTCAATGTCCTCGACCTGATTGCGCCCGAAGACATGGTGGTCACGCTTTCGCACACCGGCTACATCAAGCGCCAGTCGGCCAGCATCTACCGGTCACAGCGGCGTGGCGGCAAGGGGCGTTCGGCATCGGCGTTGAAGGACGAGGATGTCGTCGAGCAGTTGTGGGTGGTCAACACGCACGACACCTTGCTCACGTTCACCAGCACCGGTCGTGTCTACTGGCTCAAGGTCTACCAGATTCCCGAGGCGGGCCCGGGTGCGCGTGGCAAACCAATCATCAACCTGCTGGCGCTGGGCGAGGGCGAGAAGGTGCAGGCCGTGCTGCCGATACGCGAGTACGCCGAAGATCGCTTCGTGTTTTTCGCCACCAGACAGGGCACGGTCAAGAAGACCCCGCTCAATGAATTCGCCTTCCAGCTGCAGAAGGGCAAGCTGGCCATCAAGCTCCACGATGGTGATGCGCTGGTCAATGTCGAGATGACCGATGGCAACAGCGACATCCTGATGTTTGCCTCCAACGGCAAGGTCAATCGTTTCGACGAGAACACCGTGCGTTCGATGGGCCGCACCGCCGCGGGCGTGCGCGGCATGCGTCTGGCTGAAGGTGCCGAGGTGGTTTCGCTGATCGTGGCGGCCGAGGGTGACATCCTCACCGCGACCGCCCGCGGCTACGGCAAGCGTACCGAGCTGGTCGAGTTCACCAAGAAAGGCCGTGGTACTCAGGGTGTGATCGGAATCCAGTGCTCGGAGCGCAATGGACCACTGGTCGGCGCGGTACAGGTCACCGAGGCACACGAGCTGATGCTGATCTCCAACATGGGCACGCTGGTGCGTACCCGCGTGTCGGAAGTTTCACAGCTTGGCCGCAACACCCAGGGCGTCACTCTGATTCGTTTGCCTGCCGATGAAGCGCTGGTCAGCGTGATGCGACTGGACGCTGAAGAAGACAACGGCGAGGATGCCGAGATGGTCGAGTCGGTCACGCCGACGGATGACGGTGGTGCCGAAGCATCAGCGACGGACACCGGCGAGGAGTAATCCTCGCGCGGGATCGAGTTGGAAAAATGCCCCGGCCTGGCCGGGGCATTTTTTGTGACACGGTTTTCCTGTCAGGCGTATTCGCGGCGGCTGAAGTCCCAAATGCCCAGTATGGCCACGACCAGAAACGCTGTGATCCCTTCGATCAAGACGAAACTGCGCTGGGCCGGATCGCCCAAAACAGCGGTCGCTGGCAAAGCCCACGGAAAATATTCGCTGAAGGAGCCGCCCTTCGGAGTGAGCATGGCGACGAGGGTGCCCGTGATGCCGGACATCATGGTCACGGAAAAGCTCCGCCAGCGTATGGCGATGAACATCTGCACGGCGATCATGGGCAGCCCCGCCACGATGGTGGCCAGTGCGTGGACGAAAAGATATTCCCAGGCGGGTGGCCCGGCCAGCGGTGAGCCAGGGGTGAGCGTGATCAGCAGTCCTCCCAGGGAAATCAGCAGGCACAGGACCAGCGTGGCGAGGCTCGTCAGCGCGAGCAGGGCGGTGAGCTTGGCCACGTAGTGCGCACTGCGCGGCAGTGGCAACGCCAGCAGATGCTTCCACTGATTGTTGCTGTGCTCAAGCCCGGCCAATAGGGCAGCTTCCAGCGTGACAAACAGCGGCAGCATCATGCCGGCCCAGATCGCCAGTACGCTATTGATGAATGCTTGCCACGGCCCCTCGTGCGCGTCGCTCGTCAACATCAGCGGCATGCTCCAGGCCATCATCGTTCCAAGCATGACGATGGTCAGCGGAGTCAGTACAGATAGCCATACCGCTACTGTTCCGCGCAATTTGAGCTGCTCTGCATGGATGGCTCGGAACGCCGCGTTCATGCGGCGTCACCCTCGATCGAGGAGGTTTGCTCGGCTGTCAGCTGCAGAAACAGCGTTTCCAGCGTGTGTGATTCCAGCACCATGTCCATGACCTCGATGCCAGCACTGAACAGTTGATGCATCAGCAATGGTGCCTCTGTGCTGTCGGCGCTGATCATGATCCAGCCATCCGTCAGGGTGGCCTCTGGGTGCGCGTTCTCGCGCATCCAGGTCAGTCCCTGGACGGCGTCGCGGCCACGCAGTTGCAGGCGTGGTTGACTTTGCCTGCGCAGATCATCCATCGATCCCTGGAAACGCAATTGGCCCGCATGGAGCACCCCAAGATGCGTTGCAACCTGCTCAACCTCGCCCAGCAGGTGACTGGAAATCAGCACGGTGATGCCTAGTTCATGGGCAAATCTGTGCAGCATCCGCCGCAGCTCGGCCATGCCTGCGGGGTCAAGCCCGTTGGAAGGCTCGTCCAGGATCAGCAGTTCGGGCGAGCCAAGCAGGGCCAGTGCGATGCCCAGCCGTTGTCGCATGCCCAGTGAATATTCACCGATTCGGCGTTCGGCGTGGTCGCTCAAGCCGCTCCATTCGAGGACGGTGTCCACCATCGACTTTGACTGGCCGAGCAGGCGCCGCGTGACCTCAAGATTGTCCCGACCGCTCAGGTGCGGATACAGCGAGGGAGACTCGACCAGCGCGCCGACCTTGGCCAGGACCTGCGGGCATGCTGTAAGCGGCTGACCCAGCAGTTCGATGCTGCCTTGCTGAGGCCTCAGCAGCCCGAGCAGCAGCCTGATGGTCGTGGTCTTGCCGGCGCCGTTGGGGCCGAGAAAGCCATAAATGCTCCCGCGAGGCACTTCAAGCGACACCTGATGAATGCCCTGGCCACCGGGGAACTGCCGGCCAAGCTGCCGGGTGTGGATGGCGAGATCCATGCGAGGTTGCTCCAGTGGCGGACGATGGTGCCGCGGAGGCCAATGGTGCCGCAATTCAATTGGTCGGTGTGTCTGCCCATGAGGGTTTTTCGATCGCCGCCAGCATGGCTTCGGCGGTGGATACGCGCAGCTCGCCGGGGGATTCGACTTGCAGCAGCTTCACGATGCCGTTTTCCGCGTACAGCGCAAAGCGACGCGCGCGTATGCCCATGCCGAAGGCCGTGCCATCGAGCTCCAGGCCGAGTGCGCGGGTGAAGCTGGCGTTGCCGTCGGCGAGCATCAGCAGTTCGGGCGGCACGTGCTGGACAGCGGCCCAGGCCTGCATTACGTAGGCGTCGTTCACGGCCAGGCACATCACGCTGATGCCGCGGGCCAGGAACTCGGGCAGGTGGGTCACGTAGCCGGGCAGGTGCTTGTTCGAACAGGTCGGAGTGAATGCGCCGGGTACGCCGAAAAGCAGCACCTTGCGCTGTGCGAACAGCTCTCCGGTCTGGCAAGAACGAGTCTCGCTTGCGACGGCCTGGATGGCGAGGTCGGGGACGATCTCGCCGGTCTGTATGGACATTTGGTTCTCGATGCGGGGAGGTTGACCCGCCCATGCTAGTTCACCCGGTCGCACACCGGAGGCTTGAATCGGTCACGGCAGCACCTATTTTTCTGGCTGGGCGGCAATTGTGCCGCAACAACCTCGAGGAGGCAGTGAGATGAATTCGACTCGTCATTCCGTCTTTGGCCGGGAACTCGGCTCGTCCGAGGACTTCCGGCGTGCGTTTGGCCGGCTTTTCGTGCCGGATGAAGGCGACCAGTCCACCGTGGAAACCAGTCAGTGGGCACCGCGGGTGGATATTCGTGAGGAAGAGAAGCGCTTTGTGATCCTGGCCGATGTGCCGGGTGTGGACCCGTCCACGATCGAAGTCAGCATGGACAAGAGCATGCTTACCCTCAAGGGCGAGCGTCCGCTCGACAGTGACGAAAACAGCGGCCGGCTGACCCGTCAGGAACGCGTATACGGCAGTTTCCATCGCCGATTCGCCTTGCCCGAGAGCGCCGATGCGGATGGCATCAGTGCGCAGGGCAGATACGGGGTGCTGGAAATTTCGATCCCGAAAAAGCCGGAAACCACGCCGCGACGGATCACCATCAACACGGTTGGTTGATCGCAGTGCTGTATCCAAGCCCGGCTCGCAGGGGATAATGTCCTGCTGCGGGCCGGCGCTTTGTGCCGAGCGATGCCAGTGATCAGGAGTTGGCGTGGAATTCAAAGACTATTACGACATTCTGGGTGTCAAACCCGATGCCAGCGCGACCGAGATCAAGGTGGCCTATCGCAAGTTGGCGCGCAAATACCACCCGGACAAGAACAAGGACGCCGGCGCCGAGGAGAAATTCAAGGCGATCAACGAGGCGAATGAAGTGCTCAAGGACGCGGAAAAGCGCCGTTCCTACGATCAGTTGCGTGCGGGCGGCTATCGTCAGGGTGAGCAATTTCGACCGCCGCCGGGTTGGCAGGGCCAAGGCCAAGGCCAGGGCTTCGGCGATGCGGGCGACGGGGACTTCAGCGACTTTTTCGAAAGCCTGTTCGGGCGCGGCGCTGGTGCCGGTCAACGTGGTCATGCTCGTGCCCAGCGCGGTCGTGATGTGAAGGCGTCAGTGCAGATCGATTTGCAGACCGCCTTTGACGGTGGCCGCACGCGATTGTCGTTGAGCGATCCGTCAGGTGCCGAGCGCGTGCTTGAAGTGAAGATTCCCGCCGGCATTCAGCCGGGGCAGGTGATTCGCTTGTCCGGGCAGGGTCAGCCTGGGATGGGCGGTGGCCCCAAGGGCGACCTGTTGCTTGAAGTGGGTATTCGCGACGATGCGCGTTTCCGGATGGACGGGCGCAACGTGGTGCATGTGCTGCCGATCACTCCGTGGGAGGCTGCCTTGGGAGCCACCGTCCCGGTGCCGACCCTTGCGGGGACGGTGGATCTGCGCATTCCGGCTGGCTCGCAATCGGGGCGCAAGCTGCGTCTCAAGGGCCGGGGTATGCCGGGTGCGAATCCGGGCGACCAACTGGTGGAGTTGTCGATCCGCGTGCCATTGGCAGAGTCCGAAGAGCAGCAAGACGCCTTTGCGAAGCTGCAAAAGCAATTCAAGGATTTCGACCCGCGCCAATGAAGCTCGGCGTGCTGGCAATGAAAAACGGCGCCTCATGGGCGCCGTTTTTCTGCTGACAGGCCGAGCCAGGCTCAGCCGGGCAGGAATTCCTTCAAGGCCTTCACCAGATCATCTTCCTTGATCGGTTTGGTCACATACGCCTTGGCACCCTGACGCATGCCCCACACCTTATCGGTCTCCTGATCCTTGGTGGTGACCAGGATAATCGGGATATGTGCGGTCTCGGCATTTTTGCTGATCGTGCGGGTTGCCTGGAAACCATTGAGGTTGGGCATCACCACATCCATCAGGATCAGGTCAGGCATTTCCTGCTTTGCGGCTTCGACACCGGCGGCACCATCTTCAGCTGATAGCACCTCATGTCCAAGTTTTTCGACGATCCGCCTGATACCCAGCAGTTGCGAGGGGGAGTCGTCGACGATCAGGATGCGTGCCATAAAGTAAAAGTTCCCTGCGAGTTTTATCGATTCTAAGCCGTGACGATGGTACTTCCAAGCGTGCTTACGTCAAAACGTGTTGTCGATCCGCACCACAGTGCGGCCAAATGAGTCGCCAGCAAGCATTCGCGCAAATATTTCAGGCAATTGCTCCAGCCCGATTTCGCGCGTGGCGATGTGCTCGAGATGTTCGGGTTTCCATTCGTTGGCGAGTCGCCCCCAGATCTCATCGCGAATATCGCGAGCGGTGCCGGCCGAGGCGATGCCCAGCAGGCTGGCGCCGCGGATGATGAACGGCATCACGGTGCTTTGAAGCTCGATGCCGCCGGCATTGCCGCAGATCGCGACATTGCCGTACGGACTGATCAGCGGCAACAGGCCGCTCAGCATGCTGCCGCCGACGTTGTCCAGCGCGCCGCCAAAGCGGACCGAGTCCATCGGCTTGCCACTGAACGCGAGTTGGTGCCGGTCGATGCACTCGACCGCGCCCAGGCTGCGAAGGAAGTCAAAGTGATCGGCCTTGCCGCTGATCGCGTGCACCGTGTAGCCGGCGCGCGTGAAGATGTCGATGGCCAGCATGCCCACGCCGCCACTGGCGCCGGTGACGGCGATCGGCCCCAGCGCTGGCGTCTGTCGGTTGTCCTGCATGCGCAGCAGGGCGAGGGCCGCGGTGAAGCCGGCGGTGCCGAGGATCATGCTTTCGCGCAGATCCAGTCCACGTGGCAACGCAATCGCCCAGCGAGCGTCCAGCCGGGCGTATTCGGCAAAGCCGCCATCGCGCGTCTCGGACAGGCCGCTGCCGGTGCACAGCACCGAGTCCCCTTCCTTGAAGGCGGGATCGGTCGAGGCCACCACGTGTCCGGCCAGGTCAATACCGCCATTGAGCGGGTAGCTGCGCAGGATGCGGCCCTTGCCGGTGCCGGCCAGGGCGTCCTTGTAGTTGACCGACGACCAGGCGACCTTGACCAGCAGTTCGCCTGGCGACAGCACGTCGGCCGAGATGTTTTCGACGTCGGCACGATAGCCAGCGTCGTCAAGATGGATGCGAAAGGCGCGAAACGGGTTCATATCGGGTATTCCTCTGCTCAGGCTTTGACGCTGGCCGGGCCGATCACCCGCGCCGCGTTGCCACCGTCATAGTCGCTCATCCAGTCAAACAGCGCCGGCATGGAGTCGCCGAACCACACGCTTTCACGCTGGCCGCTGCGCACAAAGCCCTCGGTCACCATGTGGTCCATCATGTTGCGCAGGCCGCTGTAATAACCGCGTACGTCGAGAAAGGCGCAGGGATAACGGTGCAGTCCGAGCTGCGCCCGGGTCAGCATCTCGAACATCTCGTCCATGGTGCCGAAGCCGCCGGGCAGGGCCACGAATGCATCGGACAGCTCATACATGCGCGTCTTGCGCTGATGCATGGTCTCCACCACCTGCAGCTCGCTCAAGCCGGGATGGGCCACCTCGAGCTCGACCAGCTGGCGCGGGATCACGCCTACCACCTTGCCCC
>JBBQQL010000178.1:0-8542 GCA_038215995.1 Lysobacterales bacterium
GGCGTCGCGTTTGTCGCCGATGCGCCGAAAATAGGCGATCAGGCCATCGAAGCCCTGCGCCACATCCACCTCGGGCGAGACCGGAAAACCCCACTCGCGCAGTTGCTGCAAAGTGGCCGAATGGGTTGCCGGCAGCTCGCCGCCCTCGACTGCGCCAACCGCATAGGCAAAGAAACTCAAGCGCCGCTTCGCGGTGATCGCCGGATCAAGCTGACGCAGCGAACCGGCCGCGCCGTTGCGCGGATTGGCCAGCGGCTTCTCGTCATGCGCGCGCGCCCAGTCATTGAACGCCTCGAAATCCTTGCGCAGCATGATCACCTCACCGCGCACTTCCAGCACCGCGGGCCAGCCGCTGCTGCGCAATGTCAGCGGAATGGCGCGTACGGTGCGCAGGTTGGCGGTGACGTCCTCGCCGGTTTCGCCATCGCCACGGGTAGCGCCCTGCACGAACACGCCATGCTCGTAGCGCAGGCTGATCGCCAGACCGTCCAGCTTCGGCTCCACCGAAAACACCGGGTCCGCCCGATCCAGCGTCTGCTCAATACGGCGCTCGAACTCGGCCACCTCGCGAAAACGCTCGCGATCGTTCACGCCCTCGCCCGCCTCCTCGAAAGCGTTGCCCAGCGACAGCATCGGTATCGCATGGCGCACGTCGGCAAAGCCGCCGTTCGCCCGCGCACCGACCTTGCGGGTCGGCGATTGGTCCGATGCCAACTGCGGATACGCCGCCTCCAGCGCCTCCAACTCGCGCATCAGGCGGTCGTACTCGGCGTCCGTGATTTCCGGGTCGTCGAGGACGTGATAGCGATAGTTGGCCTGCTCGATCTGCGCCCGCAGCGTGGCGGCGCGGGCGATGGTCTCGGCAGGGGCGGCGGGTTCGGTCATGACGATTTCCTTGGACGACGACACAGTTTAGCGACAGCGGTGCATTTCGGCCGCCCGCGGTAAGCAAAACGAAAGCTGGCGAGCATAGGTTCTTGCTGGTACGGCATGAATAGGCCGCGGGAGGGCAGCACCATGCGCATTTGGGGATACCTGGCGGTAACAGCCGCCATCAGCTTTTCCGGCCACGCGATGGCCAGTGGCGGCCCACTCGGCATCGATCACCGGCTGCATTACGACAACAGCGGCATCTGGAAGCGCACCAATCAAAATGCGCTGATGTACGGCACCATTCTCACCGTGGCCGGGGGCGCGCTGGTTTTCGGTGACAACGACAAACTAGGCGACACGTTCTGGCGCTCGGTGGATTCCATGGTGATCGCCAGCGTTGGCGCGCAGGCGATGAAGTACACCTTTCAGCGCAAGCGGCCCTCACAGACCAGCAACCCGAATGAGTTTTTCAAGGGAACCAGTGCGCAAAGTTTCCCCAGCGGCGAGGTGGCCGCCATCTCGGCGGCGGTGACCCCCTTCATCGTCAACTACGGCGATGAGCATCCGGCGGTCTACGCCCTCGCCCTGCTGCCGGCTTACGACGCGGTGGCCCGCATGAAGACCCACGGTCACTGGCAAAGCGACGTCCTGGTGGGTGCCGCCCTCGGTACCGGGATCGGCATCTGGGCTTCCCGCCGAAACTCACCGCTGATCCTCGGCTGGCTGCCGGGAGGGTTCCATGTGGGCCTGGTGCATCACTTCAAACCCTGACGGAAAAGACGAAGCGAACACGCCTGATACCGTTGCTTTGGGTCAGGCCCCGTCGTGAGTCACGGCTGCGCTTGAGCCGAATAGCCGGCGCCGATGATCAGTTCAACGACACGACCTGCATCCGGCGCGAGGCTGGTACCCTAGGCGACTACGTCATGCGACGTCGTTTTGTTGCCCAAAGGACTCTTCATGCGCAGGCTGATTGCCCTTGCCGCTCTCGTTGGCAGCACCCCGGTATATGCATCCGAAGCCGGCGCCGAGGTCAATTTCCACCTCGTCAACCATCCCGTGGGCTGGATTGCCGTGGCCTTGTTTGTATTGGCCTACGTCGCGGTTGTGCTGGAAGAGCGGATCAACATCGCCAAGTCCAAGCCGGTGGTGCTGGCCGCGGCGCTGATCTGGGGTCTGATCGCATGGAAGACCGGTGGCGCCGGCGGTACCCAGGACGCGAAGCATGCGTTCGAGGCCATGTTTCTCGAATATTCGGAAATCTTCTTCTTCCTGGTAGTGGCGATGACTTATGTCACCGCGATGGGCGAACGCAACGTGTTCGAGGCGCTGCGTTCCCAGTTGACCCGGCGCAACTTCAGTTACCGCTCACTGTTCTGGATCACCGGGCTGCTCGCGTTTTTCCTGTCGCCGATGCTGGACAACCTGACCACCGCACTGGTGATGTCGGCGGTGATCCTGGCCGTCGGCGCCGGCAACAAGCGCTTCACCACGCTGGCCCTGATCAACCTGGTCGTGGCGGCCAACGCGGGCGGCGCCTGGAGTGCGTTCGGCGACATCACCACCCTGATGGTATGGCAGGCGAACAAGGCGCAGTTCTTCGACTTTTTCCATATTTTCCTGCCATCCCTGGTCAACTGGCTGGTGCCGGCGGTGCTGATGTTCATGGCGTTGCCCAAGGGCTACCCCGAACCGGCCGAGGGCAGCAGCCCGATCAAGCCTGGCGGCATCAGCATCTGCTTCACCTTCGCGCTGACCATCGCCATTACGGTGGTGGGGCGCCAGTGGCTTGGCATGCCCGCTGCCTACGGCATGCTCACCGGCCTGGCCTTGCTCAACCTGCTGGCGACCCGGATCGACTACCACCAGCGCCACTACGCGCTGGCTCAGGGCGTGGAGCCGCAGAGCTATTCGATCTTCCGCATCATCGCCAACGCCGAGTGGGACACGCTGCTGTTCTTCTACGGCGTGTTTGCCTGCGTCGGTGGCCTGGCCGCGCTGGGCTATCTTGAACTGGCCTCGACGCACATGTACGGCCAACTGGGCTTTACCCTCGCCAACTCGCTGATGGGCGTGCTGTCGGCCATCGTCGACAACATCCCGATCATGTTTGCCGTGCTCAAGATGAATCCACCGATGGACCACGGCCAATGGCTGCTGGTCACGCTGACTGCGGGCGTCGGCGGCAGCCTGCTCTCGGTCGGTTCGGCGGCCGGCGTGGCCCTGATGGGAGCATCCCGCGGGCAATACACTTTCATGAGCCATCTGCGCTGGACCTGGGCTATCGCGCTGGGCTACGTCGCCAGCATCTGCCTGCACATGTGGATGAATGCTCACCTGTTCGGTGGTAGCTGAATTACCCTCATTCCCTGCCACTGGATTACACCGGAGTCTCCGCGCCGATGCATCATGCCAGCGACATTCTGCTCGCCCTGTTCGTCATCTTCATCGCCGCCCAGGTCGGCGCCGAGATCGCGCAGCGTCTGAAGCTGCCCGGCGTAGTCGGGGAGATTGCCGCCGGCTGTGTGATCGGCCCCTCGCTGCTGGGCTGGATCCAGCCCGAAGAGATACTCGCCGGCACGCCGCTGGATGTGCTGGCCGAGATCGGCGTGGTGCTGCTGCTGTTTTCGGTAGGTCTGGAAACCCGCCTGGATGACCTGAAAAAAGTCGGCAAGAGCGCTGTCATGGTTGGCATTCTCGGCGTAATCGTACCCTTCGCCGCTGGCGCCCTGTGGGCCCATGGCGAAGGCTTCGAGTGGGTGAAGTCGCTCTTCGTGGCAGCCGCCTTTGTCGCCACCTCCGCAGGCATCACCGCCCGCGTGCTGCAGGAACTGGGCGTGCTGCAGCGAACCGAGAGCCGGGTGATTCTGGGCGCCGCGGTGATCGATGACATCCTCGCCATGCTCCTGCTTGGCGTCGTTTCCTCACTGCAGGGCGGCGGTTCGCTGAATGTGCAATCGCTGCTGCTGACCCTCGGCGGCGCGGTCGGCTTCGTCGCCATCATCGGCTGGGGCGGTACCCGGGTGATGCGCCGTCAGTCGGGTTGGCTGGAGGCGCCGATCAGCCCGCATTCGGCGCTGACCCTGGTGTTGGCGCTGTGCATGGGGCTGGCGTGGCTGTCCACCCGCTTCGGTCTGGCTGCGATCATCGGCGCCTTTCTGGCCGGCATGATCGCCTCCGAAACCCGCCAGCGCGACGAACTCGAACACCAGACCCTGCCCCTGCTGTCGTTCCTCACGCCGTTCTTCTTCGTGATCACCGGCGCCAAGATCAACCTCACCGAGCTGGCCAGCAGCCAGGCACTGTGGATGCTCACCGTGGTCACCGTGATCGCGATCGCCTCGAAACTGGCCGGCGGTTTTTTGGGTGCCCTGTCGCTGGGCAAGCGCAGCGCCACCATCGTCGGCTTCGGCATGGTGCCGCGCGGCGAGGTCGGCGTGGTGATTGCCAGCCTGGGTCTGACTGCGGGTGTCTTCAGCGAGCAGATCTACGCGATCATCGTGGCGATGTCCCTGCTCACCGCGATGGTGACGCCTCCCGTTCTGGCATGGCTGCTCAAACGCCAGCGCCAGGCCGACGGCAGCATCGTCAACCCGGAGACCAGCGGCTGAAGGCTGAGTTGCCAGCGCTGGTCTCGTGCATTCCTCCCCCTTTTCCATCCACTCGGCCTATGCTTGCGTGGATATGATCGGGGGATTCGTATGGACGCCAGAAAGAAAACGGTGCTTATCGTCGACGACGATGCCCTGGTGCTGGAATCGATGGACATGCTGCTGTCCATGGACGACGGTTTCCAGTGCATTCGCGCCCAGGGGGCGATCGGTGCGGCCAGCCACCTGCAACAGGCTCCGGTCGATGTCGTCGTAGCTGATGTGATCCTGGCCGGCACCGTCTCCGGCATCGATATCTGTCACCAGGCGATCAAGCAGCATCCCGCCATCGCCACCGTGGTGATCAGCGCCGACAACGAAGTGCAGCATGCGGATATATCGCCACAAAGCGTGTTCCTGCGCAAACCCTTCGGTGGCGAGCAGTTGCTCAAGGCCATTCATGAAGCACTGCTGCGCGTGAGCCGCTGAGGCCGCTCACGCGCGCACGGGCCGGTCCAGACAACGACGCGATCAGTTCCAGGGGCATTTTTTGCTCTTGCCCGGTTTTTTCTGGCACTGCTTGGGTAGCGTCTGGCAAATCGGCTGGGTCATGTCGGTCTTGCAGCTATCCAGCGTAGGTGCGGGTGACGTGCTGCCGCCAGAGCCACCGCTCCCACCACCCGAGTTACCGCCCCCCGCGCTACCACCACCACTCGTGCCCCCGGCCGTGCCGCCGGAGCTGCCCCCGCTCGCGCCGCCTTCACCACCGGTGCCACCCGAACCGCCGCCCGCGGGCGTGCCTGATCCACCGCCACCCGCACCGGCGGGCGCGGCAGGTGGATTCCCCGCCGAACCACTGCTGCCGCTGCTGCCCGTACCGCCTGCACTCGAACCTGAACCTGAATTGCCGGTGTCACCGGCGGAGCCGCTGCCCGCCGAACTGCCGCCCGTCGCAGCCGCGCCACCTGTCGAACCTGCCGCACCGGCACTGCCCGTGCCAGAGCTGCCACCGCCAGTTGCCGTCGAGCCGGCGAGATCACCACCCGTAGCCGCCGTCGGCTCGTTGCGACAAATCGGCGGAACATCCGCGTACTTGCCTGCAACCAGGCCGCAATGCCAACTGACGCTGCCCGAAAAGGTCGGTGTCAGCTGCAGGATCGGGTCAACGTCAGCACCCGTGTTCTGGGTCGTCGCCACGATCACGCCATCTGAATGGATCACGATTGATGCGCAATTTCTTGTCGGCGTGAAGGTGAAATTGGTCGATCGCATCGACACCGCCAGCTTCGCCGGTCCAATCAGGCTCAGACACTCGGTGACCCGGCTACGGGTGGTGTAGGTGCCATAGGCCGGAATCGCGATGGCCGAGAGGATGGCGATGATGGCGACCACCACCACGACTTCGATCAGGGTCATGCCTTTGGATCTGAAATTGAGTTTCATCATGGGTTACCGGTAACAAGCAGGAAATTGCGGATCGCTCCGTCGAAGGACCTTACGCAACATCCATGCCAGCCCGCAGCCCGCATGGTTCGGTGGATTTCACCCGGCCAATTTTGTATCAAAGTGCCGCTCAACGGCGGCAATCCGCGTTGAGCGGCAGATGCAAATATCAATAAAAGACGCTCATTCGACGAACTTCAGCGAAAATAAGCTGCTGATCCGAAAAGTCACCCCGAACGGCACGCCTGCAACGTTGCGGATCGCCGCGAACCAGTCTCGTCCCAAACCGTCTCCGACCCATGAAAAACGGGCCGGCTATAGCCGGCCCGTTCGGGTTTGCTTCGGTTCCGGCGGCACCGACCTGTTCAGGTCGCCGCCGGAACCGGTCAGTGCTGGATCACTTGGCGAACAGGTGTTCCACGCCAGCGCGCTCTTCGCGCAATTCCTTCTCGGTGGCCTCCATGCGCGCACGCGAGAAGTCGTTGATCGCCAGGCCCTGCACGATCTCGTACTTGCCGCCCTTCACCGTCACCGGGTAACCGTAGATCACGCCGGCAGCGATGCCGTAGGAACCATCCGACGGGATACCCATCGAGACCCAGTCGCCCTCGGCGGTGCCCAGCGCCCAGGTGCGCATGTGATCGATCGCCGCCGAAGCCGCCGAAGCCGCCGAGGAGGCGCCACGCGCCTTGATGATCGCCGCGCCGCGCTGCTGCACGGTGGGGATGAAGTCCGCCTCGTACCAGGCCTGGTCGACCAGCGACATCGCCGCCTTGCCGTTGACCGTGGTGTGGTGCAGGTCCGGATACTGGGTCGAGCTGTGGTTGCCCCAGATGGTCATCTTCTTGATGTCGGTATTGTGCGTGCCGGTTTTCTCGGCCAGCTGCGACAGCGCGCGGTTGTGGTCCAGACGAACCATCGCGGTGAAGCACTTCGGATCGAGGTCCGGTGCGTTCTGCTGCGCGATCAGGGCGTTGGTGTTGGCCGGGTTGCCGACCACCAGCACGCGCACGTCACGCTTGGCGTGATCGTTCAGCGCCTTGCCCTGCGGGCCGAAGATGGCGCCGTTGGCCTCCAGCAGGTCCTTGCGCTCCATGCCCGGACCGCGCGGACGCGCGCCGACCAGCAAGGCGTAGTCGACGTCCTTGAAAGCGACGTTCAGGTCGTCGGTGGCAACCACGCCGGCCAGGGTCGGGAACGCGCAGTCATTGAGCTCCATCACCACGCCCTGCAGCGCCGGCAGCGCCGGGGTGATTTCCAGCAGGTGCAGGATCACCGGCTGGTCGGGGCCCAGCATGTCGCCGGCGGCAATGCGGAACAGCAAGGCGTAGCCGATCTGGCCAGCGGCACCGGTAACGGCAACTCGAACGGGGGCTTTCATGGGTCGTGACTCCTTCTTGGGTATTCGATTCTGTAGGAGCGCACCCTGTGCGCGATGGCCTCAATGCCGGCAAATCTCGCGCACAGGGTGCGCTCCTACAAGGGTTATTCAGGTCAGTTCATTGAAGAACTCGGTGATGCGATCCAGACCCGGCTGCAACTGCGCCGTCGGGCAGGTGTATGAAATGCGCATCGCGCGCGGCTCGCCAAAGGCCGAGCCCGGCACACAGGCGACACCGGTGGCTTCCAGCAAGGCAGCGCAGAATTCCACGTCGTTGTTGATGCGAATGCCGTTGTGGCTCTTGCCGAACGCCACCGAAATATCCGGGAACGCATAGAACGCGCCCTGCGGACGCGGGCATACCACGCCGGGGATCGCCGTGAGCGCGGCGACCACGATATCCCGTTTGCCAGCGAACTCGAGGCACTTGGCCTGCGGCACGTCCTGCGGGCCGGCGAACGCGGCCACCGCCGCCGCGGTGATGACTTCGGGCAGGCTGGTGATGTGGTTGGAGTTGAGCGTGGTCAAGGCTTTGGCAATCGACTCCGGGCCGGCGATCAGGCCCACCCGCCAGCCCGGCATGCCGTAGGTCTTGGACAGCGAGTCGACGAAAATCACCCGCTCGCGCAGCTCGGGCCGGGCAAACACGAAGTTGTGGTAGCCGATGCCGTCGAACACCATCGAGTTGTAGATGTCGTCGGTGATCACCCAGGTATCCGGATGGCGCACCAGCACCTCGGCCAGCGCGGCAATCTCCTCACCCGTGTAGACCATGCCCGTCGGGTTGGACGGGTTGTTGAACAGGAACACCTTCGGCTTGCGCCCCAGCGCCGCGTCGAGCTGGGCCGGAGTCAATTTGTAGTTCTGCTCCGAACCACAGTGCATGACGTTGCTGCGGGCGCCGACGATATCAGCGATGTCGTGGTAGGTGGTCCAGTACGGCGCCGCGAAACAGATCTCGTCACCCTCGTCCAGCAGCGCTTCGGCCAGGTTATACAGCACCTGCTTGGCGCCGATGCCGATCGACAGATTCAATCGCGTGTAGCCGCTGAAACCCAGCGCCTCGATGTGCTTGAGGAACGCATCCAGCAAGGCATCGGCACCGCGGTTGCTGCCGTACTGGCCGGAGTCGTGCGACAGCGATTCGCGGGCGGCGGCATAAACGTGTTCACCCGGCAGAAAATTCGGCACGCCAATCGAGAAGCTGATGATGTCGCGGCCGGCAGCCTTGAGCTGCTTCGCCTTTTCGGCAATG
>JBBQQL010000179.1:0-8341 GCA_038215995.1 Lysobacterales bacterium
GCGTAGCCGAGTTCCGCACGCCACTGCTCAAAGATCGCCCAATAGCGCTGCTGGCGCTCCTCACCAAAGGTGCTGGTGAGATACGCCTCCAGGTCGGCGATGACGCGATCGTTGTCGAGGACCGTGTTATCGACATCGAGCAGGAATACGATGGGGGCGGTTTGGTTCATTGGAGCAGATCCTTGGACATGGAGCATGTGGTGATCAGCATATTGGTCCCCCTTTCACCAACTGTTCCTTCACTGCGGCCAGCACGTGTTCCAGGATGAAGCCGAATTTCTTCTGGAGTTCCCTGAGCGGCACGGACGCTCAATATCGGTTTGATCGTCGCTTCAATCTACACTCCATCCTGGCTCGACTACTCCGGGCCGCAGCCCTCACCATACCCACCCCCGCCTCGCTCATTCGCGTGGCTGAGGTTGTGACTCACGTGCGTTTGCGATCGGCTACACAATGTATCGATCCCACCCCGCATAGGAATCCTTGATCTTGCCGCGCGGGATTGCCAATGCAATCAGCAGCACTCCGCAGATCACACCGTTCCAGACCGCCAGCGGCGAGGCGATACCATCGAGCAGCCAGGGTGCGGCGATCAGCCAGGCGCCGAACGGGATGTTGACGAAGCGAATGGCGCGCCCGACCTCGGCCCAGGCCATGATCGAGAACGTCACCACGAGCAGACCGACCAGGTGATCGCTATTGGCCATGGTGCCGGAACTGTCGAAGCTGAGCCGCGTGAAGGTGAGCCACACGCCGATCACGATGCTGAGCGTCAGCGTCCAGGGATAGGTGACGCCGCGCGTGGCTTGCGCGATCTGCTCCCGGGTGGTTCCGGTGAGTCCTTTGGACGTGTCGGCGCCGCCGCCTTCCATCGCGTCGCCGGTCCAGAAGGTGCGCCAGAACGGTTTTCCTTTACGGCGCGCGTCCAGCATGAATTGGCCCATTGCCACGAATTCGTTCAGCGAGTACGGAATCATCACCGTCATCGCGAGCGCGGCGACCAGACACAGCGAGCACCAGGTGCCGATCACGATCGGCTGGATGATGACGAAGTAGACGCTCACCAGGCCCAGCGGCAACATCTCGATGGCCAGCGCGAGCACCATCCATGGCATGGTGCGCCAGCGGGTTTTTCCGCCCATCCAGATCATCACCAACTCGACCATGTAGACGATGCCGCCAAGAGCGCCATCGGCAATCGGCCAGGCCTTGGACGCATCGGAGGTGATGATCGTCTCCGTGCCATTCATCACGCCATTCATTTCGCCACTGCCGGCGAAGAACGGCTCCCAGACGGAGTCGATATGGCCGAGCTGATAGGCCCCGAGAATGCGTGCGATGAGAAACCCGATCAGCGCCAGCACCGCAATCGGCATGCGCTGCAACCAACTCGACGGTGTATAGGCCCAGCCTGGTGGCACGTCCGGCTTACCCATCATGCCGGCCATGCTCATGCCGGGCATCATCGGGATCAGCACGGACAGCGCGATCACCAGCGTGCCGACCAGCGTGCCATTGGCATAAGCTTCCGGCAACGGTGTCCAGAACACCAACGGTGCGAATAGCAGCCACAGGCCGACGAATGCGTTGGCCCACTGCGCCCAGGGATAGCGACGCCAAGCATTGGCGGACAATATACTGAACACGATCATCAGAATGCCGCTGATAACATCGCTCCAGGTCATCAGTAGGTGGCGCAGTTCGAACGCGGGCAGTCCGCGCTCGGCCATGACCCGCACTTGATTGGCGTCGGGCACGAAATCACTCAGGTAGCCCAACGTGAACGGGCTGGTCAGCAGCCAGAAACCAAGCATCAGGTTGAGATAGTGCGGCCACAGCATCTTGCGATGGTCTTCGACCATCATGTCCGGCTGTTCGCCGCCGTGCTGCATCGACTCGCCGTGCTGCATAGAATCGCCGCGCTGCACTAGGGTCATGCCGCACTTGGGGCAGCGGCCCGGTTCGCTGGCCACCACCTCAGGGTGCATCGGGCAGATGTACTCGGCCGCCTGCGCCGGTTCAGCTGGCTCCGCCGGTTCCAGTGCTGTGCCGCAACGCGGACAGTTGCCTGGCGAAGACTGGCAGACCTCCGGGTGCATGGGGCAGGCATGCGTCGCGCAGCCCTGCGCAGTAGTCGGTTCGGCCGCCCCGGTGGCGGAGCCGTGGACGTGCGCTGGCGCGGGCGCCTGCTCGGAACGGCGAGCGGGATCGATCCGTTCGGGCAACTCCAGGCCCTGTTCACGGTACCAGCCCGCAGAATCGGCCTTTAACGCTGCCACTATCTTCGGCAGGGTCTGACGTAGCGAACGACCGGGTTCCCAACCGAGCAGGGTGTGGGCACGCGTCACGTCGAGGGCATAGTGGTCGTTGGCCCGGTCGATCATCCACGGCTTGATGAACGGATCCCGGCCGGGGATGTGATCCTGAACCCACGCGCCGGGCTTGGCGATCGGCCCGGGAACGTCGCGCGTCTCCCACGATTCGCCATGAATCAGCCGCTGGAAGGTATGCTGCAACTCATCGTAGCTCAGCGTCTCCGGTTCGCCGATCAGGATCGCCACCTCCGGCGGCAGTTTGGCGCGGCGCGCCACAGCACGCTCGATCGCGTCCACCACGTCATCCAGATGAACGTAGGCCTGGCCGTGCGAGGTCTCGCCGGAATACAGGTGACCGGCGAGCTGCCGCTCGTAGATGCGCTGAACCTGGTGCGCTAGCGGCGGCGAATGGCAGACATCGTCGTAGACGCCGGCGAGGCGCAGGATCGCGGCGGGAATCGCGCCGCGCTCCGCCCGGATGAGTGCCTCGGTGTGCACCTTCGATTCCGGGTAAGCCCAGGTCGGCCCGATCGGCGAGTCCTCGGTGAGGAACACACCCGGCTCGCCCGGCCGGTGCACGAGCATGGTGCTGGCGAAAATGAATTGCTCTACCTCGAAACCTTCGCGCAACCCGTGCAGCATGCGTCCTGTGCCCTTGACCGCGATCTCGTCGTATTTGGGGCTGGGCTTGCCGTCGAAATCATAATAGGCGGCCAGATGAACTACCGCTGCGATATGCGTACCGTGGTGTTCCCGTAGGATACGCAGTCCCTTGCGTACGCTGTCATCGGAAGCAATGTCGACGGGGATGTGCGTACAACCCGGTGGTGGCGGACTCGGCGCCTTGCGGTCGAAGCCGATGACATCGCTGAAACGTCCGCTCAGCCGCTGCATCACCGCACTGCCGATTCGTCCGTTGGCGCCGGTGACCAGCACGATTTTTCTTTCCGGCTTCATGGCTGGAACTCTTTAGTTTACGTGGACTTAGTGGTGTGAAATTGCGGCTTCGCGCTTCACCTCGGCCGCCCAACGGCCGGGGTGACCGTAGTGTTCGTAGATGCCCATTTCCTGCGTTCGATCCAATTGCGCCGTGGAGTCGTACGGCGGGGCGTCTTTCACTGCCTGCCGGGTCAGATCGACCGAAACGGTGGCCTCGGGCCAGCCGACGTTCTTGATCCATTGCGGCGCAATCAGCACCTGGGCAGGCAGTTGGAGGCGCTGGAGCAGGTCGCCGACGAACTGCTGCGACTGATGGGAAATGGTCAGGGCGGTGATCTGGATGCCGCGCCGACCGGCGCGTTCGGTGAAGCTGCCCCAGCCGCAGCCCACGTCGAGAACCCGGTCCCCTGGCCGCAGAGCACAGGACTCGATGGCAAAATCCAGTTTGCGGTGCTGGGCAGTCTCAAGGGACTCATCGTCGCGTTCGAACACCGCTTGCGAATAACAGCGGGGGGGGTCGAGAAATTGCGGATAGAAGTCGTTGTCGAACTCGTAGTGAGTGGCGATGGCCTGCCGGTTGGTGGCGAAGCGTCCCAGTATCCAGGGCGCGATGCGGCGCCATAGGTAGTGGAGTGGATGGCTGTCGCTCAAGGCCTCGCGTAGCCCAACGAAGCGCAGCATGTCGCCGACCACGTCCAGGCTGCCGGCCATATAAGCTTCGCAGATGCCCAATTCGTCGAATCGACCGAGGGCAGCCAGGCCTTTGCGGTCTCGCACCAGGATGTAGACCCTGGGCCCGCCGATGCCGAATCGACAGGTGCGTTCACCCCACAAACGAATCTCGAAAGCGGACTCGACCCGGTCGGCCAATTGTTTTTGCAACCGTCGCAGGATCGGGTCATAGATCTTTAAGGATGTGAGTGCACTGTCAAGGCTCATGACGAGGCTTGCTGTCCGATCAGCAGTTTCCACGATATCACTTTAACGATGTCGGTCTACTCAGACTGTTCGATAGCGTACATATGCGGCCAGCGCCGAACGTGCCCCCAACAGTCGCTGGCGCAAAGGCTCACGGCGCAAACCGGCTTATCTTCTTACTGTGCTTGGCAAAAAGCCTTCACCAAGGAATCCGATCGTGTCTCAGCTTCCACGACACGCTGCATCACATGCGCTCCCAGGCGATAGCTGGAGTTCGCACGCGAGGCCCGTCCTGTGGGTGCCCTCGAAGACGGCCATCTCCAGTTGATCGATGCCGACGCCCTGATGGCGTTGGCCAGCCAGGAAGATCTGCTGCTTCGGCTGGAGCGCCGGTCCGGGCACTACCTTGTCAAAGGGCGGCGATGGTGATGGTCTGGCCCGGGAATCGTGTTACTGAAACCCTGGTCGACAAGATTACGCCGCCTTCGTGCTCGGCAACCAGCGCCCTGCCGCCCAGGATATCGAGTTCTCTTTCCACCAGTTGGTCGAGATCGCCGTTCGGGCGCTGTCCCCGGGCATCAACGACTCGTCCACGGCGATCGCCTGCGTGGATCGACCGGGTTCGGCCCTGTGACGCCTGGCCCGACGCGACATGCCATCAGCCCTCCGATTCGACCGTCACGGGCAGCTGCGGCTGGTGACGCCGGGGTCCTCGTTTGCAGGGATCGTGGACACGGCCTTCAACCAGATCAGGCAAAGCGCACGTTCGAACCCGACCGCGGCGATCCGCATGCTCGATGCCATCGCCCAGATCGCAAGCCAGGTGCGGCACGCGCAGGACGCAGCCTGCCTCCAGCGCCACGCCGGCATGATTGTCAGACGGGCGCGGGAAGCTGTGCCGGAGCCGGACGATCTGCTCGTCGTCGAGGCGGCCTTCATTGCGGCGACACAGGCGCTGCGCTAGCTTCACGGCTGACGCATCGACGGGTCTCGCAGTCAACGAATCACTTCGGGTCGGGCACGTGGATCGGTTTCGACGTCAGCAGGATCGCGATTCCGACCGCCGCTGCCAGCAACGAACCGATCAGGATGGCCAGTTGCGCCTCGCGCTCGAAATGTGTGCCGGCAAACGCCAGTCCGCTGATGAACAGCGCCATGGTGAAGCCGATGCCGGCCAGGAAGGCAGCGCCAATCAGGTGCTGCCAGGTCGCCCCTTCGGGCAGTTCGGCCAGCCCGGTCCTCACGGCCAGCCAGCTGGCCAGGCCGATGCCCACGGGTTTGCCGAGCACGAGCCCGACCATGATGCCCAGCGGCACGGCGGTCGGCAGCGTGCGCAACACCGCAGCATCGATCGCGACCCCGGCATTGAACAAACCAAATGCCGGGAGGATGCCGTAGGCGACCCACGGCTGCACCATGTGCTCGAAACGCTGCAGCGGTGCGGTGGCGGAATCGAGGCTGTCCCCGATCGCGCCGATGATGGCCACACGATCGGGATCCATCGCGTCGGGCTCGTCGTCCAGGGCCTGTGCTTCGATGTCGTCGGCGCCGCGGCGGATGACCTGCGGAACCGCGTCCGGCACGATCTTCACACGCGCAGGCACGAACAGCGCCGTCAGCACTCCGGCCAGTGTCGCGTGCAGGCCGGACATGAAGAAGCCGGCCCACAGGCCCAGCCCGAGCAGCAGGTAGATCGATCCTCGGCGTGCCCCGACGCGGTTGGCCACCCACAGCGCCAGCAGCAAGGCCACGATCAGGGCAACGCCGGCCACTCGATCGACGCGGTGTAGAAGATCGCAATGACCAGCAGCGCGCCGAGGTCGTCGACGATGGCCAGTGCGACCAGGAAGACCTTCAGCGCTTCGGGGATGCGCGAGCCCAGGACAGCCAGCGCACCGAGCGCAAAGGCAATGTCGGTCGCCATCGGAATGCCCCAACCCTTGGCGCCGGCGCCATCGAAGTTGAACCCGGCATAGACCAGCGCAGGGACCACCATGCCGCCGACGGCAGCCGCGATCGGCAACATCGCCTTGCGTCGTTCGGCTAACTCACCGACCAGAAACTCGCGTTTGATCTCGAGGCCGACACCGAAGAAGAAGATCGCCATCAGGCCGTCGTTGATCCAATGGCGAAGATCAAGGCGCAACATCTGTTCGCCAAACGAGATGCCAAGCGGAACGCCCAGCATCTGCTCGTAGGCCCACGCCCACAGCGAGTTGGCCCAGGCGAGTGCCAGGATGGCGCAGCCCAGCAGTACCACGCCGCCGGAGGCCTGTTGTTGTGCGAACAGCTGGAACGGCCGCACCACGCGATCGCCTGCGCGCTCGGCCTTCGTCCGACCCAGCAACTCTTCGTCACGCGCCAGACCGTCCTGATTCATCGTTCGCAGGTAACGAGCCCCGTGCCCGTGCGCCGATTTCTCTGAGTACGTGGAGGCAGGCGCGCGCGCGTGGGAACCATCCGCACATATTGACGCGATCCGCGCGGGCTGCACCGTGCGCCACCGTACAGACGAGGTCACGTGAGCTGGGCAGACTGAACGATGGACTAGCAGTGCCTGCTGGTTGCCGTCCTGTTCAGGGAGCGTGGGGCGTGCCGATGTCGCTGCATGCCGTCGGGCCACAGACACCAACGAAGGAAACGACATGAAAACCACTCACACGTCCGACACACTCACCCAGGCGAGCCTTGCCGAAATGGCGTCGTTCAAGGGTCGACCCTGCCTGTCGCTCTACCAGCCGACCCATCGACGCCACCCGGACAACCAGCAGGACCCGATCCGGTTCCGCCATCTGGTGAAGGCGCTCGAGACATCGCTGCGAGAGGAGCATGCGATCGATGCCGTCAAGGCCCTGGTCGAGCCGTTCGAGGCCCTCGCACAAGACCACGACTTCTGGAACCACACGCTGGACGGCTTGGCCGTGCTGGGCGCGCCGGGCCTGTTCCGCGTGTTCCTCCTGCAGCGGCCGGTGACTGAGTTGGCCGTGGTGGCCGACAGCTTCCACACCAAGCCGCTGCGCCAGTGGCTGCAGTCGACCGGGCGCTACCAGGTGCTGGCGCTGAGCCTGCACAAGGTGCAACTCTTCGAAGGCGATCGCAACGCGCTCGATGCCGTGGCCCTGGCGGCCGGCGTGCCGCAGACGACGACCGCGGCACTTGGCGACGAGCTCACCGAGCCGCACACCACCGTGTCTTCGTATGGCGGCATCGGCAGCGGCCACATGGCCATGCACCAAGGCCAAGGCGGCAAGAAAGACGAAATCGACGGCGACGCCGAGCGCTTCTTCCGCGCGGTTGACCGTGCCGTGCTGGAACACCACTCGCGCCCATCAGGCCTGCCCTTGATGCTGGCGGCCTTGCCCGAACACCACCATCGGTTCCGCGAGGTCAGCCACAACCCGTTCCTGATGGCCAGCGGCCTGATGGCCGACCCCCAGGGGCTGACGCATGACGACCTGCGGCAACGCGCCTGGGACGTGGCGGCGCCGCAGCAGGAGGTGCAGCAGGCAGCATGGAGCGATGCCTACGCGACCGCCGCGGCCAAGGGGCTGGGCAGCGAGGACCTGTCGCAGGTGGCACATGCCGCGGTGGCTGGCCGCGTGGCGACGCTGCTGATCGAGGCCGAGCGCCAGGTGGCCGGGCGGATCGACGGGTCGACCGGGCGCATCGATCCTGCCGATCTCGGCAACCCGCGCGTGGACGACGTGCTCGACGACCTCGGTGCGCTGGTCGAAAGCATGGGGGGTGAGGTCCATGTCCTGCCGGCCGAGCGAATGCCTTGTCGTACCGGCGTGGCGGCGAGCTTTCGTCACTGATCCGTCGTCTCTGTTCCCTTTAATGGCTGCAGCGCCGCACACCGCCTCTACCAAGAACCCCACCGGAGAACCCCATGAAGATCCAACTCAACACCGACGTCCACATCGACGGCACCGAGGCGCTCGCCGCGCAGGTGAATGCCACGCTCGAGCAGGCGCTGGAGCGCTTCGCCGAACATGTCACCCGGGTGGAAGTTCATCTGAGCGACGAATACGGCGGCAAGAGCGGGCAGCAAGACCAGCGCTGCATGCTGGAGGCCCGTCTCGAAGGCCGGCAGCCGGTGGCGGTGACGGACCACGCCGCGACGCTGGAGCGGGCGGTGCATGGCGCCGCGCAGAAGCTGGCGCGTCTGC
>JBBQQL010000180.1:0-8005 GCA_038215995.1 Lysobacterales bacterium
TTGCGCTGCAGCGCACGCAGATGGTCTTCGGCCGCATTGGCCGAGCGGAAACCCAGCGCCTGCGCGATTTCCGCGCGGGTCGGCGGAAAGCCGCGACGGGCGATGGAATCCTCGACCAGGGCGAGCACTTCGCGCTGGCGCGGGGTCAATGGCGGGTGCTTTGGCATACTGTGATTTTATACAGTGGTACGAAGCCGTCGGCAACTGCCGCGATGGCCGCTTCCCGCGCCACCTTTCCGGCGCTACCGTAGACCCATGTGCGGACGCTACGCCCTGCATGGCCCCTTCAACCGCCGCGATCCCGACTGGATCGCGCAGTGGCTGGAACAGTTGGTCAGCGCCACCGGTGGCGAGGCGCGCTACAACATCGCGCCGAGCCAGGCAGTGCCCGCCTTCGTCAGCCGCGATGGCGCGGTCGGCGTGCAGGACATGCGCTGGGGTCTGGTGCCCGGCTGGGCCAAAGACCCGAAGATCGCGTGGCAAACCATCAACGCACGCGCCGAAACGGTGGCGCAGAAACCTGCCTTCCGCAGCGCGTGGCGCGCCGGCAATCGCTGCGTGATCCCCGCCAGCGGCTGGTACGAATGGCAGGCCATGGCCGACGGCAAACAACCGTGGTTCATCAGCGCGGCGGATGCGTCGAATCCCATCGGCCTCGCCGGCATCTGGGACCGCTGGTTGCACCCCGACGGCACCATGTTGCTGTCGTGCTCGATCCTCACCGTACCCGCCGCCGCGCCCATCGCGCACCTGCACGAACGCCAGCCGCTCGCGCTGGAGCCCGCAGACTGGCCCACGTGGCTGCAGTCAACTAACGCAGAAGCCGCACAGCTGCTGCACACGCCGCAAATCGCGTGGCGCAGTTTCGCGGTCAGCCGCGCAGTGAACAGCGTGCGCAATGATGGGCCGGCATTGCTAAACCCCGTGTAGGAGCGCGCCCTGCGCGCGACCACAACGATCGCCGGCATTGCGGTGGCGCCAGTTCATCATTGTGGGAGCCGGCATGCCGGCGACAGCAGCACCGATGGCTTGCCCCGGTCGCTGCCATGGCAGCTCCCACAAGGACTAACTGGCGCCACCGTAATCTGCGGCCTGCAAACCGCAATGCACGTGACTTGCATGACGCCCACATCCTCGTTCTCCATGACTTGCCTCAAGACCACATCCTCCTTGTGGGAGCCGGCATGCCGGCGACAGCAGCACCGATGGCTTGCCCCGGTCGCTGCCATGGCAGCTCCTGCAAGGCTCAAGCAGCGCCACCACATCGCAGTGTGGCCCCACCCCCGGCAGCAGCCTCCCTGCCGCGCACCGGAGGTGGGATGGAACCGATCAGCCTACGCCGCGCTGGCCTTCAACGTCACCTGCGCGACCAGCAGCAAGCGCTCGGAGCTGGTCAGCAGATCGTCGGTGCCGCCATCGATGACCGCGGTCTCGCGCCGCGCCAGCTTCGGCGAAACGCCGTAGCCTTCGCTGTCCACGCCGAACTCGATGTCGCCGATGCGCCAACTGCGCCCGGTGACCTTGTCGAAGCGCTCCACGCGCTGCTGTGCGAGCTCCAGCACGTATTCCTGCAGATCGAGCGTCGCCTCGGCGATCACCGGACCCGGCAGGCGAACGTCCACCGCCGGATTGCTGATCGCAAGGCCTTCGCTGGATGCTCGCCGCACGCGCTCGTCGAGGTTGTAGTTCTCGCGCACCGGCACCATCGCCGAGGCATTCAGCTCCACGCGCTCGAAGCCGGTCTCGTCGGCGCGGCGCGTCACCCCGCTCACCGTCCAGGGCACATCGATGAACCGCGCGAGCGCATCGCGCACGCGACCCACCAGCGCATCGTGGTCTTGATCGACAGATGACACCAGCGTGTGGACGATGACCGAGATCCGCACCTTGCTGCGCGGCAAGGTGCGCGAGGCGGTCAGGCGAAAACGCAGGGTGTCGACGAACGGAGCGGCATCGAGAGCGATCGGCTTCATGGATTCTCCAGACTCGCCAGCAGGGTTGCCAGCGGGGAATGCAATAACCACGGCCGCGTCTCAGAGGGCGAGACTTGGCGTAGACGATAGGCGCGCAGCCGCCGCAAGCTCTCCTGTCCAAAGCCCCCATGCTCGTGTTTCATGGCTTGCCTCAACACCACCTCCTCCTTGTAGGAGCCGGCATGCCGGCGACCGCAGCATCCATAACTTGCCCCAGTCGTAGCGCGGGTCGCCCCGACCCGCGGATGAAGGACTTGCCTCAAGCCCACCTCCTCCTTGTGGGAGCCGGCATGCCGGCGATGGCAGCATCCATAACTTCCCCCAGCCGTAGCGCGGGTCGCCCCGACCCGCGGCTGAAGGACTTGCCTCAAGCCCACCTCCTCCTTGTGGGAGCCGGCATGCCGGCGATGGCAGCACCGATGGCTTGCCCCAGTCGCTGCCATGGCAGCTCCCACAAGGCGGAACTGATGCAACCGCAAGTTGCCGGTTGCGGGTTGCGAGGTGCGTTGTGAGGTCTGTAACCCGGAACACTGGTTTGCCCGAAGACCACATCCCTGCCCTCAAGGCTTGCCTCAAGCCCACCTCCTCCTTGTGGGAGCCGGCACGCCGGCGACAGCAGCATCCATAACTTGCCCCAGCCGTAGCGCGGGTCGTCCCGACCCGCGGCCCTGCGCACCGCATCAACCGGCATCGTGGCAAAAGTGATGGCAGGTCGGGGCGACCTGCCGTACGACACTGCAGGACTTGCCTCAAGCCCACCTCCTCCTTGTGGGAGCCGGCATGCCGGCGATGGCAGCATCGATGGCTTGGCCCAGTCGCTGCCATGGCAGCTCCCACAACGACACCCCAATCTCACCGAAACCCACAAAACCGCAGGACTTGCCTCAAGCCCACCTCCTCTTTGTGGGAGCCGGCATGCCGGCGATGACAGCACCGATGGTTTGCTGCATTCGCAACCGCGTCCTGACCGCCCTCGAAATCTGCGGCCAGCTCACTCGCCCAGCAACCTCTCGCAAAACGCTGCCACCCCCATCACCGGACAAAGCCCCCGCGTTCCCGCAAGCACCAGCAGATCAGCGTCTCTAGACACCAACGCGTTGGCCCGCGCAACAATGGCAAGGTGCAGAAACGGCAGGTCGTGCGGGTCACGACATGGCGGTGCCGGGGGCGGGCGATCGGGCATCCGCACGACCTCCACCCACGGCAGCCAATCGGCCAGCAGTTCTTCCTGCTCGCGGGCATCGAGCCGGAACTTCGGGTAGGCGAGCACGCGCACCAGTTCCTGCGCGGTGGCGGTGCTGGCGAGCGGCACGAAGCGCCGGGCCTGCCAACCGATCCGCACGCGCCCTGCCGGTCCGCGGCCAAAGAGCAGCGCCGACAGCACCACGTTGGTGTCGAGCACCACCCGCGGTGGTGCCTTGCTCACTTGCGCGCAGTCGGCTTGCCGCGCGTGCGCCGCCTGGTTGTGGGGGCGCCATCGCGATAAGCCGCGGAGGATTCGGCCCCGCGCGCAGGTTTCGCCGCCCCGCGGGCCCAGGCGACCGCCGCCGTTACATCGGTAGCTCCCAGGCCCAGCGCAGCGAGCTTGGCTCGAACCGCATCGCCACGCTGGATACGCACCGGCGTGAGCACGATCTGGCCATCCTGCACGACCACGTCGAAGTACTCCGACGCGCCGACCGCCTCGACCGCCGCTTTGGGAAGCGTCAGCTGGTTCTTGCTGGTGAGCTTCGCGAGCATGGTAATTCCCGGAAGTAAGGAATCCTTACTTTATCAGACGCGCGTGAACATGGGCCGAAGTGACGCTCCACTGGGATTGGGCACGGGGCCTGCACGCAACCTGGGACGAGCATCGAACTGCCCCCAGCGCGAACTGGACGACGACCCAAGCCATGCGCAAACCATGGCTGTCCCGGATCGCGGTCCCGGATCGAGTGCCGAAAGCCGTAGCGCGGGTCGTCCCGACCCGCGGCCCTGGTACCCAAACCATGCGCAAACCATGAGTGTCCCGGATCGCGCTCCCGGATCGCGCCAATTCCCAGGCGTTTCATTCCGGGCTTCGACGTCATACCCTGTCGGGAATGACGCTGAAGAAATCCAATCCGTACTTGAAGTCAACCGCCGCGCGAAAAGCGGGTCTGCACGTGTCGGCGAAGACGTCGTCGGCCGTCGAGGGCATCCGCGCGCCGTTCGCAAAGGCAAGTCAGGCGGCGGTCCCATCCAGCACCCGCGCGTTCATCGAACATTGGAAGCAGCGCCTCGCCGCGACCGCGGAATGACGCGCGCGAAGGCGTCGGCAAGCGGGGCGTAGTCGCGATCCAGCGCGGCGTGGATGCCTGCGATGTAGTGGGCTCGGCCGCGCCCCGCGAGCGGTGCGAAATCCAGGGGCGGAAGTCCGGCCTGCAAGGCCATCAACAGCGCCAGCAGGCGTGCCAGGCGCCCGTTTCCGTCGCGGAAGGGATGGATCAGGATCAGCTCGGCATGCACCTCGGCCAGCGCCGCGGCCGTGGCGTGATCGCCTGCCGGCAGGCACGCCGTACGACATGCCGTCTTCGCGCAGGACGTTGCAGTAGTTCCAGAGCTTCTGGACGAGGGTTGAAGTGTTCAAGACGCCTCCTGACCGAGCAAGCCTCTATGGAAGGCGCCCAGCAGTTTCAGTGCATGGTCCGGGGCGGTTGGGCTGAGCTGCAGCGCAAGAGTTTGCGCGCCATCTGCGGCTAGCTCGGGCGCCAGAACATCGTCGAGTACACGGAGCATTCGATCGATTCGCGCACTGTGATCGATCAACTGGGTACGCGCGTCTCGACCCAGAAGCCATGCGCTCGTGGGTTCGAAGTCGAAGTGGTCATTGATCACGTGGGCAAAGTCCGCGTAGAGGCGATCGAGATTGCCGACCTCGAGATAGCGCTGCATGATCAACGCGAGATCGACCGCATCCTTGCCTTGCGTGGCGCGATGGCGATCTTTCCAGGCCAAGACCTTGAGCATGGCGAGCATCGGCAACGAAACCACTTGGACCCTCTGATGCTGAGGGAGTGCGACCGGGATTGCTGCCGCGTAGGCCTCGGTGTACCCCAGCACCTGCATGACGTTATCGCCGGACGGTGGCCATGCAATCGTTCCGTCGGCCCTCTCCACCGCGCCAAACGGAATCAGGTCGATCCAGCCGAACTTTCCATGGCGCAGTTTATGGAGAACGTTCCGGATCGGCTCGAACTGGCCGGATGACACCAGGGCGTCGCGCGCTTGCGAGAATCCTTGCCAGTCCACCGCGAGCGCAAAGTCAACGTCTTCGGTCACCCGATTGATCTCGATGCTGTGCCCATAGTGAAGCCAGAGATCGCGGGCGAGCGCGCCAACGACGAGCGGCTCGAGATCGGGTGCGGCCGACGCCACGTCGGACATCAACCGGGCGAGCCATTCCAGATCGTGCCGATGCGACAGATCAAGCATCGGTGCGAAACAGGTGTTCGTCGTAGATCATCCTGGCGGTTTCCATACAGCGCCCATCCCCGGTGGCCATGAGGTCCGCGTACACGAGCGGCGTAGGTGCCAGGTTCACGTCGTCAGCATCGAACGTCCAGAAGCGCCGGTAGATCTCCACGTTGCCGGTGTCGTCCTTGCGCAAGCGCAAGTCCACCAGCAGGCGGGGGTCGATCTTGGGTGTATAGAAGGTCGCGGCGCCTGGACGCAGGTAGTGCGTGATGCGCCCACCCGCCGGCTCTCCGCCGAGCACTGCGCCGTACCGGGTGGGTTCGATCGTGTCCCACCACGCCAGGTTCTCTGCCCGGTAGCGACCGAGCAGCAGGCGCGGACGCAGGGCGCGCGGATAGAACTCGGCCCATTGCTGCAAAAGCCGCTCGCGCTGCATGAGGCGGCGCTTGCCGCGCAGTTCGGTCAAGAAGCCGAGTCTGGGCAGCTCGGCCATCACCCACCCCACGGTACCGTGAGCGACGCCGGCGCGTTGCGCAATCTCACGGTAGGGCAGCGCTACCCACTCCGGATGACAGATCAGCGCAAACAGCACTTGCAGGCCGCGTGCCTGAAAGGCCCGTCCGATCGGCTGATCGCCGCCGACCGCGGCGCGCGGCTTTTCGCCCTTGACCCAAATGAACAGCGGTGGCTGATCGAGGAAGGCATTGCCCGCCGCATCGACGAACGGGATCTTGCGAGCGCGCAGTGCGTCTGCCATGGGCGGCGTGACGTAGTCCGCCACCAGCAGCCCTTGTTCGCCCAGGCGCTCGAGCTGATGCAGGACTGCGCCCAGTCCATTGGGCCGCAGCCCGCGCTTCATCTCAACGGCGTAGGTGGCTTCACGGCCCCCGTAGCCGATGCGAACGAGTGCATCGGCCCGAGTCCTGGGCAACTGGACGTCAAGCCGCTCGATCTGCGCAGTGAGGCCGTAGGCTTCCAGCCGCTGGAAGGCTGCGGTCAGGAGGTCCCGAGGATCGATGTTGTTGTCCACGATTCCCGCATTGTCCACGCTGCGTGGACAAAGTCAATACTGTGGACAACGCTCTTCCCAGGATCGCTCTGGCGCACTGTCCTAGCCCTATGCGTCCACCGAAACCGCCTCGTCCACGCTCCGTAGACGGCGACATCCTCGTGGACAAGCGTAGACAAGGCAGCCGACCGTCGCCTTGATGCGCCCGCGCCTTGCAGTACTGGCCGGCGCCGGGCTGGATGTCCTGGTTGCACTCCGAACAGCCCGCATATCGCAATGGACAGCCACGCTTCCTTTACCGCGCACGTTCGGCAGGACATTCTCGGCTCGACATGCACGCTGGCGAACAAGAGAAACGAAACGACCGTGTGGCGGGAACGGATCTCCACCAGTTCGCCAACCCGCTTGCACATGGGGCATGCGCCAGCAGACAGATGGTGCGCGTGCTCGAGCACCACGTCAGGTGCCAACGTCAGTGCGGCCGCGTTGAGTCGCGACAATCGGGCGCATTTTTCACCGCAGAACTTCTGACCGCCCTGCCAGTGCTTGCCGAGCATCGTGTACCGGCCGCACCAGTCACATTCGTTGGTCGCGCTGCTGCTCTGCAGGATGCCCCGCCGCGCGTCGACGATGGCAAGTTCCAGCCGATCACCCTCGACTCCGCGCTCAGCCAAGACGATCCTGACCGCGGCGAGCGCCTCGTCGGTCAGGTGCAGGACCAGGACACGCCGCAGCAGCTCGTCGGTGTCGAGCTCTCGGTAGTTCTGGAGGTGGTAGTCCGTGCTGAACTGCATGGGTGTGCCGAGCCGCGAACCCGCCGTGCTATTGGGTATCCGGGAGCGGTGAAACCGCCATTGCAATTCGCAAAAGCGGCCGACGCGCCCCTCGCTACGCCGCAGACACCATCGCCTTTACCTCACGGCGAATGCGGCCACCAGCTGCAATCTCGGCGACTCGCAGGTCATGAGCCGCTTGCAGATTCAACCAGAATTGCGGCGTAGTGCGGAAATAGCGCGCAAGCCGCAACGCGGAGTCCGCACTGATCCCGCGACGCCCGCGGACGATATCGTTGATCCGCGGGGCCGGCACCGCCAGCGCCTTGGCGAGTGCGTTGGCGCTCATGCCAAGCTCACGGAGATAGTCCTCGCGAAGGATTTCGCCGGGGTGTACGGGACGCATGCCATTGGTGGCCATCAGGTGTGTGCTCTCAGTGATAATCGACAATCTCGACATCTGCAGGTCCATCCGCAGTCCAAACGAGGCAAACCAGGACAGCCATAAAACGCCATCCAGTCCGTCCAATCGGTGCCTGACCTGTTCAGCAGTTTGTTCCGCAGTCTCCTGTTTCGCAGTCCCACCGCATCGACCTACCTTACTGCGACCGTGGCGCCAGTTCGAGCGCGACCTTGGACGACGTCGATGAGCCACTCCCGAGCTTTCGGTCGCTCAGCCAAGTCCAGAACAAACTCCTGCCCCTTGGCCACCGAGCGCAACTCGCAGCGCTCGCCTGCGCGGCGCCAGCGGGAGGTCTCACCGTGATAGCTAAGCCCCGCTTGCTTGCCGCTGGCCATGAACCAATCCGGCAATG
>JBBQQL010000181.1:0-7941 GCA_038215995.1 Lysobacterales bacterium
ACGACCTCAACCCCGTGCGCACAGCCTATGTCGCCGCACGGCTCGATTTGCGCGGTGCGCGGATGGCCGATGTGGGCTGCGGCGGTGGTCTGCTGAGCGAGTCGCTGGCGGCTGCCGGCGCCGCCGTCAGCGGCATCGACCTGGGCGAAAAGGTCATCGACATCGCGCGACTGCACCTGCACGAGTCGGGTCTGAGCGTGGACTACCGCGTGCAGTCCTCGGCCGATCTGGCTGCCGCCGAGCCGGCCAGTTTCGATGCGGTATGTTGCATGGAACTGATCGAGCATGTGCCTGACCCGGCTGCCCTGATCCATGATCTCGCCGCGATGCTCAAGCCCGGCGGCCAGCTTTTCATGTCCACCCTCAATCGCACGCCAGCGGCTTTTGGTGCGGCGATTCTCGGTGCCGAATACGTGATGCGGATGCTGCCTCGCGGCACCCATCACTATGCCCAGTTCCTCAAGCCTTCCGAGCTCGCTCGCCTGTTGCGCCATGCCGGCGTCGAGCTGGAGGACGTGCGTGGCCTTGGCTACAACCCGCTCAGCCGCAAGGCCTGGTTGAGCCGCTTCACGGCGGTCAATTACGTGCTCAGCGCGCGCAAACCCGCATGAGCAGGCCCCTGCCTGAAAACGTCCAGGGTGTGCTGTTCGACCTGGATGGCACCCTGCTCGACAGCGCGCCCGACCTTTATGCGGCCTTGCTCGAGCAATGTATGGAAGAGGGCGTGACGCCGCCACCTTACCCGCTGGTGCGCGAGGTGGTTTCGCGCGGAGCGCGGGCGGTTCTGCGCTGCGCGTTTGCCGAGCGCGGCGAGCCGGCCGTGGAAACGCTGGTGCCGCGCTTTCTCGACTTGTACCAGCAATTGATGGCGGAGCAGACTTCTCCGTTCGACGGCGTTGACGAGCTGCTGGCGCGGATCGAGGCCCAGGGCTTGCGCTGGGGCATTGTCACCAACAAGGCCGCCTTCCTCACCGACGAACTGGTCAGCCGCATCGGCTGGGCAGATCGCGCGTGCGCCGTGATCTCCGGCGATACGCTACCGGTGAAGAAGCCTGATCCCGCGCCGGTCCTGCTTGCCTGTGAAAGGGCGGGGCTGAGTCCGGCGCATTGCCTGTTCGTCGGCGACGACCGTCGCGACATTCAGGCGGGCACGGCGGCCGGGTTGTTCACGGTCGCTGTCAGCTGGGGCTATCTCGATGGCGGCGATCCACATGGCTGGGGCGCTGACGTGGTGCTCGATCACCCGACCGAACTGGCCGAATTGCTGCAGTTGAGGACGCTCGCCGCATGATCGAGCTGGTTGAACAACCTGCCGTGCTGCAGGGTTTCATCGACAAGTGGCTGGCCGTGCAGCCGCAGCAGCGGGTTGCCCTGGTTTTCGTCGATGGCCGACGTTATCCGGGCCACGTGGCACTGGCGGCCCTCGAACAGGAACTGCTGGCCGCGGCCTACGGTATTCGCGAGCCGCAGGTGGCGGCGGCCAAGCTCAACTGGTGGGCTGAGGAGTTGGCGGGCGCCGCGTCCAGCGGCGGGCGGCATCCGTTGTCGCAGGTGTTGTTTGACGACGAGCGCGCGCACGCCATTCCCACGGATCGCTGGGTGGCGCCGGTATGGGCAGCCATGGCCCAGTTGGAGCAGGGCACGGCAAGCGACTTTTCCTCGCAGTTGCAGGCCGCGCTGCCCTTGCATGGCGCACTGGCGGCACTGGAAACCGCGTGGTGGTACGGCCCTGAGGCGTCTTCCGCTCGCGCCGCGCAGGTAGCGTCGCTCAATCACTTGCTTTACGCGCTGCTGCGGCTGCAGCAGGACGCCGAGCGTGATCGTCTGGCCGTGCCAATGGCGCGCCTGGCGCGACATGGTCTCAGCCGTGCGCAATTGCGCTCTCCGAGTGCGGCCCGGCAGCAGGTGGTCAAGGCGCAACTTGATGACTTGCTGGCGAGCTGGAAGGCGTCCGTGGGTCTGGCTGGGCCACTGAGTGTCTTCCGCGCGCTGGAGTCGAGCCATGGCCGGCGGCTGGCGACGCGTGCGGCAAGCATGGGCGATGCACTGGCGGCGCTGCAGGCTGGGCAGCCGCGAAGTGGCTGGGTCACCACGCTGCAGGCGTGGAAGGCAGCGCGTGCCTGGCAGCGACAGGTGCGGTAGCTTGGGGCAAGACGCAGCGTTTCCACCGCGCGACCATTGCCCCGGGGGCGGCTTGCCCCAAGATTGATGAGCTTCTCGGCGACCCATTCGCCGATGTCAGGATCCCATGATGTCCAATCAGGAAAATACCGCCCGCCTGCTGCCCGACGTGGCCGTACATGCTCAGCCACACCTCGCCGGCGCACTGGACTGGGTTGGCATGGCCGATATCCAGGTGCCAGTGTTGTTCGATGCCGGCGACGGCGAGGTCCAGCGCGCCAGCGCGAGGGTCGGTGCCTTCGTCAATCTGCATCGTCCGGACAAGCGTGGCATCCACATGTCGCGCCTGTACCTGCAGGTCGAGCAGTCGCTGAGCTCACAGGCCCTCTCGGCCGATTTGCTGCACACCTTGCTGCGCGGTTTCCTGCAATCACATGAGGGGCTTGCCGATCGTGCCTGTCTCAGTATCCGTTTCGAGCAACTGGTGCGGCGCCCGGCCCTGCGTAGCGCCAACAGCGGCTGGCGTGCCTATCCGGTATGCATCGAGGCCAGTCTCACCGGTGACGTATTCCTGCTCGAATTCGGTACCGAGGTGGTCTATTCGTCGACCTGTCCGGCCTCGGCGGCGTTGTCGCGCCAGCTGATCCAGGACCAGTTTGTCCGGGATTTCGAGGCAGACGCGCCGGTGGATCATTCCGCCATGCTGGCCTGGCTGGGCAGCGAACGAGGCATCGTGGCCACGCCGCACGCCCAGCGCAGCGTGGCGCGCCTGCGCATCCGGCCCAGCGCGGGCGAGACTTTCGATCTGATCCAGTTGATCGACCGCGTGGAGCATGCGCTGGGTACGCCGGTGCAGACTGCGGTGAAGCGCGAAGACGAACAGGCTTTTGCGCTGGCCAACGGCAGCAACCTCATGTTTTGCGAGGATGCGGCTCGTCGTATCCAGAAGGCACTGGATACCGATCACCGGATCGGCGATTTCCACATTCGTGTCGAGCATCAGGAGAGCCTGCATCCGCACGACGCTGTGGCGTATGCCAGCAAGGGCGTGACGGGTGGATTCGGTTCAACCCGCTGAGTCGAAGGTCCTGCGGTTCCGAACGAGGGCTCGATGGGCAGGGCATGGGATGTGGCGCGCGAGGTGCTGGCCAGTCAACGGATATCGGTCGAGTCCTCGCTGCGCCGACAACGGGGGTAGTGGAAGTGATCGGGTACCTGGTCCTCACCGCCGCTGCACAAGGGCTGGCAGCGCAGCAGCCGCCAACCGGCGAGCAGGCTGCCCCGCCAAGGCCCGAAACGAAGCACCGCAATGCGTGCATAATCGGAGCAAGTGGGGTGGAATCGACAGTTCGGGCCGAGCAGGGGGCTTAGCCAGCGCTTGTACAAACGCAGCAGCCCCAGTATCAATCGGGTCGGGATATTCACGTTACGGGAACGACCTGCGGCATGTAGTGTTACAAGTATTCCAGATGCAGGCTTGCTGGTGAAGAATACTTGGGCTATAACACCCGGCCGCCTCGGCCAACCACGGTGAAGGGATATGGCGAAAACCAAAGCTAGTTCTACCGCCGCCAAGGCGCAGAAGGGCAAGATCGGCGCCAAGGCGATTGTCGCCAAGGCTGGTACGTCGAAAACAGCTGCCACAAAAGGACGGATCGTGAAGAACGCCAGCAAGGCAGCCGCCAAGACCGGTCGCGCTGCGACGAAACCAGCCGGCAAGTCGGCAAAAAAGGCGGTGGCGAAAAAGGTTGTCGCCAAGTCGGCGGGCGCCAAAAAGGTCGCCAAGCCAGCGGTCGGAAAGGTTGCCGTGAAGTCTGCGCCCAAAAAGGTTGCGCAGGCCGTCAAACCAGCCGCCAAGAAAGCGCCAGTAAAAAAAGTCGTGGCCAAGAAAGTGGGCCTGAAAAAAGTTGCCGTCAAGCAGGTCGCTCCGCAGAAACCGGCGCCGAAGACAGCCGCTGTCAAGAAAGCCGCGGTCAGCAAGCCCGTAGCCAAGAAGGCCGCCGTGCAGAAAAGCAATACCGCGAGCGCCACGTCGGGCAAGGTGGCCAGCAAACCGTCGCCGGTCGCAGCCAAACCGGTCGCCCCGGTGGCCAAAAGCACAACCCCGCCGCCCGCCAGCAAGCTCTTCAAGGGCAAGGTGGCGAGCGCAACTGCCATGGTGACGCCTCAGGTGACCTCATCTGCTGCACGCCATACTCCCCCTCAAAAGCATCAGAAAAATTTGTCGTCCTCAATGAATAAATTGGCTACAAAACAACTCGAAAACGGTGTCACCCGTGAAGACGGGCGATACGCGCTGCCTTCCACCAGTACCATCGCGTTGCCAAAGGGTTATCGCCCTTCCAACGACGAGGAGTACATGAATCCGCTGCACCTGGCTTATTTCCGCAACAAACTTCGCAATTGGCGTGAGCAGTTGGTGGAAGAGTCGCGGCAGACGATGGACAACCTGCGTGATGAAGTACGCGATGTCGGTGATGAAGCCGAGCGTGCCACGCGTGAAACCGAGAACTCGCTGGAGCTGCGTACCCGCGATCGCTACCGCAAGCTGATTTCCAAGATCGACAAGGCACTGCGCCGGATCGAGGATGGCAGCTACGGCTTTTGCGAGGAGACCGACGAGGAGATTGGCGTGGATCGGCTCGATGCACGCCCGATCGCCACGTTGTCGCTGGATGCGCAGGAACGTCGCGAACATCTGCAGAAGCAGATGGGTGACTGATCGCCAGTCGTGATTGTTGCGCTGGTTAAACAAAACCCCGCCATGGTGCGGGGTTTTGTTTTTGCTGGTGCTGGTCCCATCGGCTGACGGCGGGTACATCTGCCCCATCATTGGATGGATGATCGGATTGCCTGGCGCTCGATTTCTGAGCAAGCGCCGCTACCGACTACGTCAACTGCTGTGCCGCGTAGTTCTTCAGCTTGGCGAGCATCGCCGCCAGACCGTTGGATCGCGTGGGCGACAGATGCTTGGCCAGTCCAATGGTGGCGACGAATTGTGGTTCCGTATCGACGATCTCCTGCGCGGAGCGATCGGAGTAGACCCGCAGCACCAGGGCAATCAATCCGGACACGATCGCCGAGTCGCTGATCGCCTCGAAATGCATTTTTGTCGCATCACCGCTGGGCACCAGCCATACCATCGACTGGCAGCCGTGCACACGGAATGCCTCGGTCTTGCCGGCTTCGGGAAATGCCGGCAGTTGTTTGCCGAGGTCGATAAGGTACTGGTAGCGTTCGGTCCAGTCAGTGAAAAACGCGAATTCTTCAGCGATTTCCCGCTGCGCCTGTTCGGCGCTGGGTGTGGTGATGGCATTCATGCGGTGATTATCGCGCATGTGGCGAGGGCGATGGGCGAGAGCGCTCTGGCGGTCTTCGGTCGCGCCAGTACGCCTTGATTGCCTAATCTCAGTGTTTCAGCACACTCCAGCGCGTTCCTTGGGCGCCATCTTCGATCGTGATACCCATCGCGGTCAGCTCATCGCGAATGGCGTCGGCACGTGCAAAGTTTCGGTCTGCGCGTGCGGCCTGGCGTTGCTGCAGCAGGTCCTCGATACGTGCTTCGTCTACGCTGCCCTCGCCGCGCCTGAACCAGGCGTCGGGTGATTGCTGCAGCAGCCCCAGCAGGACTCCGCCACCGAGCAGGGCAGCCTTGGTTTCAGCATTGCCGTTCATGCGTGCCTGATCTGCCAGTTGCGACAACTCGGCCAGCGCCTGCGGCGTGTTGAGGTCGTCGCACAGTGCCGCCTCGACCCGCTCCGGCACCGGCAAGGCGCCGTCCGGCAGTTCGATGTCGGCCAGGTCACGCAGCACGCGGTACCAGCCATCCAGCGTACTCACGGCCTGTGCAATGGCGCTGTCCGACCAGTCCAGCGGCTGGCGATAGTGACCGCTCATCAGTCGCAGTCGCAGTGCCTCGGGGGGGTGGGTTTGCAGCAGTTCGTGCACCAGCAACACATTGCCCAATGACTTGGACATCTTGCGGCCGTCGAAAGTGAGCATGCCGTTGTGCACCCACCAGCGGGCAAATACCTTGCCGCCATGGGCACAGGTGGATTGCGCCACCTCATTCTCGTGGTGCGGGAACAGCAGGTCGATGCCACCGGCGTGGATGTCGATGGTCTCGCCCAGATGCGCCGCGCTCATGGCCGAGCACTCGATGTGCCAGCCCGGGCGGCCCAGGCTCCATGGGCTGGGCCAGCCGGGCAAGTCCGGTGTGGATGGCTTCCACAGTACGAAATCGGTCGAATTCCTCTTGTACGGTGCCACCTCGACGCGTGCGCCGGCAATCAGCTCCTCGGTATCGCGGCCGGACAACTTGCCGTAGTCAGGGTAGGAACTGACGTCGAACAGCACGTGGCCTTCGGCGACATAGGCATGACCATCATCGATAAGCTGCCCGATCATGCGGATGATTGCCTGAATATGATCGGTGGCATGGGGCTCCAGGTCGGGCGGGGCGATGCCCAGACCCGCCATGTCCTCGCGATAGGCCTGGGTGAACTTGCCGGTGATCGTGCTGATCCCCACACCCTGCGCCTGTGCGGCGGCGTTGATCTTGTCATCAACATCGGTGATGTTGCGGGCGTAGATCACCTTCGGGAAATGCCGGCGCAACAGACGCACGAGCACATCGAACACCACTGGGCCGCGCGCATTGCCGATATGAACGTAGTTGTAGACCGTCGGCCCGCACAGGTACATCGTGACCCGGTCGGGGTTCAGCGGGCTGAACAGCTCGGTACGTCGGCTCAGACTGTTGTAGAGCGATATCGGCATGGAAGAGTCCGCAGCGTGGGGCCGTGGCGGGCAGTGCACGGCCAGCCCCGCATTTTAACAAGGTGTCACGCCAAGGCGGCGATCCCCGGTGCTAAAGCGTGTATTCAGAGTGAATTTGTTGAAATACATCAAGTACGCGCACCAGCGTGCAGGTCCGCATCTCGATATTGGAGCTCGTCATGAACAAGCTATGGGTTTCTGCACTGGTATGTACCTTGATGGCTACCAGCGTCTATGCGCAAGACGGGCGCCCGCCGAACGGCGATGACAATGCCCACTATGGCTGGGCGGATGTGCTGCGTGCCGATCCGGTGCAGGCCGTGGTCCAGACCAACGTCCCGCAACAGCAGTGCTATGACCAGCAAGTCGTCCAGCGCGATCCAGGCAACAGCACGGCCGGTACCGTCCTTGGTGCGGTGATCGGTGGCGTGCTTGGTCACACCGTGGGCAAGGGTGATGGCCGCACGGCAGCGACGGTGGTGGGTGCTGTCGCCGGTGGTGCCGTCGGCAACAGGGTCTCCGACCACGGCGGTAGCTACACCAGCACCCAGACCCAGTGTCAGCAGGTCAACACGGTCAGCCAGCAGCGCCGGATCATCGGCTACGACGTGGAGTACCGCTATCGCGGCGAAGTCTATATGTCGCGTCTTAACTACGATCCGGGCGAGCGCCTGCGCGTGCGGGTGTCGGTCACGCCAGCTGACTGATTCGCCTCCTCCGAACACTGGAAGCCTCGCCGCCCTCGGGCGGCGCGTCTGTTTCGGGGGCTTGATATTTTTTGTTGCATGGCGGCGGAATTCTCGCCATCATGCGCGCTAGCCATCTGGAATCTGCATGTCCTCAGCCGTCTATACCGCCACCGTACTCACCAGCGCCCGCGCGGCTGCTGGCATGACGTCGCGTGCGCGCCGACCGTTGTATCGACATTCGGCCGGGTAGGCTGTCGCACGCGTTTCATGTGTATCGACGATAAAACCCGGCCTGAGTGCCGGGTTTTTTTGTTTCGGGGTTTTGAACCAGTCGCGGCGCCGCCGCAGGGAA
>JBBQQL010000182.1:0-7917 GCA_038215995.1 Lysobacterales bacterium
CAGGCCCATGCCGATCCAGAACGGGATACGCAGCCATGGCCAGCTGCGATGGGCGAGTGAGCGTGTGCGGGTCAGAAAGGCCAACGTGGGAATATCCGGCAATCAAGTGGGACGATCATAGGGCCTGCATACCGGCGCGCATATGAACGCGGGGGCCATTTCGCGGGCAAAACGCGGGCAATCTGCGCAGCGCCAACCGCAGGAACCTGCTCGCGGGCGATGCGTTTGCTCTGAAACTCAGCATCAGAAATCAAGACAACTGCATCGCCCGCGAGCGGGCTCCTACGGGCGATGAAACCACATCGAGGAGTCCGGCTGGAACGGCCGGGGGCTGATGCCGAGCAGTCGCTGCAGCTCGCCATTGTCTGCCACCAGATCGCTCTCCAGCCGGGTGAGCGGGCCGCGCAGGCGCGGTACGGCATGGCGCCCCAGACGCAGCAGCCAGGCCGGCAACGGCAGTGGCACGGTCGAGCGCGACAGGCTGTGCCGCACCCGCGAAAACATCTGCCGGTAGGGCAGTCGCTCGCCACCGCCGATCGACAGGATCTTCCCTGCCGCCGCCGGACAGTCGAGTGCCGCCAGCACTGCCTGCGCGATGTCATCTGCATGCACGGGCTGACGCAGGCCATTGGCCAGGGGCAAGGGAAACAGGCGCAGGCGCATGGCGCGACGGGCAATCGGGGTGAGGCTCTGATCAAGGCCGGCGCCGTAGACCAGGGTCGGCCGCAACACGGTCCAGGCGCAACCATGGCGAGTGCATGCGGCGGCAAGCGCCTGCTCGCCGTCGCGCAACTGCCGCGAAATTTCACGCTCGGCGGGCACCGCCGAATCGCGCTTGGTTTCGGCACTCATCGAGCTGGTGGCAATCACCCGTGGCGCGCCAGCGAGCGGGCTGCGTTGCAGCCAGTCAGCCAGCCCCTGCAACGGACCGAAACTGATGATTGCCGACAAGGCCGGCAGTTGCTCGGGCATGCGATCAGGCAGGGCGCCATGCAACCAGTCCACGCCGGGGAAAGGCGACCGGGGATGCCGGCTGAGCGCAAGGATCGGTTCGCCGCTGGCGCTCAACCGCGGCAACAGAAAATGCCCGATCTGACTGCTGCCGCCGATCACCAGTACGGTCATGCCTGGCTCACTGACCGGCTTGCAGGCGCGCGGTGAGATCGAGCACGCGCGGATGATTCGGCGCCAGCTTGCGCGCCTGCTCAAGCGACTGGCCGGCACCGATGCGGTCACCGCTGGTCAGCTGTTGCTCGGCCTGATCGAGCCAGGCACTGGCGAGCCGAGCGCTGAACGCCGCCTGCGCGGCATCACCCGGCGCCAGCTCGCCCAGACTGGCCAGCATGTTGCCGGCCTGCACCAGATTGCCGGCCGTCAGCGACTGGTTGAACAACTGCTCGACCTGCGCCGGCAGGCCCTGCAAACCCTGCACGGCCTGCGCGTTGTTGCCGTCGATCGCCAGCGCGCTGCGATACAAATCGTAGGCGCAGTCGCCGGGCGGCATCATGATGTTGCCGCTGCGCGTGGCCAGCTGTGCCCGCTTGACGAGCTGGGCGATGGCGGCGTTCTGCTGCGGCGTCAGTACCGGATGGGTCAGCGCCAGGGTGCCGTCCGCAGCGGGCGCCTTGGCCGTCGCGGTCGGCGTCGCGGCCGACGGTGTCGCCTGGCCGGCCAGGCGCGCCCGCGCCGCGGCCAGATCCGCCGACTTCGGCGCCAGTTGCGCGGCCTGATCGAGCAGTTGCGAGGCTTGCACAGCGTCACCGGCATCGATCGAGGCATTCGCCTGCACGGTCAATGCCTGGGCCACGTCACCCAGGCCATCTTTGGCCTGCGCGTTGTCCGGCTCCAGCGCCAGCGCCGCCTTGAAATAGGCCAGTGCGGTGTCATCACCGCTGCCGGCGACGCGACCCGCACGCAGGGCGTCCCGGCCTTGCTTGATGGCCGTATCGAGCGCGGCATCCTTCTGCTGGCGCACTTGCGCCTGCATCGCGCGCAGGGCCGGCAGCGCGCCGTTGTTCGGTTGCAGCGCGGCGAGCGCATCGATGCTGGCACTGGCACTGGCCGGATCATTCGCGTCCAGCGCATTGCGTGCCTGCACCGCCAGCGCGCTGCCTACCTGATCGAGCCCATGCGCGGCCACGGCGTTGCCGGGCTCCGCCTGCAGCATGCGTTGATAGAGCGTCCCGGCACCTTGCGGCCCGCCCAGCTTGCCGGCGGCCAGCGCCTGTTGTGCCTGATCGACCAGGTCCACGGTCTGCACCTGTGACGCCTGTGCGCGACTGATCAGGCTGTCGAGCCGATCCACATCGCTGCCGCCACCCAGCAATTCGCGGGCGACTGCCGCCTGCTGCGCCGCCAAGGCCACGTTGCCCGCCTGCAGCGCGGCATCGGCCTGAGACAGCTCGGCATCACCGACCTGTCGCAGGCCATCGCGGGCGCGGTCATTGTCCGGCTCCAGCGCCACCGCCTGCTGAAACAATTCACGCGCGCTGGTGCCATCCTGGCCATCCAGATGGCCTTGCTGCAGGGCTGCCTGGGCCTGGCTGAGCACGTTGTTGAGATCGGTGCGCGGCAGCATGTTGCGCAGACGGTTCTGGTTGAACCAGAGCGCGCCGACCACGACCAGCAGCACCAGCAGGACCACCAGCCAGCCGCGACCACGCCGCGGCGGCCGGCCCGCGCCGGCCGCCGCGCGATGCTCTCGGCGCGGCTCCACGGCCACATGCGGCAGACCATCAGCGCTCGCGATGCGGGGCGCGTCAAGCTGGTCGAGATCACCCAGGGTGGGCTCGGTGCGATGGTGTGTCGCGGCGTCGTGCGAGTCTCTGCGTACGCTCATGATCCGGGGCGGTGGGGGTAAGCGCCCCAGCTTAGCATCGGGCTGGCAGCGCGCTTCGGGCCGCCATACCGGGCGTTCAGGATTCAGCCCACGCCAACCCGGCGTGCGTCGACCACGTTGGGCAACGCCAGCAGTTTGGCCAGCAGGGTCGACAATTGCTCGAAGTCGCGTACACGCAAGGTAAAACGCATGCTGACCTCGCCGGTCTGCGCATGCAGCCGGCTGGAGGAGGCAATGATGTGCGCCGCCGCGTTGCTGATGACGCTGGTGACATCTTTCTGCAATTCCTTGCGATCGTAGCCGCGCAATTCGATATCGACCTCGTAGGCCTGACTGGCCGCACTGCCCCAGCTCACCTCGATCACCCGGTCAGGATCACGTCGCACCAGCCGCGCCAGACTGACGCAATCCGCGCGATGCACCGACACGCCGCGGCCCTTGGTGATGAAGCCGCGCACTGGATCACCCGGCAACGGCTGGCAGCAACGCGCCAGCGTGGTCAGCAGGTTGCCCACTCCCTCGATGGTCAGCGCGCTGTGGTCGAGCGCCGGCGTTCGTGCCACCGACAGCACGGGCAGGACCGGCGCAGCGGGTTGGCTGGCCTCCTGCAGTACCCGGGCGATCTGGCCACTGGTGACCTCACCCAGCGCCAGCGCTATCAGCAACTCGTCCTGGGTCTGCAGGTGAAAATGCGCAGGCAGGCGGGATACGTCCGCACTGGACAGCGCCAGACGCTTCAACTCGCGCTCGAACATCGCGCGCCCGACGGCGAGGTTTGCATCATGCGCGATGCGCCGGAACCAGGCACGCACCTTGTCCTTTGCCCGCGCCGTGTGCAGGTAACCATGATGCGGCGACAGCCAGTCGCGGCTGGGCTCGCCCAGTTTGGTCGTGAGGATCTCCACCCGATCGCCGCTTTGCGGCTGGAAGGTCAGCGGCACGATGCGCCCGTTGACCTTGGCGCCACGACAGCGATGGCCGACTTCGGTGTGCACCACGTAGGCAAAGTCGAGCACGGTGGCACCGCGAGCCAGATCGAACACCTCGCCCTTGGGCGTGAGCAGGTAGACGCGATCTTCCAGCAGCTCGGTGTGCAGGTCGCTCGCCAGCGAACTGTCATCCTCGCCACGCGGCTCCAGCAGCTTGCGCATCCAGGCGATCTTCGCCTCGAACTCGGCATCGCCGCTGCCGCCCTCCTTGTAACGCCAGTGCGCGGCCACGCCCAGTTCGTTGGCGCGATGCATCTCGTGGGTGCGGATCTGCACTTCCAGTGTCTTGCCCGCCGGGCCGATCACCGCCGTGTGCAGCGACTGGTAACCGTTCGCCTTCGGTCGCGCGATGTAGTCATCGAACTCGTTGGGCAGGTGCGGCCAGCGTGCATGCACCACGCCGAGCGCGCCGTAGCAGTCGGTGATGTTGTCGACCAGCACCCGCACCGCACGGATGTCGTACAGGTCGGAAAAATCCAGCGCCTTGCGCTGCATTTTCTTCCAGATCGAATAGATGTGCTTCGGTCGCCCGGCCAGCTCGGCATGAATCCCGGCCGCCTCCAGCGCGCGGTGCAGTTCATCCAGCGATTCGCGGATGAAACTCTCGCGGTCGCTGCGCCGCTCGTCGAGCAACCTGGCGATGCGCCGATAGGTGTCCGGCTGCAGGAAACGGAAGGCCAGATCCTCCAGCTCCCACTTCAACTGCCAGATGCCGAGGCGGTTGGCCAGCGGCACATGGATGTCCTGGGTGAGTCGCGACAAGGCCGCCGCCTGCTCCGCTGGCAGCAAGGCTGCGCCGCGCATGCGCGCCAGCTGCCGCGCCAGCAGCACGAACACCACGCGCAAATCGCGCACGATGGCCAGCAACAGCCGGCGCAGCCCTTCGGTGCCTTGCTGGGGCGTGCGCTGTGCGTGCAGCGTCCACACCTGTTCCGCTGCCTGTTGCCCGGTCACCAGCCGCTGCAGCTCAGCCGGCAGCGTAGTGGCACGCGCCTTCCACGTGGCAGGGTCGACGCGCGCCAGCTCGAACCACAACGCGGCCGCCTGGGTCTGCGCATCGCAACCGAGCATGCCCAGCAAATCCAGCACGTCGCAGCATTCCGCATCCGGCAAAGCCTGTGCCTGGCATGCCTGCAACGCATCGACCAACACCGGCGACAGGCTGCCGGCGCGATCGCGCCACTGGATCAGGCTGGAGGATTTTGCGGGTTGAGCCATCTAACGACAACGCCTTGGGATAACCTCATCTTAGCGAGAGCTGGTATGAATGCGTGTGTGACTGGCGCTTTTCTTGCGCTCAGCAGGATGCATCTGAACTTCAGACTTGGCTCACGGCGACATACCGCGCAGAATCGCCACCAGCCTTCCGAGACATGAGGATTCACCCGATGACGATCCGTCCACGCCACCTGCTGCCGTTTCTGCTCACCCTGGTCGCGCTGCCCGCGCTGGCACAGGAAAGCGGTGGTTTGGAGCAACGCATGAGCAGCGCCGAGTTCTCCGCCGCCGGCTTGAACAAGCTGACACCGCAAGAAATGCAGAACCTGGACAGCTGGCTCAACTCACATCGCAAGGTAACCACCAAGGTGGTTGATACTACCGGCGCACCGGTGTTCTATACGGACAAGAGCAAGCGCAGCAAGATCAACGCACACCTGATCGGACACTTTGATGGTTGGAGCGGCCATTCCCAGTTCACCCTGGACAATGGCCAGGTGTGGAAGCAGATGGGATCGGAAGTCCCTGCCTGCATGACTTCCGACAATCCCGCCGTCAAGGTCAAGCCCTCCATAATGGGCAGCTGGCTGATGTACGTCGAAGGTTGTAACGACAGCGTCCACGTACAGCGGGTCCGCTGAGGAAAGCGATCAGCCCAGCGCCTCCAGTGCTCTGGCCAGCCGCTTGGCTGATACCGGTTCGGCAGTCTTCAGCTCCTGGGCGAACAGCGAGACGCGCCACTCCTCGATCAGCCAGCGCAACTCGTCCCGCCCCGTCGTGCCCGCGGCGCGATGCTGCAGGTAAGCGCGCCAGTACGGCAGCACCTGCAGCATGCGTTGCTGGTCCCTGGCCGGGTCCTGGCGCAAGCGCTCACCCCGCAGGCGCATGGCCTTGAGGTAGCGCGAAAAATGGGCCAGTCGCGCCGATGGCAGCTCGCGCAGGAAGGCCGGCGTGAGCAGGGCATCAAATTGCTCGCGCAAATCATCGTAATTGGCGCGGGCAAAGCCCATCAGTGGCGGCTGCAGCCAAGGCTTCAGTTCGGCCTGCGCCTCGATGATGGGTTCGGCCAGCTTCAGGCGCTCGACCCCGGCTCCGAACAGCTCGCGCGTGCATTGCGCGCGCAGCACCTCGAACGCGCCAGCCGTGCGCACATTCAGATCGTGGCGTTCGAGCAGGTCGCCGAAGCCGCCTTCAAGCAGGTCTTCACGCAAACCGTCGACGCCGCCCAGCGGTGCGTATTTAAGTGCAAGCGCGTTGCCGATCGGCAAGCGTCGGCGCGCCTGCTTTGCCTCGCTGGCCAGCGCATGGCGCAGCAGCCGAACGACGCCTTGCCGATGCGCCGCCAGCGCCTCGTCGCTGCGCTCGAACACGCGCAACGCCACCGCCTCACCCAGATCGACCAGGGCCGGAAACGCGACCAGACCCGCATTGGAACGCACCTGCGCCGGAATCTCGGCGAAGTCCCAGCTGGTCACGTCCTCGCGGGTCAGCTCGATATCGGTCTTGCGCGAAAACGCCGCCCGCGCCTGCCCTTCCCATTGCCCACGCAGGGCCGCCAGATCACGAGCGCTGGCGAGCGTCTTGCCCTGCTTCGACGCGGCATCGCCGTCATGCAGGTGATATCGCATATGGAAATGCGCCGGCAATACAACGGCCGCAAACTCGGCCGCCGTCACCTCGACACCGGTGGCGCGCTTGAGGAAGCTCGCCAGCACCTTCGCCAACGGCTCGTCGCGCGGTGACTCCGCCTCGGCGAAGGCGCGTGCGAAATCAGGCGCGGGCACGAAGTTGCGGCGCAAGGCCTTGGGCAGGCCGCGAATCATCTCGGCCACCCTGTCCGCCAGCAGCCCAGGCACCAGCCACTCGCAGCGCGCATTGGGCACGGCATTGAGCATCGCCAGCGGCAGGTGCAGGGTCACGCCATCGGCCTCGTCGCCGGGCATGAAGCGATATTCCAGCCGATAGCGATGCCCGCCCAGCTCGATCCCTGCCGGAAACGCCTTGGCATCCAGCCCGGCGCCGCCAGCCATCACCTCGTCCAGCGACCAGCGCAACGCCGCCTGCTCGGCCGGGCGTGCCTTGCGATACCACGCATCCAGTGCACGGCTGCTGGCGATCTCCTCGGGCAGCTTGCCTTCGAAAAACGCGACCAGATCGTCCTCGTGCCGGATCAACCCCTCGCGGCGCTGCTTCGCCTCGATGTCGGCCGCCTCCTGCAAGACGCGCTGGTTGGCGCGCACGAAATCCGCCCGGCTATCGATGTCCCCACGCACCAGCCCTTCGCGCAGGAAGATCGCATGCGCCAGCACCGGATCCTGCTGCTGGAACGTGACCGCGCGCTTTTCCACCAGCACCAGGCCGAACAGGCTGACCTGCTCCCACGCCACCACGCAGCCACGCTTCTTCGACCAGTGCGGCTCGCGACAATGCGTGCGCAACAGGTGCGCCGCCTGCTGCTCGATCCACAGCGGCTCCACCCGCGCATTGCTCATGCCCCAGACGCGACCACCGACGTCGAGGATCTGCGCGGAGAAGATCCAGTTCGGCGGCGCCTTGGACAACGCCGAGCCGGGAAACGCATGAAACTTGCGCTCGCGGGTACTGAGATACACCCCCTTCTCGTCCTTGCGCCCGACCTGGGTCGGCAGGCCGGCCAGCAGGGAGCGATGGACCGCCTCGAACAGGCGGTCCATCGCTCCTTGTTCATCAATGACCTGTTCTTTGCGTTCGCCCCCTCTCCCCGGGGGGGAGAGGTTTGGGGTGAGGGGCGGGTGCTCGCGGGAGACTTTCCCGCTCGTGCTCTTTCGAGCCGCCGCAGCACCGGCGCGTGGTTTTTCGCGCAGAGCCGTCCCCTCACCCCAACCCTCTCCC
>JBBQQL010000183.1:0-7811 GCA_038215995.1 Lysobacterales bacterium
GATGCCATGCCAGTCCTTGCTGCCGTCGGCATGGGTGAACCAGGCATCGATGATCAGGCCGCTCAGCGAGCTGCCCAGCACGGCGCCAACGCCGTTGGTCATCAGCATGAACAGGCCCTGCGCGCTGGCGCGGATCGCCGGGTCGCTCTGGCCCTCGACAAACAGCGAGCCGGAGATATTGAAGAAATCGAACGCCATGCCGTAGACAATGCACGACGCGATGATCATCCACAGGCCGGCACCCGGGTCGCCGTAAGCGAACAGGCCGAAACGCAGGGTCCACGCCAGCATGCTGATCAGCATCACGGTCTTGATGCCGAAGCGCTTGAGAAAAAACGGAATGGCCAGGATGAACAGCGTTTCGGAGACCTGCGAAATCGACATGATGATCGCGGGGTAACGCACCGCGATCAGGCCCTTGTACGCATCTTCCGTGGCGAAGTCGTGCAGGAAGGTGTCGCCATAGGCGTTGGTCAGCTGCAGCGCGGCGCCAAGCAACATCGCGAAGATGAAGAAGATCGCCATCTTGCCGTCGCGGAACAGCTTGAACGAGGTCAGCCCCAGCGTGTCCAGCAGCGACTTGTTCGGCAGCCGGCCCAGTTTTGGCGGGCACGGTGGCAAGGTGAAGGCGTAGATGCCCAGCACCAACGCGGCGGCGGATGCCACGTAGAACTGTCCACTGGACGTCTCCAGGTGCAGCAAGCTCACCGTCCACAGCGCCGCGATGAAACCGATCGTGCCCCAGACCCGGATCGGCGGGTAGTTGATCACTACATCCTTGCCGTCGCCCTTCAGCGCCGAATAGGCCACCGCGATCGACAGCGAAATCGTGGGCATGTAGCACATCATGTTCAGCAGCATCACCCAGAACAGCGTGCCCGGATTGTCGATGTCGGGCACGATGAACAGCACCGCTGCGCCGGCGATATGCAGCAAGCCGTAGAGCTTCTCGGCGTTGACCCACTTGTCCGCGATCAGGCCCATCAGTGAGGGCATGAACAGCGAGGCGATGCCCATGGTGGAGAAAATCGCACCGAACTGCGCACCCGACCAGTGCATGTGCTGGAACCAGTAGGCGCCGATGGTGATCAGCCATGAACCCCACACGAAAAACTGAAGAAAGTTCATCGCGATCAGGCGCAGCTTGATGCTCATGGGCGGTTTTCCAGCATGTGTATTCCCCTGACGAGGCCACGGGACGATCCCGGGGGCACAGAAGCTCGGGCAGGTTAGACAACCCGCGCGCGCGCGGCAAGGCTAACTGCAACTTGACTCAGTGCGACAGATCCGCTTCAGCGCCAAGGGTCAGCGCAATGCGCTCGCGCAGCACCGGCAGCAGTTCCTCGGCGAACCAGGGATTGCGCGCCAGCCATAGCTGGTTGCGCGGGCTGGGGTGGGGCAGTGGCAGCCGTCCACGGGAGAGGTGATCGCGCCAGGCCTGCACGGTGTCGGTGAGCAATGCGCCACGAGGCAGGTCGAGCATGCCCGTCTGCGCGTACTTGCCGACCAGCAGGGTCAGTCGCACCTGCTTCAACAACGGCAGCAAGCGGGGATGCCACGCCGGCGCGCACTCCGGTCTTGGCGGCAGATCGCCACTACGACCGCTGCCGGGGAAGCAGAATCCCATCGGCACGATCGCTACCTGGAGCGCGTCGTGGAAGGTGGCCTTGTCGAGGCCCAGCCATTCGCGCAGGCGCTGACCGCTGACGTCGTCGAACGGAATGCCGCTTTCATGCACCTTGCGGCCCGGTGCCTGGCCTACGATCAGCAATCGCGAACTGGCCGAGGCCTGTACCACCGGTCGCGGACCCAGCGGCAGCTGCGCGGCGCAGATGCGGCAGGCGCGCACGTCGGTGAGCAGCCTCTGGACGCGATCAGTCTTCACGCTGCGAGGCCTCCGGCAGCAGCTTGCCGGGATTGAGGATGCCGTCAGGGTCGAACGCCGTCTTGATGTTGCGCATCAGATCGAGTGTGTTCGCCGATAGCGCCAGCGGCATGAATTCGCGTTTGACCAGGCCGATGCCATGCTCGCCGGACAAGGTGCCGTCGAGCGAGATCACCAGCGCGAACAGGTCGGCCAGACAGGCGTGCGCGCGGGTGCGTTCGGTCTCGTCGCGAGGCAGCAGATTCACATGCAGGTTGCCATTGCCCGCATGGCCGAAGCTGACGATCAATACCTGATGCGTCGCCGAGAGCCGCTTGATGCCGTCGACCAGCTCGGGCAGGCGGCTGACCGGTACCACCACGTCTTCGTTGATCTTGTTCGCCGAGATGATGCGCTGAGCGGGCGACAAGGCCTTGCGTGCCGCCCACAGGGACTGCGTCTCCGCGCCGGTCTCGGCGATGCGCAGTTCTTCCAGTCCTTCGCCGCGCGCGGCTTTCGACATCGCCTCCACCGCCGAAGGCAGCGTTTCAGGTTCGCCATCCACTTCGATCATCAGCATGGCGCCGGCCAGCGGCACGTTGTCGCCGCCGTGATCGTGCGCCAGCTTCAGCGCCACATCGTCGATGAATTCCAGCGCGCATGGCGTGACGGGCTGCGCCATGATCCGCGACACGGCGCGCGCGGCACTGCCGACGTCGCGATAGGTTGCGCGCAAGGTGCGCAGGCCCGTGGGTTTCGGGGTCAGCTTGAGGGTGGCTTCGGTGATCAGTGCCAGGGTGCCTTCGGAGCCGATCAGCAACCGGGTCAGGTCGTAGCCGGTGGCACCCTTGCTGGTATAGGTGCCACAGCGAAAGCTCTCGCCGCTGCCGGCGACAGCATGCAGGCCGAGCGTGTTTTCACGTGGACTACCGTATTTGACCGCGCGGGGCCCGGCCGAATTGCAGGCCAGGTTGCCGCCTATCGTGCACCATGGTGCCGAGCTGGGATCGGGTGGCCAGAAGAAGCCGTGTGCGGCCAGCGCCTTCTGCAAATCCCCGTTGAGCACGCCCGGTTCGACCACCGCAAGACGGTTGTCCGGGTCGATCCGCAGGATCCGGTTCATTCGCTCGAAGCTGACCACCACGCCGCCATCCACCGGCACGGTGGCGCCGGTGGTATTGCTGCCGCGCCCGCGCCCGATCACTGGCACCTGATGCGCGCGGCAGGCTCGTACGAGTGCCTCCACCTGGTCGTGCGCGCCGGGGAAGACCACAGCATCAGGCAGCGCGTGCTGGCGTGAGTTGTCGTAGGAATAGGCGATGCGCTCGGCGTCACCCAGAGCCATCGCATCGACGGGGAAGATCTCGCGCAGTCGGGCAATCAGGGGAGCGGGAAGCGGCATGCGCGAAGCGTATATCAACGAGACTGTGAGTCGGGCTGGAGCGGTCAGCTGGCGTCGAAGGCATCACGCAGCCAGCGGCGCTCCACTGCCTCCGGCGGGCCGTCGTAGCTGACCACGTCAAAACGGCAAGGCTGTTGCGCGTGCTTCGGGTGAGCCGCGAGCCAGTGCTGCGCAGCCAGGATCAGCTTGGCCTGTTTGCTGGCCGTGACCGAGGCAGCGGCATCGCCGTGGCTGGCACTCCTGCGATAACGCACTTCGACGAAGACCACCGCGTCGCCGTCGCGCATCACCAGGTCGAGTTCACCGTGACGGGTGGTGTAGTTGCGCGCCAGCAACTTGAGGCCGGCACGCTCGAGCTCGCCGCAGGCGCGTGCCTCGTAGCCGTCGCCTGCGGCCCGCATCAGCCGGCGGGTACGGGGTTGGCGGCGGGCGAGGAACTGGCCGGTGCCGGGGTGATGATGTCCGGCGGTGCGGCAGAGGGCACGTCGTCCATCTGCAGGCTGCCGCTCAGCGGGTGTGCCAGACCGTTCTGGAATTTCGCCCAGATCAGCACCCGACGGACGCGGCCGAAGCGGTCGGCGGTCAGCTGTCCGCTGGCGCCTGGCATATAGCTGCCGGGATGCGCGCGCAGCCAGTCGAGATAGGGCACCAGGTTCCACGCGTCCATGCCGAACGCGAACAGGCGTGCCGCGCCACCGCGGGCGGTCGGCAGCAGCGCGGCGATGTCGTCGTGCTTGGGCAGTCCCGGCTGCGCATCGAACAGCCACGGCGCGTCGCAGAACTCGACGCCATCGAGGTCTCGATTGGACGAGACATCATCGCTGCCCTCGTACACATGTGAGGTGGCAAACGCCGGCAGATTGACCTGGGCGATGCGTAACTGCGGCAGCAACAATCGCGCCTGGATCGGGCGCATGCTGATGAAGATGCCGGTATCGCTGCTGCCGCCAGTCACGGGTGGGTCGCTGGACACGGCGGCGGTCGATGCAGCAGCAACGGTCGTGGCGCCGGCAACCGTCGAAGCGGCAGCCGGTGAGGGGGCTGGCGCGGCGTCGGAGGTCGGCATGTGCATGCCGCTGATGACGTCGGCATAACTGGTGACGCCGGCGGGCAGGGTGCTGCTGCCCAGTACGTCGCCGCCGCGGGCAATCATCTCGGCCCTGAACGCATTGGCCGCGCGCTGTGCGAAGTCATCGCCTGAAATGATCACGTAGGCCCTGCGTATGCCGCGCTCGACCATATGGTCGGCGGCCTGGGCTCCCTCGGTTTCCGGCAGCAGGCCGAACTCGCTGGTATCGGCGGCCGGCAGCTGGCGGTCATCCGGATGATTCAGGGCGAGCACGGGGACGGTCAAATGCGGCAGGCCAAACACGGCAGCGACTTCGCCCCGGGTCAGCGGGCCAACCACCAGGCGGGCGCCGTCGCTGACGGCCTGCTGATACGCCGCGATGGCGCCATCGGCGGTGCCCTTGCTGTCGTAAACGCGAACGTTCGGCCGTGGCGCATGGTTGCGGCCGGCGTCGAAATAGGCGGCGAAGAAGCCCTGGCGGATCGGTGCGCTGGCTGCCGCGTAGTTGCCATCGGCGGGCAGCAGCAAGGCCACCTGGGTCGGTGACTTGTAGCCTTCGCGCACATTGGCATCCGCACCGGGAAGCAGGGTGCCAACCGGTTGTTGCAGGTCCGGTTGTGCCTGTGCCACGGTGACGCCGAGCCGACTCAGCGCTTCGTTGATCCACGGCAGCATGCGATCACCTGCCTGCATCGCGCCGGCACGCTGCTTCAGCGGGCCGATGCCGAGCTTGACCAGCAGATCCAGCGCCTGGCGGCGGTTCTGGGCCTGATCGAAGCCGGTCAGCAAATCGTCCATTTGCACGCGGGTGCGGGCACCGCCCCACAGGTCGCCGCTGGCGACCATGGCGCGGGCACGCAGTTCGAGCAGGCGCACCTGCAGCACTTTCGGTACGGACACATTGGGCTGGGTGGTCAGATGGAGCGCCGTTGTTGCGTCGTGCTGGTCCAGCGCCTGTTCGGCCCGAAGAAGATCGAAACGCAAGGGTTCGTCGCCGATCAGATTCTTTCGCTCGATGGCGGCCAGCGTGCTGGTGCCGCGATCCAGTTGGCCATCCTGTCGCCACGCTTCCACTGCCAGCAGGCGGTAATGGTCGGCGTGACCGCGGTACTGGTTGGCGAGGTTCAGGTAGCTGTTTGCCGCTTGGTCGAAATGGCCTTGTTGTGCCATGGCAGCGACGCCCTGTGCGGCATCGATCTCCGCCGGAGAGCGCTGCACGTTGGTCGGCACGCAAGCAGTCAGCGCGAGTGAAAAAAACAGTCCAATCGCAGCGGCGCGAATGAGGCGCTTCAAGCGCATGGGCGATCCCTTGTTCGTCATGGTCGTCAATGCGCGATCATAGCCGATCGTCTTGCCGGCTCACGGAGTCTCCGATGTCATCAGTTCAACCAGGTTGTCTATGGGTGGTTGCCACCCCGATTGGCCATCGCGACGATTTTTCGGCGCGGGCGATCGAAACGCTGCGTGCCGTCGCGGTGATCGCCGCCGAGGACACCCGTCACAGCCGGCCGCTACTGGTGCACCACAATGTCGCCACGCCGTTGATTGCACTGCACGAGCACAATGAGCGCGATGCGCTGGACATGATCGTGCGCAGGCTGCAGGCGGGGGACTCGGTGGCGCTGATTTCCGATGCCGGCACGCCGCTGATCAGCGACCCGGGTTTCCGCCTGGTGCGCGCTGCACGCGCGGCCGGCATCCGTTGCATTCCGGTACCCGGCGCCTGCGCCGCCATCGCGGCGTTATCGGTAGCGGGCCTGCCCAGCGATCGTTTCGTCTTCGAGGGCTTCCTGCCGCCCAAGGCAGCGGCGCGGCGCAGCCGGCTGCAGGAGTTGGCTGGTGATGCGCGCACGGTCATCTTCTATGAGTCATCGCATCGGGTAGCTGAGAGCCTGGCTGACATGCGTGACGTTTTCGGTGGCGATCGCGAGGCGGTGCTTGCGCGCGAGCTGACCAAGATGTTCGAAACGGTGCTCGGTGAGCCATTGGCCGAGCTGGCGGCGCGGGTGGTTGCCGATCCGGATCAGCAGCGCGGCGAGCACGTGATCCTGGTGGCCGGGCGGGGCGAGGAAGCGGACGCCAAGCTGACCGAAGGTCGGCGCATCTTCGCGATCCTGCGCGAGGAGCTGCCCCCGGCCAAGGCGGCCAAGCTGGCCGCGGCGATCAGCGGCGCGCCGCGCAAGCTCCTCTACGAAGGGTAGGAGCGCACCCTGTGCGCGATGCACATCGACTGGAGTGGGAGAAAAGCATCGCGCACAGGGTGCGCTCCTACTAGACTTGTCGATGGAGTCGGCCGGGCAGTCGCGTCGCGCGCAAGCGCATCGAGGAAAGTCCGGGCTCCATAGGGCAGAGTGCCAGGTAACTCCTGGGCAGCGTGAGCTGACGGCCAGTGCAACAGAGAGCAGACCGCCGATGGCCCGCAAGGGAACAGGTAAGGGTGAAAGGGTGCGGTAAGAGCGCACCGCGTACGGGGCTAACGTCGTACGGCACGGTAAACCCCACTCGGAGCAAGACCAAATAGGGGGACGATAACGCGGCCCGCGTTGTCCCCGGGTAGGTTGCTGGAGCCAGACGGCGACGTCTGGCCGAGAGGAATGACTGTCGCGTCGCAAGACGTACAGAACCCGGCTTACAGGCCGACTCCACCTCTTTTCAAACACATCCTCAGTGCGGCGCGCCGCGCTGAGGATGTGTCTGGCTGTGTGAACGGTGATTCATGCAGGGCTCGCAGGAAACCCCGATCTGAGTACATTTGAGCTCCGCTGGCATGCGGGATGGAAGGAAAAAATTCCATGCTTTCAAACACCTTGCAGATGTTTCTGAGAAAGCGCTGCATATACGGTCAGATTTCTGCCTTTACTCCTTGATTCACAAGCGAAATTCCCTTGACAGTCTCATGGGGCGAGACTATCGTGGGTTCCAGTGTGAAATCGTGGGTTTTAGTGGAGTCAGGCACCGTGTTCCAGGGCGAAACCGCCATCACCATTGACGACAAGGGCCGGCTGGCCATCCCGACGGGCTATCGGGAACTGGTCGCGGGCGAGTGTGCGAATCGACTGGTGCTGACCTACAACCCGTTCGAGTCCGGCTGTCTTTGGCTGTTTCCCTACGCAGCCTGGGAAAAAGTGCGTGATGAGGTCAACGCCCTGTCCAAGGTGAAGACCGCTCATCGCGCCCTGCAGATGAAGCTGGTGGGCGCCGCCGCTGTGGTCGAGCCCGACAGCGCGGCGCGCATCCTGCTGCCGGTGAGTCAGCGCGCGACGACCGGCATCGAAAAGAAGGCGGTTTTGCTGGGCATGGGCGACAAATTCGAGCTGTGGAGCGAGCAGGCCCACATGGCCAAGATCCGCCAGAGCATTGGCGAAGACGAAATTACCAACGAAATGGCAGAGCTGCGCCTGTAACCGCTGGTCGGTGAGGCGTGGTGACGATCAAGAAACGGGAGCGGGAGTGCGGTATGGCCCAGAGCCGGAACA
>JBBQQL010000184.1:0-7724 GCA_038215995.1 Lysobacterales bacterium
CAGCTTGGCCACGCGTTCGAAGCCGAGCATTTCGTAGAGGGCGTCGTACAGCGGGCGCAGATAGGGGTCGACCTTTTGCGACAGGTCGCCGGGCAGGAACCCGAGTTTCTCGCCGGCTTCCACGGCCGGGCGTACCAGCAGAAGGCGCTGCACGCGATTCGCCTCAAGTGCCTCGACCGCGCTGGCCACGGCCAGATAGGTCTTGCCGGTGCCGGCCGGTCCCACGCCGAAATTGATGTCGTGGTGGGTGATGGCGTGCAGGTAGCGCGCCTGGTTTGCGCCACGACCCTTGATCAGGCCGCGCTTGACCTTGATCGCCACCTCCGGGGAGGCCTCGACGGACGCGTCGGTGATCGCATCGATGCCCGATTCGGCCAGCTCAAGATTGATCCTGGCGCCGTTGAGTGATGCCGACTCGGTGATGGCATGCAGGGCACGCAGCACCTTCTCGGCAGCACGGGTCACGGTCTCCGGGCCGATCACCTGGAACAGGTGGCCGCGGTGGTTGATCTCCACGCCCAGGCGCAACTCGATCTGGCGCAGGTGCTCGTCAAAGGGACCGCACAGGTTGGCCAGGCGGGCATTGTCTTCGGGGTCGAGCGCGAAATCGCGCTGGTTGAGTTCGCTCATAAGCCCGCTAGATTACCGCGCGGCCGAAGGCTGGGCCAGCAACGCGACAGCTTGCGTCGGGGGCAGCGGCGGCTTGCGCTAAATTAATTGTTGAATTAATTTATGGCGGATGCCGACACCAGAAAAATCGACAAGGCGTGCAGGTGCGCGCGGCGCGGGTCGCCCCAGTGGCGACGAGGGTGATCTGCGTGCCCGGCTGCTGGATGTCGCGGCGGCGCAATTTGCGCGTACCGGCATCGAAGCAACCTCGCTGCGCGCGATTGCCGACGAGGCCCAGGTCACGCCCGCGATGCTGCACTACTACTTTGGCGACAAGGCGCGCTTTACCGAGGCGCTGATCGAGGAGCGCCTGCTACCCGCCCTGGCACCCCTGCGTGATCATCTTGAGCAGGTCGGGGATGACCCGCGCGCGTTGATGGAGGCGTTCGCGCGGGCGGTCGGTGAAATCGTGCAGCGCAATCCCTGGCTGCCGCCGCTATGGGTGCGCGAGGTGCTGTGCGAAGGCGGCACGCTGCGCGAGCTGATGTTCAGTCGCATCGTGCCGAACCTGCCGCAGTTGCTGGCACAGCGCTTCGCCGCGGCGCAGGCCAAAGGCCTGCTCAATCCGGGGCTCGACCCACGGTTGCTGGTTGTATCCCTGGTCGGCCTGACCTTGTTTCCCGCCGCTGGCGCGCCGATCTGGCGACGCGCGTTCGGTGCGGAGGATCTGGGCCCGGATGCTTTGCTGAACCACACGCTCTCGCTGCTGGATCATGGCGTGGGCGGCGGCTGAATCGGGAGATTCCGGATGAGCATCACGCACGCCATATGCCGTGTTTTCGCAGCGGGCAGCCTGCTCGTCGTTCTCGCCGGTTGCAGCAAGGTACCGCCGCAGGCACTGGGCACGCTTGAGTACGATCGCATCACCTTGCCGGCCGTGGTGGCCGAGCGCATCGTCGCCCTCGATGTGCACGAAGGCGAGCGCGTGCATGCCGGGCAGACCCTGCTGCAACTGGACCCGGCGCAGACCCGGGCCGGGTTGCTGGCGGCCGAGGCGCAGGCACAGCAGCAGCGCGAGGCGCTGGCCGAGCTGGTCAAGGGGCCGCGCGCCGAGGATATCGCCCAGGCGCGCGCCAACCTCGGCGCGGCGCAGGCGCAGGCGCGCGAGGCGCGTGCGTACTATCAGCGGCTGCTGGCGTTGAAGAACAAGAACTATGTGTCAGCCGCTGATCTCGATCGCGCGCGCGCGTCGGCAGGTAGTGCGGAGGGCCAAATGGCGCAGACCCGTGCCGCGCTGGATGTGCTGCTGCATGGCAACCGCCCCGAGCAGATCGCGCAGGGTCGCGCGGCGCTGGCGGCGGCGCTGCAGCAGGCCGAGGCCGAGCGCGTACTGCTGGGCAAATTGCATGTGGTGGCGCCACGCGATGGTCTGATCGACAGCCTGCCGTATCGCCTCGGCGACCAGGCTCCGGTCGGACAGCCGCTGGCCATCATGCTAGTGGGCGATGCACCGTACGCGCGCATCTATGTGCCCGAGCGGCAGCGCGCCAGCCTGCATGTGGGAGACGGCGTCAAGGTCTACGTGGCTGGCAGCGAGCATGCCTATGCGGGCAAGGTGCGCATGCTGCGCAGCGAGCCGGTGTTTACGCCGTACTACGCGTTGATCGGTGACGACGCCACCCGTCTGAGTTACCTCGCCGAGGTATCGCTGGGCCAGGATGCGGCGAAGCTTCCGGCAGGCCTGCCGCTGCGGGTTGCGTTGGGCGGAACATCCCCATGAAGCTTGCCGAAGGCGAGGTCGCGATTCGTGCCAGCGGACTGACCCGCCGCTTCGGCAAGCTGGTCGCCGTCGACCATGTCGACCTGCAGGTGCCGGCCCGCCACGTCTACGGCTTTCTCGGCCCGAACGGTTCGGGCAAGTCGACCACCATCCGCATGCTGTGCGGTCTGTTGACTCCCAGTGAAGGCGAGATCGAGGTGCTGGGGCTGAAGATTCCGGCCGAGGCCGAGGCGCTGCGCCGGCACATCGGCTACATGACGCAGAAGTTTTCGCTGTTCGAGGATCTCAGCGTGCGCGAAAACCTGGAGTTTCTCGCCGCGATCCAGGGCGTGCCGCGCCAGCGCACGCGCAGCCGTATCGATGAGCTGATCGAGCAATACCGCTTCGGCGATCTGCAGAAGCAGCTCGCCGGCACGATGAGCGGCGGCCAGAAGCAACGCCTGGCGCTGGCCTGCGCGGTGATCCACGAGCCGGAGCTGTTGTTTCTCGACGAGCCGACCAGCGCGGTCGATCCCGAATCGCGTCGTGATTTCTGGGAGAAATTGTTTGAGCTCGCCGATGCGGGCACCACCTTGCTGGTGTCCACCCACCTGATGGATGAGGCCGAGCGTTGCCACCGGCTGGCCATACTCGATCACGGCGTGCTGGTCGCCGACGGCACGCCGCAGGAGCTGACCGCGCGTCTGGAGGGGCGTACCTTCATCGTCGAGGCGGTTGATCCACGCCGCGCGCAGCGGCTGATCGTCGACGTGCCGGGGGTGCTCAGCGTGGCGCAGATCGGCAACAGCCTGCGTGTGCTGACCTCCGCCGGTGGTGAAGGCATGCCGGCGACGACTGACATGTGCCGGCACATCGACGACACCCTGGCCAGCGCCGGTCAGCAGGCACACACGCATCCCACGCCGGCCAACCTCGAGGATGTTTTCGTGGCGGTCACCCGGCATGTCGCGAAACAGGCGGAGCGCGCTGCATGAACGGGCGGCGACTGTGGGCGATCGTGCTGAAGGAACTGCGTCAGCTCGGCCGTGACCGCATCACGCTGGCGATGGTCCTGGGCATTCCGATCATGCAGCTGGTGCTGTTCGGTTACGCGATCAATCTCAACCTGCGCGGGCTCGATGCCGGCATCGTCGACCAGGCCAACACCGCCGGCTCGCGCGCGCTGGTGATGGACATGTTGGCCACCGACGTGGTCTCGCCGGTACGCACGGCGAACACGCCGGAGCAGTTGATGGCGATGATCCGCCGCGGCGACATCAGTATCGGCATCGCGGTGCCGCCGGATTTCGAACGCCGCCGCATCGACGGTCGACCGGTGGCGGAGGTGCTGGTCGACGGCAGCGACACCACGGTGCAGAGCGCCGCTGCACAACTGGCGCAAACGCCGCTGGACAGTTCCGCGCCGGACCTGCGCGCGCCACCCACCAGCACGCCGGCGACGTCACGGATCAGCGTGGTCAGTTTCTACAACCCGCAACGCGTATCGGCGATCAACATCGTGCCGGGCCTGATCGGCGTGATCATGACGATGACGATGGTGCTGTTCACCGCGATCGCGATCGTGCGCGAGCGCGAGCGGGGCAACATGGAGCTGCTGATTGCCACCCCGCTGACCAGCACCGAGCTGATGGTCGGCAAGGTGCTGCCCTATGTGGTGATCGGGCTGGTGCAGACCACGGTGATCCTGGGGCTGGGTATCACGCTGTTTGCGGTGCCGATCCGCGGTAGCGTGTTCGACGTGTATCTGGCCGCGGGCTTGCTGATTCTGGCCAACCTGTCACTCGGCTTGCTGATCTCGACGCGGGCGCAGTCGCAGTTCCAGGCGATGCAGATGACGTTCTTCGTGTTCCTGCCGTCGATCCTGCTCTCTGGCTTCATGTTCCCGTTCGCCGGCATGCCGAAGGCGGCTCAGTGGCTCGCCGAAATCCTGCCGCTGACGCATTTTCTGCGCCTGATTCGCGGCGTGATGCTGCGCGGTGCGGGCTTGTGGGAAATGTGGCACGACGTGCTGGCCCTGGTCGTATTCGTCGTGGTGATGATGGGTGCGGCGATCCTGCGCTTCCGCAAGCGGCTGGACTAGCTGTGGCCTTGTAGGAGCGCACCCTGTCCACAAGAGGGGACTTCCTTCGGTCGTGCGCGATGCTCTTCGATCAGGTGGCCAAGAGCATCGCGCACAGGGTGCGCTCCTACAAGAGCGGAGGTCTCAGGCGGGGATATCTTCAGCCAGCATCACCCGCCCGCGCAGCGAGTTGGCCATCGCATCGGTGATCAGCACGTCGACGAACTGACCGATCAGGCGCGGGTTGCCGGCGAAGTTGACGTAGCGCATGTTTTCGGTGCGCCCCATCAGTTCGCTCGGGTCGCGGGTGCTGGGCTTTTCCACCAGCACGCGCTGCACGGTGCCGACCATCGCCTCGCTGATCTTTTTTGCGTTGGCATTGATTGCTGCCTGCAGACGCATCAGTCGAGCGTGCTTTTCGCTGGCCGGGGTGTCGTCGGCGAGATTGGCCGCCGGCGTGCCGGGGCGCGAGGAAAAGATGAAGGAGTAGCTCTGGTCGAAGCCGATGTCCTCGATCAGCTTCATGGTCATGCCGAAGTCTTCTTCGGTTTCGCCGGGGAAGCCGACGATGAAGTCGGACGACACGCAGATATCCGGCCGCACCGCGCGCAGCTTGCGGATCTTCTGCTTGAATTCCAGCGCGGTGTAGCCGCGCTTCATCGCGCCGAGAATGCGGTCGGAGCCGGCCTGCACTGGCAGGTGCAGGTAGTTGGCCAGCTGCGGCACGTTGGCGTAGGCCTCGATCAGGGAGTCGGAGAACTCCAGCGGATGCGAGGTGGTGAAGCGGATGCGGCCGATGCCATCGATCTGCGCGATCGCGTGGATCAGCACGGCCAGGTCGGCGATGCCGCCATCAAAGGTCGGGCCGCGGTAGGCGTTGACGTTCTGGCCCAGCAGATTGACCTCGCGCACGCCCTGCTCGGCGAGCTTGGCCACCTCGACCAGCACGTCGTCGAACGGGCGGCTGAGTTCCTCGCCGCGGGTGTACGGCACCACGCAATAGCTGCAGTACTTGGAGCAGCCTTCCATGATCGAGACGAAGGCGGTCGGGCCCTCGGCGCGCGGCTCGGGCAGGCGGTCGAACTTCTCGATCTCGGGGAAGCTGATGTCGACCTGCGGCTTGCCGCTGGCGCGCTGCCGGTCGATCAGCTCGGGCAGGCGGTGCAGGGTCTGCGGGCCGAACACCAGGTCCACATACGGCGCGCGCTTGACGATCGCCTCGCCTTCCTGCGAGGCGACGCAGCCGCCGACACCGATCAACACGGGCCTGCCATCCTTCTTGTGCTGCTTCCAGCGGCCGAGCTGGCTGAACACCTTTTCCTGTGCCTTTTCGCGGATCGAGCAGGTGTTGATCAGGATCACGTCGGCCTCGGCCTCGTCCTGGGTCAGCTCCATGCCGTGCGACGCCTTGAGCACGTCGGCCATCTTGGCCGAGTCGTACTCGTTCATCTGGCAGCCGTGGGTCTTGATGAAGAGCTTGGCGGGGACAGGCTTGCCGGTCATGGCATGGGTACCGTGGTTCGTGAGGCGGGAGGAGCAGTTCGCTGAACCGCACAGTTTACCCGTGCGGCAACGGGCTAGCCAGCGGATCAGCAAGACGGATCAATCACTTGCGCTTGATCGGTGTGCCTGGCCGCGAAGCGGTGGCCCTGGATTGACCAGTGCCGACGGGCACGATGATCGCGGCGCGTCTGCGCCAAGCCGAGGTGGGCGTGGCGCACGAATCCGGAGGCTTGCACTTGGCCTCGGCAGCGCTTGGCGGCACACTGGGCCCATGTCCGACGTTGCATGTCATGGGGGAAGCGTCGATCAGGCTGCCAGGGGCTTCCCATTGCGATCGGTCCTGATCTGGATCGGGTGTGCTTGTGCCTCGCTGTGGTGGTCGGCCGCCGCCGCCGGCACCCTGTACCAATGCACCGGTGCCAGCGGCGAAGCGGTTTTCAGCAGCAGCCGGGTGGGCTATCACGGTTGCAAGCCGATCAGCACCTACGCCAGTCCGGCGCCGCAGCGACGCGCGCCATCGCCGCCACGCAACTCCTTGACCGGTGTGTCCGGTTCGGTGACTACGTCTGCACACAGCCTGATGGCCGATGGCGCCAGCCCCACGTCGCTGGGTGCGATTCGGGCGAGCGTTGACACCAGCGCGCAACCGGTCGGGCAGACAACGGTGCAGCAAGTGTCGCTGGCGGTCGTTCGCGGTTCCGTGCAGACCACCGCCAAGCTGCCGCTGGCAGCGGCTGCCGCGGGAACGCCAGGGCAATGGAGCTATCGGGAGTCGCATGACGATACGGCGATGGCGGCGGCCGCGGCAGGTACGCCGGATAATCGTGTGCTGCGCGGTGCCGTTTACCGCGTGGTGCAGAAGGACGGCAGCGTGGAATACACCAACCTGCGCCCGGCCGGTCAGGGTGGTCGCGCGGTGACCATGCTTTTCAGCTACATCGCCACGTGTGCGGCCTGCAACATCCATTCGACGGTTCGTTGGGGCAGCGTCTCGCTCAATCTCACCGCCTACGCCGACACGATCCGTGCGGCCAGCCTGGAATACGGTGTCGACGAGGCGTTCCTGCGCGCGATCATCCACGCGGAGAGTGCTTTCAACCCGCGCGCGATGTCACTCAAGGGTGCACAGGGTCTGATGCAGTTGATGCCAGGCACAGCCAGCGACATGGGTGTGCTGGACGCCTTCAATTCCGATCAGAACATCCGTGGCGGTGCGCGCTACCTGAGCCTGTTGCTGCGTGATTTCGATGGCAACGAGCAGCTGGCCGCGGCCGCCTACAATGCCGGCCCTGGAGCGGTTCAGCGCTACAAGGGTGTGCCGCCTTATGCCGAAACCCAGGTCTACGTGGAACGGGTACGTACCCTGCGGCAACGCTACGGCGCCGCGATTCATACGCCGCTGGCGTCGCGTGGCCCAGGCTGAGACGCGGCTTCCCGGCTCGCCACGTCACCACGGAGTTACTCGTCCGTCGTGGGGCTCGACATGGCAGGGCGTTGCGCCAGGGTCACGTCGAGATGGAACGCACTACCGTTGCGTAGGCCGGAAACTTCAACCGTACTGCCAGGTTTGAGTGCCGCTTCGCGCCGGCGCAGGTCGGCCGGGTCAAGGATGTTGTCGTCGCCGATCTGCAGCAGGATATCGCGCGGCTTGATCCCGGCCAGTGCCGCGGGTCCACCGGGATAGACCACGGTTACCTGGACGCCGCGTGCCGCCGCGGGCAGGCCGCTGTTGGCAGCCACTGGTACAAAACCGTAATCGGCACCCATCCACCC
>JBBQQL010000185.1:0-7708 GCA_038215995.1 Lysobacterales bacterium
GCATCCGCGAATCGTCGGGGCTGAATGCGCTGATGGTGCTGGTCAAGGTTGGCCTGATCATCATCGTGGTGGTCGCCGGCTATCGCTACGTAAACCCGGCCAACTGGCACCCGTTCATCCCCGAGCCGCAGGGTGATGGCAAATACGGCTGGTCCGGCATCATGCGTGGCGCAGCGATGGTGTTCTTTGCTTATATCGGTTTCGAGGCCACCTCCACGGCCGCGCAGGAGTGCAAGAATCCCCAGCGCGACCTGCCCTTCGGCATCCTGGTTTCGCTGGTGATCTGCACTGTGCTGTATCTGGCGATGGCCGCCGTGCTTACCGGCCTGGTGCCATACACCGTGCTCGACACCTCCGAGCCAGTGGTCACCGCAGTAGCTGCGCATCCAGAGCTGGACTGGCTCCGCCTGGTGGTGGAGATCGGCGCGATGATCGGGCTGTCGTCGGTAATCCTGGTGATGATCATTGCGCAGCCGCGCATCTTCATGATCATGGCTCGCGACGGCATGTTGCCGAAGGTATTCGCCAAGGTGCACCCGCGCTACCGCACGCCGCACATCAACACCCTGATCACCGGCGGCATGATTGCCCTGTTGGCAGCGCTGTTCCCGCTGGACCTGCTGGCCAACCTCACCTCGATGGGTACGCTGATCGCCTTTTCGGCGGTATGCGCCGGCGTGCTGATCCTGCGTCACACGATGCCGGAACTGCCCCGAACTTTCCGCGTGCCGTGGGTCTGGTTCACCTGCCTGGCGGGGGTAGCGAGTTGTTTTGCGCTGCTCTTCAGCCTGGACTGGTTCAACTGGGCTGTGCTCGGTGCTTGGACCCTGCTCGGCTTTGCGATCTACTTTCTGTATAGCCGCAAGCACAGCTATCTGCGCCAGGATTTGCCTGCCGTGACAAAAATGCAGTAAGCGTTAATTCCTTCGAAAAATGACGAACGTCGTCGAAAATCGACAAAATTCTCGCATCATGAGTTTTCCGAAATTTTCGCCAAATCATTGAACGCCTTACAAAAAATACACGCAATTCATTGTTTTTACTGCATTTAACGAGAACTTTTCAAGAAAAATCAGCTGACTGGTCGCCCATTCGCCAATCGCGGGAGTATCATCCTCAGTCCGCGGGTATATCACTTGGCAGTGGGCCCCGGATCGCGGCCCGGTACGTCAGGTGGGTAGCTCCTCACCCTGGTGTACCGGGCCGCACTTTGTTCACGACCATGAGCTTGAGATCCTCGGGATCGGCAGCAAAGGCCGCCGGCCTCGCCGGCAACCATCGACCGGCACCAACCGGACCACCACAAAAAAGGCCGGATCTGCTCCGGCCTTTTCTTGTCATTCTGGTGATGTCCAGCCGATGCTTCAGGCTTTCTTCGGTGCGTGCGAGATGCACCAGCCCTTCGCGTTGACCGACTTGCCCGGGAACAGCTGGCACGGACCGCGACCGGCGGCACCGCCGGAATAGAACTGACAGCTGGAGCAATTGGCGCCAGCCTTGCGTGCGGCATTGGCCGTCTTGCTGGCATCTTCCACATAGCCGAGCGCTTTCGCCGTGGGATCACTCTCGCTTACGGGCGGCAGATCGGCAGCACGTGCGAAGCGTGGCAAACCACCAACGAGGGCAGCCGCCACCGTCGTTCCAGCGGCGATCTTCAGGAACCGACGACGTGATTCGATCTCTTTTTCGTTCGACATGGGCAAGCCTCCGTCAACAAATGTCCGGGGCACCTTGCCGCGGATCTGCGTCGATAATACGCCTCTCGACGAATTCATTCCTGACTTGCGAGAATGGCTCTCATTCGATTCTGGCCATGCCTCGGTGCGTGATATCATATTCATTCATTTGGACGTCCAAACATCATGAGTCAGAGCCTGCCCGGCACCATCTCAGCCAGCCAGTTCAACGCCTGCGCCGACAGCATCACGGCTACCGCACGCGAGCTCGCATCAAAAGGCATGACCCCTGCCACAAGCAGCAATTTCTCGATGCGGGTCGATACCGCGCATGCCGCGATCACTGTGTCTGGTCGCCACAAGGGCCGGCTCGATCGCGACGATATAATGCTGATCGACTTGCACGGTCACGCCGTAGGCACGGATGCGCGACCCAGTGCCGAGACCGCACTGCATACCCATATCTATCGACGCTGGCCGGCAACGCATGCGGTTTTGCATACCCACTCGCGCACCCAGAGCGTGGCTTCGCGACTCTTCGCCGGGGATGGCCTGATACGCCTGCAAGGGTGGGAACTGCAAAAGGCAATCACCGGCTTCGACACGCACGACAGCGTGTTGGAGATCCCGGTATTCCCCAATACCCAGCACATGCCTGATCTGGTGGCACGTATCGATGCCTGGCTCGATGCGGGCAAGCCGCTGCATGCTTACCTGATCGACGGCCACGGCATCTATACCTGGGGCCGGGACATGGAGGAAGCGGAACGCCAACTGGAAGCACTGGAGTTCCTGCTCGGCTGTGAGCTGGACCTGCGAACACTGAGGGCATCATGAGCAAATTGCGCATCTTCGACGAAAGCAGGCCGCAAGCTGCACTGGCCAGCTACCACGACAGTGACGACATTGCCGCCGAATTGAACAAGGTCGGCGTACGCTTCGAGCACTGGGAGGCCGGTCAGCCGATTATTCCCGGCGCCAGCCAGGAGGAAGTGATCGCCGCCTATCGCAGCGACATCGACCGTCTGATGGCCGAGAAAGGCTACCAGTCCGTGGATGTGGTCAGCCTGACGCCGGACCACCCCGATCGCGCCATGCTGCGGCAGAAATTTCTCAGTGAGCACACTCACAGCGAGGATGAAGTGCGCTTCTTCGTCGCCGGGTCGGGCCAGTTCACGCTGCACATCGGTGACAAGGTTTACGACATCCTGTGCGAACAGGGCGATTTGATCGGGGTACCAGACGATACCCGCCACTGGTTCGACATGAGCGAATCACCGTACTTCGTGGCGATCCGGCTGTTCACCAACAAGGAAGGATGGGTGGCGCAGTTCACCGGCGACGAGATCGCCCAGAACTTTCCGCGCATGACGCCTCATCAGGCCAACGCGTGACCCGCTTCAGCGACGCATGGCCAGTGCATCGTTTATGCTGCCAGCCCCATAAATGTCCACGTTGCCATGATTGAAATCCGCGCCATTGTCACCGACATCGAGGGCACCACCAGCTCGATCAGCTTCGTCCGCGACGTGCTGTTTCCCTATGCACGCAAGCGGCTGCCTGCCTTTGTCGAAACCCATGGTGACAAGCCCGACGTGCAGCACTGGCTGCATGAAGCGGCCCGTGAAGCCGGATTGGTCGAGGCCACGCGCCAGGAAATCATCGAGCTGCTGCTGGGCTGGATCGGGCAGGACCGGAAATCCACCGCACTGAAAGCCTTGCAGGGCATGATCTGGAAGGACGGCTACGAAGCGGGTGACTACCGGGCACACATGTACCCCGAGGTTGCCGCCCGTCTGCGTGCCTGGCGCGCCGATGGCCTTCGTTTGTATGTGTATTCCTCCGGGTCGGTTCCGGCGCAGCAGCTGTTGTTCCGCTACAGCGAAGCCGGTGATCTCACGCCGCTGTTGGCCGGTTACTTCGATACCGAGACCGGGCCCAAGCGCGAGGCCGAATCCTATCGGCGCATCGCCACGGCAATCGACGAGCAACCGCAACACCTGCTGTTCCTGTCCGACATTGTGGAAGAGCTCGACGCCGCGCGGGAGGCAGGCTTCCATACTGGCTGGCTGGTGCGTGCCCCACAGGGTTTGCCCGACTCGCCCGGCCACACGGTCTATCCTGATTTCGACGCTATCCATCCTTCCACCTGACACGCGGGTCCCCGCCATGCGTAGTGTCCTGACCGTCCTGCTTGCATTTGCTGCCGGGGTCCTGTTAATGCTCTGGATGCCCGGTCGCCCTGGCCGCAGCGGCCTGCCCTCGTCGCCTGAGCATGCGTCGCGAGCGGCTACCGCCTTGTCGAGCAGCGCTGGTGCGGTCGCCAGCCCATCCCCCGAATACGACGCCAACCGTGACGGCGATTGGCCGGCACGGGGGCCCAGCCCCGAGCAGGTGCTCTACGCCCAGCCGCGCATGCTGCATGACGCATTGGCCGGGCTGACCCCCCGTGTCGCTGACAAGCCCAACCTGTACCTGCTCGCCTTTGCTGGCGACGGTGTCGAGGATGTATTCCACAACGAGGCCGAATACGCGGCGAAGCTGTTTGCCAGCCGGTTTGGCCCCACCGCACACACCCTCGTACTGGACAACAATCCGGCCACACTGGCTACCCGGCCGTTGGCCAGTTGGAGCAACCTGGAGGATGCACTTGCCGGCCTGTCCAGAGTGATGAATCCCGACCAGGACATCCTGCTGCTCTACATCACCAGTCACGGCGGGGAAGACCATAGCTTGCTCGTCGACATGGACCCCCTGCCACTGGATCAGATCGGCGCAAGGGATCTGGCCGGGATCCTCGCCGAGCATCCGCTGAAATGGAAGGTGGTGGTGGTCAATGCCTGCTATTCCGGCGGCTTCGTGCCGCCGCTGCAAGGCCCCGGCACTCTGGTGCTGACTGCCGCCCGTAGCGACCGAAGCTCGTTCGGCTGCGGCAGCGATTCCGACATCACCTACTTCGGCAAGGCGTGGCTGGTCGATGCGCTTAACCGCACCGACAACTTCGTGGATGCCTTCCATCTGGCCAGCAGCGATATCAGCCAGTGGGAGAAAAAAGACAAACTGACCCCGTCGGAGCCACAGATCGATATTGGCAGCGGCATCGAAAACCAGCTTGCGTTGTGGCGCAAGGACGTCAAACCCGGGCCGGCCGTACCGTTCGCACCGGCGTCGACTGGAACGAGCGCAGCGTCGCGATAATGGAAAGCCCTAGTTCTGAGCGCGCGGAATATGCCGCTTGGCCAACACCGCCGCCACGTCAGTCAGCGACAAGCCTCGCGCCCGCAGCACCACGCTGAGGTGGAAAATCAGATCAGCCGCCTCACCCAGCAGTTCGGCATCATCCTGCACCACGGCCGCCAGCGCCGTCTCCACCCCTTCCTCGCCCACCTTCTGCGCCATCCGCCGGATACCGCCTTCGAACAGGCTGGTGGTGTAACTGCCTGAGGGACGCTCGGCATCGCGTCGGGCGACCAGGTCATCAAGTTCGGCAAGAAAGCCCAGCGGCGGGCGCACCTGGGCACTCTCGCCGAAGCAACTGGAGGTGCCGTTGTGGCAGGTCGGGCCATGCGGCTCGGCCTGCACCAGCAAGGTATCCGCATCGCAATCCATGCGAAGGGATTTCAGTGCCAGCAGGTGGCCCGAACTTTCGCCCTTGGTCCACAGGCGCTGCTTGCTGCGGCTGTAAAAGGTGACATGGCCGCTGGCCTGGGTATGACTGAGTGCCGCGGCATTCATGTAGCCGAGCATCAGCACTTCGCCACTCAGCCAGTGCTGCACGATCACCGGCAGCAGGCCGTCGCCCTTGTCCCAGTCCAGGCGCGTGAGATGCATCGTATTTGTGGCGATATCGGTCATGGGAGGCATCATGAAATCAGTGAATGATCGGAAGGGGCAGGTGAACGGCAACAACAGCGCTGGCAACGTGCAGGTTCATCCCTGCGCGCCAATCCGCCACCCGCGCTAAAGCCTTACGGCCACGCCCTGCCCGTCCAGGTAGTGCTTGAGTTCGGGAATCGCGATCGCGCCCGAATGGAACACACTCGCCGCCAGCGCACCATCCACGTCGGCCTCGACGAAGGCCGCACGAAAATGCTCCATCGCCCCGGCACCGCCGGAGGCAATCAGCGGCACGCGGCAAATCGCGCGCGCGGCCATCAGCTGATCAAGATCGTAGCCGGCTCGCACACCGTCGCTGCCCATGCAGTTGAGCACGATCTCGCCCGCGCCCCGCTGCTGCGCCTCGACGATCCAGTCCATCGTCATGCGCGCCAGCGCCTGCATTTTCGATGGATCACCGGTGTACTGGCGCACGCGCCATTCACCGTCGGCGTCAGCCAGGGAATCAACCCCGACAACGACGCACTGCACACCGAACGCAGCGGCCAGCTCATTGATCAGCTCCGGTCGCTCCAGCGCAGGCGAATTCACCGAAATCTTGTCCGCACCGGCATGCAGAATCGCGCGCGCCTCGTCAACCGAACGAATGCCACCGGCCACGCAGAAGGGGATGTCGATGACCTGCGCCACGCGCTCCACCCAGGTGCGATCGACGCTGCGCCCCTGCGGGCTCGCCGTGATGTCGTAGAACACCAGCTCGTCGGCGCCTTCGTCGCGATAGCGCAGGGCGAGATCCACGATCTCCCCCATCACCACGTGATCGCGGAACCGCACGCCCTTGACCACTTGGCCATCGCGCACGTCGAGGCAGGGAATGATGCGTCGACTCAACATGCCAGCGCGTCCTCGAGGGTGAAGCGTCCATCCAGCAGGGCGCGACCCAGGATCACCGCCTGAGCACCGGACTCGCGCGCAGCGTGAATATCGGTCACCGACCGCACGCCGCCGGAGGCTTGCACGGCCAGTTCGGGCACCGTATCGGCCAGATGGCGATACAGCTCGAGATTGAAACCGCTCAGCATGCCGTCACGCTCGATGTCGGTGCACAGCAGATGCCTGGCACCGCGCTCGGCATACCAGGGGGCCAGTTCATCCAGCGTGCGCTGCTCCATCTCGGTCCATCCAGCGCTGGGCAGCGCCCAGGTGTCCCCGATACGGCGGGTATCCAGGGCAAGGGTGATGCGTTCGCTACCGTAGGTCTGGAGCCAGCGAGCAACCTGCTCGGGCTCACGGATCGCCACGCTGCCAAGTACCACCCGCTGCACGCCCACATCGAAAAGACGCCGCAGATCGGCTTCGCTGCGTACACCGCCACCGGCCTGCACCTTGCTTCCATCAGCTGCAATCGCCTTGATAACGGCGAGGTTGTCCAACCCACCCGATCGCGCGCCATCCAGGTCGACCAGGTGCAACCATTGGGCACCGGCATGCAGATAACGCAGGGCCAGTTCGCGCGGGTCGGTCGCGTAGTTGGTCTGTTGCTCATAGTCGCCCTGGCGCAGGCGCACCACACGACCTTCTCGCAAGTCGATCGCTGGAATGACGTCGAAAGTCATAGGTCGAGGAAATTCTTCAGTAGTTTGGCGCCGACGGCGGCGGAGCGCTCGGGATGGAATTGCATGCCGTGAAAATTGTCGCGCGCGATCACCGCCGAGAACGGCCCGCCGTAGTCGGCGGTGGCGAGGCTGTAATCACCCACCGGCACAGCATAGCTGTGCACGAAGTAGGCTTGCTCGTTGGCACTCAACCCAGCCAGCAGCGGATGGGCGCGTTCAACCTGCAACCGGTTCCAGCCCATATGCGGCACGGGTAGGCCCGAGTCACGCGAGAAATGCTGCACGGGTGCAGGGATCAGGTCGAGACATTCGGTATCGCCCTCTTCCGAACGCGTGCACAACAATTGCATGCCGAGGCAGACGCCGAGCACCGGCTGGCTCAGCGACCGCATCAAATCGACCAGACCCAACTGACGCAGGCGTGCCATGCCGGGGCCGGCGGCGCCCACACCAGGGAGGATCACCTTGTCAGCCGCCCGTATCGTCGCCGGATCAGCGGTCAGGCTGGCTTCCACACCCAGGCGCTGCAGCGCATAGCGGACCGAGCCGATGTTGGTGCCGCCCGCATCAACCAACACG
>JBBQQL010000186.1:0-7700 GCA_038215995.1 Lysobacterales bacterium
AGTTCTGAGTTTTGCCTGACATGTGATCGACACAGGGGCCGCATCTGCGGTCCCTGTTTTTTTGGCCTTTTGGCACGGCAACCCATTCATCCTTCCGCCCCACACGCGCCAGGTGCAGCCATTCGGCCGTCCCCACCGGAAAAGCAAAACGCCGAACGACGACAGAAAATTCCGTAACGTGAAGGGTGGGATTGCTCGTCCCCTCCATGGGACTCGCCCTTCCGCGCCAGGCGCTCCAAGGCCAGCCTTCGGCTGTCCGAATTCGCTCCGGGCGAATTCGTCGAAGCCGGGCGGGCTCTCACCCCGCCGTCACTATCAGAAAAGCAAAACGCCCCACATGGGGGCGTTTTGCTTTTCTGGCGGAGAGGGTGGGATTCGAACCCACGGTTGGCTTTCACCAACGCCTGATTTCGAGTCAGGTACATTCGACCACTCTGCCACCTCTCCAAAGGGCTGCATGGTGGCTCATGCGAGCCGGGAATCATACGCGAGCGAACTTGCCGTGACAACAACCTGTTGTTGCGGCATGCTGCAACGGCTTACTTCAACTGAACGACCATGATCGAATTCGGACACGGAACACACGTCGGCTTGCGCCGCATGCGCAACGAGGACACCTACTACGCCGACGCATCCCTGGGCCTGTTTCTGGTCGCCGATGGCATGGGTGGACACCAGCACGGCGAGGTGGCTTCTGCCTTGGTGCGCGATGTGGTGGTTGAACTGACCAGCCAGGGCAACAGCCTGGTCAGCGCTGTGCATGGAGCAGCAGCGCGCCTGCTGGCGCATGCCAGCAAGCGTGATGACATCCTGCCGATGGGCACGACCATCGCCGCGCTGCGCACCCTGGGTGACCGGTATGAGGTCGCCTGGGTTGGTGACAGCCGTATCTATATCTGGCAACAGCAGCTCAAACAGATCAGCCACGACCACTCGCTGGTCCAGGCGCTGGTTGAAAGTGGTCAACTTGATCCGGCGCTGGCGTCTCAACATCCGCAGCGCAACCTGCTCACACAAGCCCTCGGCGTCACTGCCATCGAGCAGCTGCAAATCGGCATGGCTCGTGGACAAATCGGACCAGGTACGGTTTTCCTGCTGTGCAGCGATGGCTTGACTGAGGGGGTACGGGACACCTCGATTGAGCGGCACATGGCACGAACCGACCTGGCTGCTCAGGAATGTACCGATCAGCTGATCCTGGCCGCGCTGGATGCCGGCGGTGACGACAACATCACCGTGCTGATCGTCCGCAGCTGCTGAGCGTTCGGCTGACCAGACCGCTTCAGCCTAGCCGACGCCATACGCTTTGGCCGTCAGCCGCACTTTTGGTCAACGCATCCAGTCGCTGCTCATGCAGCGACGACTCCTCAGCCGTTGCGCGCAGGACACGGGGAGGCGCCTGCAATACCACGGGTGCCAGCACAACGACATCGCGTTGTTCGGCAGCGGTGTCAAAGCCCAGGTCAAACCCCACCTGCCCCGATGTCATCGCCAGATAGACATCCGCCAGCAACTGGGCGTCGATCAGGCCACCATGGAGATCACGCCGAGAGTTGTCGACGCCAAGGCGCTTGCACAACGCATCGAGGCTGTTGCGCTGGCCCGGATAGCGTTCGCGCGCCATTGCCAGCGTATCCAGCACGCTGCAACGATCGCCGATCTTGCCGTAACCGCCAGTCAGGCGCGCCAGTTCCGCATCGAGAAATCCGACATCGAAACTCGCGTTGTGAATGACCAGCTCGGCACCGTCGATGAAGCCGAGGAATTCGTCGACAACCTCCGCGAAGCGCGGCTTGTCCAGCAGGAACTCGTCTTCGATACCCGTGACCAGACGGGCGCCTTCGTCGATCGCGCGATCCGGATTGAGGTACGTCTGATAATGGCGCCCGGTGAGCCGTCGCTCGACCATTTCGACGCAGGCTATCTCCACCAGCCGGTGGCCCTGACGAACTTCCAGGCCGGTGGTTTCGGTATCGAGAATGATCTGTCTCACGACTTGCCCCGGAGCAACTCGGCCTGTTCCCTGGCGGCCTGATCGACGCGCTCGTTTTCGACGTGGCCAGTGTGACCTCGCACCCACTTCCAGCGCACTTGGTGGGCACTGACCGCATCGGACAATCGCTGCCACAGATCCTGGTTCTTGACCGGCTTCTTGTCGGCCGTACGCCAGCCATTGGCGCGCCACTTGGGCACCCACTCCTCGATACCCTGGATGACGTAGCGAGAATCGGTGGTGAGCTGGACCCGGCAGGGCCGCTTCAAGGCCTCCAGTGCGGCTATGGCAGCCATCAATTCCATGCGGTTGTTGGTGGTCGCGGGATCACCACCAGCCACCATGCGCTCGCTGCTGCTTGCCCGCAGGAGGGCGGCCCAGCCGCCGGGCCCGGGATTGCCAAGACAGGCGCCATCGGTAAAAGCTTCCACTTCACTCATCATTGCTCGCGTCGTTCAATTTTACTTACAGTGCCGCGTTTCGCCGAGCCCCCGGCGACAACTGGCCAGTGGAAAGCATTCGTACCGATACTGGCCGAATGCGCAGGGGAGTGACTATGCGGGGCTGCTTGCGCGCGATCAACACGTAACCGCCACCGACCAAGCTCGCTGGCACGGTGCCCCTCATGCGGCGACCAGGCAGCAAACTGCCCACCCGTTGTATTCGCTGCATCTGCAACCCGGCCTCTCGCAGGCTGTGCCGCAAACGCCACGGCATCTGCAGTCGACGAGACTGACCTCGCGCACGCCAGTAGAACCAGGGCGACCAGCCACCAATCGGATGCATGCCAGTCAGCACCAGCATCCCACCTGGCGCCAATACCCGAACCGCCTCACTCAACAAGGCCGAGGGCACAGGGGCCATCTCGAGCACATGGCGCAACAGAACCAGATCGAAGCCGTCGTCAACGAAGGGGAGCGGCTCATCGGCAGCCGCCACCACATCACCACGATAATGGGTACCCTGCAGATGCAAGCGGGCCCAGCACGGCAGCATCGGCAAGGCCGGCGGGGCATCCGCCGCAGTTCCAATCAGCAAGCCATGACTACCGGAACAGCGCTGCAAATCAGGCATCAGCAAGCGCGTCTGCGCATCCAGCAATTGACGCAGGGGCAGACTGGCGTAGATGTCCTGATCATGTGATGGCATGCAACAGCCCTGGATCCATCGAGAGCTCAAGTGTAGTCGCTCAAGCAGCGGGAGCGGGGAGGAATTGGCATGGCTTCACACTACATAACCGCCGCCACCGCGATTAACGCCTTGATAACGAGTGAGCACCAAAGCCAGCTTATAGTCGGCCGCTCGATGCGTGCCGAGAGTGGCCGCATCCGCCGTTGACCCGAGCAAGTATCTGACACCTACCGGGCACCTCTCACACGCAGCGGAGCTGGCCTTGCATCTCATACCGTTACCGGCCCTGGCCGACAACTACATCTGGTTGCTGCACGACGATGAAGGCCATGCCTTGGTCGTTGATCCGGGAGAAACCGAAGTTGTCGAGCAAGCGCTGACCGCTCGAGGCCTTCAACTACGTGCGATTCTGCTCACCCATCATCATCATGACCATATCGGTGGCGTTGCTGCCCTGCTGGACAAGCATGACGTACCGGTGCATGCGCCCGCCGATGCACGCATCCCGTTCAAGACGCGACAGGCGCATGACGGCGACCTGATCGAGCAAGCCCTGCCGTCGCTGGACTTTCAGGTCATTCATATTCCGGGACATACGCTGAGCCACATTGCCTACGTTGGCGCAGGCATCCTGTTTTGCGGGGACACTTTGTTCAGTCTGGGCTGCGGTCGACTGTTTGAAGGCACGCCGGCGCAAATGCTCGCATCCCTTGATCGCCTGGCAACCTTGCCTGGTGACACCCTGATTTGTGGCGGCCACGAATACACCGAAGCCAATGGGCGCTTTGCGCATGGCATCGAACCAGACAACGCTGACCTGCGCCGACGGCGAACGGAGGTCGCTCAACTGCGAGCGCATGGCGAGCCCAGTTTGCCAGTCACGCTTGCCAGCGAAATGGCGACCAATCCATTCCTGCGTATCGACTGCGCTGCAGTTCGCCGCTGGTGTGCGACACAAGGTACAGAGGACGATCGAATAGCCTGTTTCGCTGCGGTGCGCAGCGCGAAGGACAACTTCCGCGGATGAATAGACATCTCAGAAAATTACCGCTGGCCTTGTTGGTCCTGCTTGCCGCCTGCTCCACGGTGCCGTCGCAGAATGGACGCATGCCACCAGCCCCGACAGGGCCGGCCCAGCCCATCCCCACACTCGAAATCAAAACGCCGCCCGCCGCTGCCGCCAACGCACCAATCCAGCAGAACCTGTGGGACCAGTTGCGTGGCAGCTTTGCCATGGCCGACTGCGATGCCGATCCAGCCATCATGAAGTGGGCCAGGCAATTCACCCGCAATCCGCAGCAATTCCAGGATACGCTGAGGCAGGCTCTGCCCAGATTGGTCTATGCGCAAGGGGTTGCAGCGCAATACGACGTCGCTGGCGAATTCGCCTTGCTGCCTTGGGTCGAGAGCCGCTTTCAACCCGTCACGGCATCGCGCAGGCGACGCCCGGCTGGCATGTGGCAAATCATGCCAGCGACCGCAAGAGCAATGGGCCTGCGCGTAGACAGTCACTACGACGGTCGTCTCGACGTGCCTGCCGCGGCCCATGCCGTCATGAAGATGATCAGGCGGTACCACGACCAGCTGCATGACTGGCGGCTGGCGGACTATGCCTACAACGCGGGTGAATACAGCGTTCGCAAACTGATCAACAAACATGGCTTGCCCGCCGATCTGCCAGCGATTCCCAACTTGCCGGTCCGCAACGTGACCCGGGAGCATCTCGCCAAGCTGCTTGCCATGGCCTGTGTGATCCGCGAGCCGGAGCGCTTCAATGTGAGCCTGCCAGAACTGAGCGAGGACAAGCATCTGGTCAAAGTGGACCTTCCCCAGTCCATGCCGATGGCGCGGGCCGCCGACCATGCCGGCATGTCGGTTGATAAGCTGAAACATCTCAACGCCGCTTATCGTGGCAACCAAGCCGATGCCTCAGCGTCTTCCTACCTGGTGTTACCTGCCGACCATGCCGAGCAGTTTCGCGACGCACTGTCACAACAGGCCCAGGCATCGACCGACGGCGCGTCGTCCGCCGATCCCGTTATCGCCGACTCCGCAAGGACCCATCCGCACAGGACGCACGTTGTCCGACGCGGCGAGAGCCTGTGGCAAATTGCACGCCATTACTCAGTGAAAGTCAGCGAGCTGCAAGCGCTCAACCACCTGCGTGGCCATAAACTGAAACCAGGCCAGGTGCTGCAGCTTGGAGAAGTGAACTGACGGCCTGCCGATCGGCAAAAGGGAGTCCATCTAGCAACTTGCACGCATCCATCAAAGGCCAAGCCCCCTCCCCTGCCTGACCGTGCATGGCTCAAGCCAAAAGCGAAGGGACGGTCATCAGACCGTCCCTTCTTCGTCATGCGCAACTTGAACCCGTTGTATTGGGCAGGCCTTACATCAGGTTCTTGTTGATCTTGATTTCAGTCTTGCTCTTGAGCAATTCCTGAAGTTCGCGGGTTGCCTCCGAACCGTATGCCTGTGCCATCTGCTGGCGCAGTGCGTCGCGCTGGTCGGCGGGCACCTTGGACAAATCACCACCCTGTACCTTGTCCACCGCCAGCAACGAGTAGCTGCCGTCGTGCATGTCCACAGCTGCAAATTGCGACTTGCCCTCACCCGCCGGGTGCGGCAACAGGAATGCCTGCTTCAACAATGGTGCAGGCACCTGAACAGAACGCCCTCGCACCGCCTCGCTCACACTGACCACCTTGGCGGTGAGCGAGCTCGCGACCACATCCATGGACTCACCCTTGACCAACCGAGCGAGCGCTTGATCAGCCTGCTTCTTGGCTGCCGTCGCAACTCGTTCGTCCTGGATGCTCTTTTTCACCTCCGCGCTGACTTCCGCGAAGGAGCGTGCCGCCGCGGGAACGTGCTTGTCTATATGGATCACTGCCGAATGGTCGTTGCCCAAGTCGATCAGGCCCGAATTGTTGCCCTGGGCCAACACATCATCTCCAAATGCTGCGGCAACAACCTTGGGATTGGCGGTCAAGCCTTCTCCACTCGTACGAGAGAACAAACCCGATGTCTTGATCGGCAGCCCCAAAGCAACGGAAGCCGGCTCGAGCGAAGAGGGATTCTGATACGTGCTGTCCGCCATCTTGCCGGCAAGATCGTTGTACTTGCGATCGCGATCGGCGGCAGTCGCTTCCTTCACCAGTTGCTCGCGCACTTCCGCGAATGGCTTGGAATCGCCACTGCGAACATCGCGCAACCAGATGATGTGGTAGCCATCGGACGACAGCACAGGCTTGGATATCTCGCCCTTCTTGAGAGAGAACAAGGCGGCGTCGAACGCCGGGGTGGTCACACCCTTTTCCAGCCAACCGAGGTCACCACCCTGACGCCGGGAACCCAGATCCTGCGAGTCCTTCTCGGCGAGTTTGGCGAAGTTTGAGGGATTGGCCTGCGCAGCAATCTTGTCGGCCTCTGCCAGCGCCGCCTTTTGCTGATCCGGCGTGGCATTGGCTGGCACGTTGATCAGGATATGCGAAGCCATCCGCTGCTCAGGTTGAACAAAACGCTGCTTTTCATCGGCATAACGCTTCTGCAGCTCTTCGTCGCTGGGCGCAGCATCCGCCTTGAGGTCCGCGCTGTCGACTTCGATATATTTCACCGAAACCTGTTCGGGAATCATGTAGTCCGCCAGATGCGCCTTGTACCATGCCTGCGCCTCGGCATCACTGACCTGGCTGTCGGCCAGCGCTGGCTTGGGCAGCAGGATGTAGCGCAGGTCGCGGCGCTGAGTCAGCAGGCTGAGGAACTGGTCCACCTGAGCATCGCTGGCGATCGTGCTATCGCCAATCGCCGAGGGCAACAACTGGGCCGCCAGCGAAGAGCGAATGTCGCTCTCGAACATATCCGAAGTCTTGCGCTGGCTGACCAGCCACGCGCGGTAACTGGTGGGGTCAAACTGACCATTGACCTGAAACGCGGGAATCGCTGCAATGTAGTCGCGCACCGCCTGATCGGATACCCGCATGCCCCAGTCAGCATTCGCCTGCAGCAGCAACTGCTCGTCGATCATCGCATCCAGTACCCGCGACTTCGTTTCGGGCTTTTCGAAAATGCTGGAGTCGAAGTCGGCACCCTGCTGGGCACTAGCCTGCTGCCGCAACTGGTTCATCCGTTCCTGGAATGCGTTCTGGCTGATTTCACGCTTGCCCACTTTCGCCACGAACGAATCGTTATGCGAGGTGAAGTAGCTCTCCATACCAAACAGTGACATCGCCAGAACAGCGAGACCAAGCACGATGATGGACGGCCATCCATGCATCTTGTTACGCATTGCCTGCAACATTGAAGTCTTCCCGCAACGTGATTGAGAACGCCCTGAGCGCGTGGCGCGTGCGTGGCACAGGTCGCCTCACAGGCGCGTATTCGTTCGCCGGTTTACCGCGCGAACACGCTGGACTCAAATAACAAGGGCGCCACGCGGGCGCCCTTGCGAACTATGGCGGAGTGGACGGGACTCGAACCCGCGACCTCCGGCGTGACAGGCCAGCATTCTAACCAACTGAACTACCACTCCGCACTATCTGGTGGGTGCTGTAGGGATCGAACCTACGACCACCGC
>JBBQQL010000187.1:0-7618 GCA_038215995.1 Lysobacterales bacterium
AATCTTGCCGCCAGGCATGGTGACCGGTAGCCTTCGTGGACTCACTGCGTAAACCTGCATGACCGTCCGCTATACCCACCTGCACCTGCACAGCGAATATTCGCTGGTCGATTCGACCATCCGCATCAAGGCGCTGGTCGCCGCGTGCGTGCGCGACGGCATCCCGGCGGTGGCACTGACCGACGAATGCAACATGTTCGCGCTGGTGAAGTTCTACAAGGCGTGCAGCGCCGCCGGCATCAAGCCGATCGGCGGCTGCGACCTGCGCATCTCCTCGCTGGACGACCCGCGTCCGTGGCGTCTTACCCTGCTGTGCCAGAACCACGACGGCTATCTCAACCTGTCGCGGCTGGTCTCGCGCGCATGGCAGGAAGGCCAGCACAGTGGCCGCGCCCTGGTGGAAGCCGGCTGGTTGCATGGCGAAGCGTGCAGCGGCCTGATTGCGCTGCTTGGCCGCGAAAGCGAAGTGGCGCGTATCGCACTGAACCAGGGCATCGCGGCCGCGCTGGCGAAGCTGAGCCCGCTGGCCAAGCTGTTCCCCGACCGGCTCTATCTCGAACTGACTCGCTGCGGTCGTGAGGGTGAGGAGAACTGGAATACCGCCGCCCTCGCGCTGGCTGCCGAACTCGGCCTGCCGGTGCTGGCCAGCAATGATGTGCGCTTCCTCAAGCAGGACGACTTCGATGCGCACGAGGCACGGGTGTGCATCAACCAGGGGCGCGTGCTGGCCGACCCCAAGCGTCCACGCGACTACAGCAACCAGCAATACCTGAAAACACCGGAGCAGATGGCCGAGTTGTTCGCCGACCTGCCCGAGGCGCTGGAAAACACTGTCGAGCTGGCGCGCCGGTGCAATCTGGAATTGAAGTTCGGCACCTATTACCTGCCTGATTTTCCGGTACCGGAAGGCTACGACCTCAACAGCTACATCCGCGAACTGTCGCGTCAGGGTCTGCGCGAGCGACTGACCAGTGCGCCGCTGGCGGCGGGGCACAGCCTGGCCGACTACGAGGCACGGCTGGAGCGCGAGCTCGATGTGATCATCGAGATGGGCTTTCCCGGCTACTTCCTGATCGTTTCGGACTTCATCAACTGGGGCAAGCAGCACGGCATCCCGGTAGGCCCGGGCCGCGGTTCGGGTGCCGGCTCGCTGGTCGCCTGGGTGTTGAAGATCACCGATCTGGACCCGCTGCAGTTCAACCTGCTGTTCGAGCGATTCCTGAATCCGGAACGCGTGTCGATGCCCGACTTCGACATCGACTTCTGCATGGATCGGCGCGACGAGGTGATCGACTACGTCGCACAGAAATATGGCCGCGACCGGGTCAGCCAGATCATCACCTACGGCTCGATGGCAGCCAAGGCCGTACTGCGCGACTCCGGTCGCGTGCTGAGCATGCCTTATGGCCAGGTCGACCGACTGGCCAAGCTGGTGCCGCCACGCCCGCTCGACCTGACCCTGTCCGACGCACTCGGCCGTTCGGAGAAATCAAAAAAAGAAACCGACCGGGTCGTCAAGGAATTCTGCGAAGCCTACGAGCAGGATGAAGAGGCGCGCGCTCTCATTGATCTGGCGCTGAAGCTGGAAAACCTCACCCGCAACGCCGGCAAGCACGCCGGCGGCGTGGTGATTGCGCCGACTGCGCTGACCGACTTCGCCCCGCTGTATTGCGAAGCCGGCGGCGGCGGCGTGGTGACCCAGTACGACAAGGACGACGTGGAAGCGGTCGGCCTGGTCAAGTTCGACTTCCTCGGCCTGCGCACGCTGACCATCATCGACTGGGCAGTGAAGGCGATCAACGCGCGTCGCGAGAAGACGGGCGAAGCGGCGCTGGATATTTCCAAGTTGCCGCTGGACGATCCCAAGCCGTATGAGCTGCTGAAGAAGGCGCAGACGGTCGCGGTGTTCCAGCTCGAATCCTCCGGCATGCAGCGCATGCTGAAGGACGCCAAGCCCGACCGTTTCGAGGACATCATCGCGCTGGTGGCGTTGTATCGCCCGGGTCCGATGGACCTGATCCCCAGCTTCGTGGCGCGCAAGCATGGCCGCGAGGAGGTGGAGTACCCCGATCCCCGCGTCGAGCCGATCCTGCAAGAGACCTACGGCATCATGGTCTACCAGGAGCAGGTGATGCAGATGGCGCAGATCGTCGGCGGCTACTCGCTCGGCGGCGCCGACCTGCTGCGCCGCGCGATGGGCAAGAAGAAGCTCGAGGAGATGGCGAAGGAACGCGCCAAGTTCCGTGAGGGTGCGGCTAAGGATGGGCTGACCGGCGAGAAGGCCGACTCGATCTTCGACCTGATGGAGAAGTTCGCCGGCTACGGCTTCAACAAATCGCACGCCGCGGCCTATGCGCTGGTGTCGTACCAGACTGCATGGCTGAAGGCGCACTACCCCGCCGAATTCATGGCCGCGACGATTTCCGCGGACATGGACAATACCGACAAGGCGGTGATTTTCCTCAACGAGGCGCGCGCGCTCGACATCGTGGTGCAGCCGCCGGACGTCAACGCTTCGCAATACATGTTTGTCGCGGTCGAACCCAGGGTCATCCAGTACGGCCTGGGTGCGATCAAGGGCGTCGGCCAGGGCGCGTGCGAGGCGATCGTCGCCGAACGGGCCCATGGCCCGTACACCGACCTCGCCGATTTCTGCCGCCGCGTCGATCCGGGCAAGCTCAATCGCCGTGTGCTGGAGGCCTTGATCCTCTCCGGTGCGCTGGATGCGCTGGCAGCCAACCGCGCCAGCCTGATGCTGCAGTTGCCTGATGCGATCAAGGCCGCCGATCAACACCAACGCGACAAGCAGTCCGGCCAGAACGACATGTTCGGCGCCGCCATGGGCGCGGCCACGCCGGTCGTGAAAATCGACCTGCCCACGGTCGCCGACTGGCCACTGGAGCAGAAACTGCAGGGCGAGCGCGACACGCTGGGGCACTACCTGTCTGGGCATCCCACCGACCCGTGGAAGCATGAGCTGGGCCAGCTATCGACCTGTCCGCTGGGCGAGATCGTCGACCGCTACCAGCCGCCGAAACCGCGCAAAAACGACAATGACGACGGCAACCGTTTCCGCCGTGGACCCGATGCACCGTGGACCGTGGCCGGCATGGTCACCGCCGTGCGCAAGCGCGGCGACAGTGACGCCTTCGTGCGGCTGGAAGATGGCAGCGGCAGCATCGAGGTGAGCTTCTTCGGTGAGCTGTACCAGCAGATCGCCCCGCTGCTGACCCGCGACCAGATGCTGATCGTCGAAGGCGGCCTGCGCATCGACGACTTTTCCGGTGGCGGCTTCCAGGTACGCGCGCGCAGCGCGATCTCCCTGGCTGACGCCTGCCGCCAGCACGCGCGCCTGCTGCAGCTCAAATTGAACGGCATCGGACCCGATTTCGCGGCCCAGTTGCAGCAGGCGCTGGCCGGCTATCGTGGCGGCCGCGCCAGCGTGATCCTGCACGGCTATCGCAACCGCAAGGCCCAGGCCGATATCGAGCTGGGTGAGGAGTGGCGCGTGGACGCCATCCCCGATCTGCTGCGCGTCGTGCGCGCCCTGCCGGGCGTCGAAGCCGCGCGCCTGCGCATCGTCAAGCAGCAGAGCTGACCGGGCACGCCGCTACCGTAGGAGCCCGCTGGCGGGCGATGCTGTTGCCTTTGATCGTTCGCCGTACACGAAAACAGGGGCATCGCCCGCCAGCGGGCTCCTACGGCGTGGTCACTTCTTGCCGCGCTCCATCATCGCCTTCAGGTCGGCAAACGGATTGCCGGTAGCCGCTGGCGCCTCCTCGACGGCCAGCACGCCGCCGCGTATGTGGTCGATATAGCGCGAGTGTTCGTTGTCGTGGCAGTACACGCACAACAACTCCCAGTTGCTGCCATCGGCCGGGTTGAAGTCGTGATCGTGGTTGCGGTGATGCACGGTCAGTTCCTGCAGGTTCGCGCGGGTGAATTCGCGCGCGCAGCGACCACAAATCCACGGGTACATTTTCAACGCGCGCTCGCGGTAACCCAGTTCGCGCTGTTCGGCGTTGCGCCGGGCCTCAGCCACGATGCGATCGAGTTTTGCGTTATCGATGGTGGGCTTGCTGGACATGTCCGAATCCGCTGTTGCAATGCTTGATGGGGCGCACGATAACCCAAACTGGCGCCCCGGCGGGCAAAGCTCGACCGCGTCACCGCCATACGCCGCCGTTCTCGTGTTTTCGTGCAGAACGGTATACTTGGCCGCTTCTGTGCCACGAAATGCAGCGAATGAACCCCAACTTCATCGATTTCGAACAACCCATTGCCGAACTGGACGCGAAAATTGAAGAGCTTCGCCATGCCAGCCATGGCCAGGCGTTCAATATCGACGACGAAGTCGGCCGTCTGCGCGAGAAGCTGAAGCTCAAGACCAACGAGATCTTCCGCAACCTCAATTCCTGGCAAACCACGCAGCTGTCGCGCCATCCGGCACGTCCGTACACGCTCGACTACATCGGCGTGATGTGCGAGGAATTCCATGAACTGGCCGGTGATCGCATGTACGCGGACGATGCCGCCATCGTGGGCGGACTGGGCCGCATCAATGGCCGGCCGGTGATGATCATCGGCCACCAGAAGGGACGCGACACCAAGACCAAGGTGCGCCGCAACTTCGGCATGCCGCGGCCAGAGGGCTATCGCAAGGCGCTGCGCCTGATGAAGATGGCCGAACGCTTTGGCCTGCCCGTGCTGACCCTGATCGACACCCCCGGAGCCTATCCCGGCATCGGTGCCGAGGAGCGCGGCCAGAGCGAGGCGATCGCGCGCAACCTGCTGGAGATGGCCGAGCTGAAGGTGCCGATCGTCTGCACCGTGATCGGTGAAGGCGGATCCGGTGGCGCCCTCGCGATCGGCGTCGGCGACCGCACCCTGATGCTGCAGTACTCGACTTATTCGGTGATCTCGCCCGAAGGCTGCGCCTCGATCCTGTGGAAGAGCCCGGACAAGGTCAAGGATGCCGCCGAAGCGCTCGGCATGACCGCGCCGCGCCTGCTCGAACTGGGCCTGATCGACAAGATGGTGCGCGAGCCGCTGGGCGGCGCCCATCGCAACCCGCGCGCGATGGCGATCCGCCTCAAGGCCGTGCTGCTGAACCAGCTAGACGAGCTGCAGGCAATGCCGATCAGCGACCTGCTGGAACAGCGCTACAAGCGCCTGCGCAGCTACGGCGCGTTCCAGGAATAACCGCGAGTCTTTTGCAGGAGCGCACCCAGTGCGCGATGCTCTTCGGCGGTATGACCAAAAGGCGTTCGCGCACAGGGTGCGCTCCTACAGCAAACCATCCCACGGCGTTACCATCGTCGGCACCTCCACGCTGCCGGAATCCGTCATGGCACACGACAAACTCGCGGTACTGATCGACGCCGACAACGCCCGCCCGGCGATCGTCGAAGGCCTGCTCGCCGAGATCGCCAAATACGGCACCGCCCACGTCAAACGCATCTACGGCGACTGGACCAAGCCCGATCTCAATGGCTGGAAAGAGGTGCTGTTGCGCCACTCGATCCAGCCAATCCAGCAGTTCCGCTACACCGTGGGCAAGAACGCCACCGATTCGGCGATGATCATCGATGCGATGGACCTGCTCTACGCCGGTCGTTTCGACGGCTTCTGCATCGTGTCCAGCGACAGCGACTTCACCCGGCTCGCCTCGCGCATCCGCGAATCCGGCCAGACCGTCTACGGCTTCGGCGAGAAGAAGACACCCGAACCGTTCCGCACCGCCTGCGACAAATTCATCTACACCGAGGTGCTGGTGCAGGCCACCGAAGCCGAACCCAGCGCGGGCGTGAAGCGGCGCAATGCCAAGGAGTTGCGCGGAGACACGCAACTGATGAACCTGCTGCGCAACGCCATCGAGGCAGCCTCGGACGATTCCGGCTGGGCCGGACTGGGCGCGGTCGGGAGCATCATCAACAAGCAGTCACCGGACTTCGACCCGCGCAACTACGGCTACGCCAAGCTCAGCGGACTGATCAACGGCATCGGCCTGTTCGAAGCCGACGAGCGACAGATCGGCAACGGCAAGCACCTGTACGTGCGCCTGCGCAGCAACAAGAAGTGAGCGACCCGCTGCCGCGACACCTGCGGGCGGCGCTGTCCGCACAAGACCCAGCACCCCTCTGCGTTGCCTACAGCGGCGGCCCGGATTCCACCGCCCTGCTGCACGCGCTGGCACAGTTGCCGGCTGCGCGCTCACGCGGATTGCGCGCGGTGCACATCGACCACGGCCTGCATGCCGACAGTGTGGCGTGGTCCGATCATTGCCGACGTTTCTGCACAGCGCTCGAACTGCCCTGCGAAGTCGTGCGGGTGCAGGTGGATACGGCTGGCGGCCGCGGCATCGAGGCGGCTGCGCGCGAGGTTCGTTACCAGGCCCTGGCCGCGCAACTGCAGCCGGGCGAATACCTGCTGCTCGGCCATCATCGCGACGATCAGGCCGAGACCGTGCTGCTGAAACTGCTGCGCGGTGCCGGCCCCGAAGGTCTCGCCGGGATGCGTGCCTTGCGTCCATTCGCGCGCGGCCAGCTATGGCGCCCCCTGCTCGGCCTGTCGCGACAGACCTTGCGCGATTACGTGCAGGCCCATCAACTGTCCTGCATCGACGACCCCTCCAATGCCGACACCCGGCTGGCGCGCAACCAGCTACGGCACGAAATCCTGCCCCGGCTCACCGCGCACTGGCCACAGGCAGTGGATTCGATCACTCACAGCGCCGCGCTCAGTCGCGCCGCCGCCGATGCCCTGCAAACGCAATGGTTGGCGGAGGAAGGCAAACTGCTCGACCCGGTCAATGGCAGCCTGGATGCAGCCGGCTGGCAGGCGCTTGCGCCAGCCTTGCGCGAACCCCTGCTCGACCACTGGCTGCATGCCAGGCAGTTGCCCGCACCGACCACGGCACAACGGCGTGAAATCGAGCGTCAATGTGGCGCGCGGGCGGGCCAGCGGCCTTGCATCCGCTGGCCCGGTGCCGAGTTGCACATCTGGAAGGGGCGGCTATGGGCGCTGGCGCCGTTGCAGGTCATCGACGAAACATGGGAAGCACGCTGGAGTGGCGAACCGCTGCGCCTGCCCGATGGCGGCATGCTTTCGCTGCACGATGAAGGTGCACGCCTGACTATCCCGCTGCAGGTGCGTCTGCGTCGAGGTGGTGAACGGATCCGGCCGGCCGGCGACGCGCATACCCGTGAGCTGCGCGCGCTGTTTCAGCATGGCGGCATGCCGCCGTGGCAGCGCGCTGGTTGTCCCCTGCTGTACGAGCAACGCGAGCTGGTGGCCGTGGCCGACCGCTGGATCAACGCACGCGGTGTGTCGATATTCGAATCATCCGGCAGCCAGCCGCAGTGGCAACCGGCATGCTGAGCACGTCCGCAAAAGCGCTCACCGAGACTCCGCGCGGATTGATTCCGGACCGCTGCTGCGTTAGCGTGAGCGCCCATGGCCAAGACCGCTCCCGCTCCTGTCAAAACCCCGCCCGCCGTCGACTTTGAACACTCGCTCGACGAGCTGGAACAACTGGTCGCACGGATGGAAGGCGGCGAGTTGAGTCTGGACGAATCCCTCGCTTCGTTTGAACGCGGCATCGGCCTGTTTCGTCACT
>JBBQQL010000188.1:0-7578 GCA_038215995.1 Lysobacterales bacterium
TGCCTACGATGTGGCCGTGCTATATCCTCAGACTCGCGCAAGTTTCGCGCCTTTGAATCCGCAAGCATGCTGGGACTGGTGGGGGTATTCCGGAGCCGACTACGACACTCGCCACGGCGTGCAGTTGCGCTGGCTGGTGGATGCGGTGCGGGCGTTGGGGTTGCCGGCGGGGCATTGACGGCGCTCCGCGCCGATCGCCACGACGTTGCTGATCGCCACGACGTTACTGTAGGAGCGCACCCTGTGCGCGATGCTTTGGCTCTCTATTCGGCATTCAGAGCAACGGCTTTCGCCCTCCTGCGGAGGGCGAGTTACTTTCTCTTTGCGTGGCCAAAGAGAAAGGTAACCAAAGAGAAAGGCCACCCCGCTTGGCGCTTGCCGCCCATCCATGGGCGGCAAGTCCGTGAGTCGGGGCCGGGCTTTTCGACCGGACTCCTGTCCGGACGAAAAGGAACCGACATCCCTGTCGGTCCCCGCTACGCGGCCTGTAGCCCCCGCCTCACCGCCGCACAGGGGCCCCGGGTAGAGCAGCGGGCCATCCTGGCCCGCACTCGGTGTGCAGCCGCGGAGCGGCTGCAAGATCAACCTCAAGAGCAAGAGCAAGGGCCGGCACCAGTGGGGCTTCTCGCTTTTGACTGGCCTCTTGATTTGCTCTTTGCTCCGGCCGTTGCTCGCGCCTTTCTGAAAAGTGCGCGCAGGAGCGCGCAGCTCGACCCGGGGCCCCTGTGCGGCGGTGAGGGACAGACGACAGGCCCGCAGGGGGATCGGCAGGGATGCCGATCATTTTTCGCCAGGACAGGAGTCCTGTCGAAAAACCCGGCTGGCCCTCACGGACTTGCCGGGCAGGTATGCCCGGCAAGCGCCAGGCGGGGTGGCCTTTCTCTTGGTTACCTTCTCTTTGCCCACGAAAAGAGAAGTAACTCGCCCACCGCTGGAGGGCGAAAGCTCTTCGCCCTGGTGCTGAAATTAGAGCCAAGAGCATTGCGACTGAAGTCGCTCCAACGAGAATGCCGGGAGGCGAATCAGCCGCGCAGCGACTTCCACCCGAGCCTCGCATGCTGAGCGCCACCCTGATCGCCATCGCCGCGCTGTGCTGGCTGGGCCTGCTGTTTGGCGTGGCGCTGCTGGGCGAGCGCCGCCCGCACATCTTCGAGAAGCGCTGGGCGATCGTGTATGCGCTGTCGCTGGCGATTCACTGCACTTCGTGGACGTTCTACGGCACCGTCACCCAGGCCAGCCGCTCCGGCTGGTGGCTGCCGCCGACCTTTGTCGGGGCGATCCTGATGTACCTGTTCGCGATCCGCTTCCTGCGCCGGCTGGTGCAGCTGGTGCGCGAGTACAACGCCGGCTCGCTGGCCGACCTTATCGCGGTGCGGCTGGGGCGGCATCCGGGGCTGGCGGCGATGGTTACGGCGGTGATGGTGATCGGCATCGTGCCGTACATTGCGCTGCAGCTGAAGGCGGTGGCGATGAGCTACGGCATCCTCAGCCGGGGGCAGTTGAGCGAGTCCGCGCCGTGGCAGGACAGCGCACTGTACGTGGCGCTGCTGATGGCGCTGTTCGCGATGCTGTTCGGCACGCGGCGCGCCTCGACCATGGCGCACAATCGCGGCCTGGTGCTGGCGATGGCGTTCGAGTCTCTGTTCAAACTCGGTGCGATGCTGGCGCTGGGCAGCCTGCTGTTCACCGCGCTGCCCGCGGGCTTGCCGGTCAACGTGCCGCCGCCACCGGACAGCGGCGGCTTTCCGGCGCTGATCCTGCTCGGTGCGCTGGCGATGTTCACCCTGCCGCACCAGTTCTACGCCGGCGTGGTCGAGTGCCGCGACGATGGCCATCTGCGCACCGCGCGCTGGCTGTTTCCGTTGTACCTGTTGCTGATCTCGCTGCCGATCCTGCCGCTGGCGCGGATGGGCGACGCGCTGCTGGGGCCGAGCGGGGTGTCGTCGGACATGTATGTGCTGGCGCTGCCGCTGGCGCGTGGCGAACACGGGCTGGCGCTGGTGGCGTTTCTGGGCGGGCTCAGTGCGGCGACCAGCATGGTGGTGATCGCGACGCTGACCTTGAGCCTGATGGTGGTCAACCACTTCGTCGCACCGCTGCGGGTGCGCGCGGGCTGGGGGCGCGACGAGCACGGCGACCTGCGTGGCGAGCTGCTGAACTATCGGCGCGTGGCGATTCTGGTCGTGCTGTTGCTGGCCTGGACCTACAGCCGGGTGCTGGCGCGCAACGAGGCGCTGGCCGATATCGGCTCGATCTCGTTTTCCGCGCTGGCGGGACTGACGCCGGCCCTGCTGGCGGCGGTGTACCGGCCGCAGATCGGTTCGCGCGCGGTCATCGCGGGGCTGGCGGCGGGCACCCTGGTGTGGCTGTACGCGGTGTTGCCGGTGCTGTTGCCGGCCACGCTGCCGTGGCTGCACGACGGCCCGTTCGGCTTGCGCTGGCTGGCACCCGATGGCCTGTTTGGGCTGGGCGACTGGAACCGGCTGGGGCGCGCGGTGCTGGTGAGCCTGGTCGCCAACGTCGCGGTGATGCGGGCGGTGGCCGGCTCGCGCTACGGCCGCGCGGCGCGCGCGGTCAGCGTCGGCCATGTCGGCGTCACCGAGCTGCGCGCGCTGGCTACGCGCTTCCTGCCCAGCGAGCGGGTCGAGCATCTTTTCGACGCGGCACCGTTGGCCGGGCCATCCGGCAGCGCGCGGGTAGCCGAGGTCGAGCACGAACTGGCCGCGGTGATCGGCGCGGCGTCGGCACGGCTGCTGCTGGAAGTGGTGCACCGGCAGGGCCGCGAGGATCTGGACACGGTCGTCGCCATCGTGGGCGAGGCGGCGCAGGACCTGCGCTTCAACCAGCGCGTGCTGGAAGCGGCGCTGGAGAACATGAGTCAGGGCATCTGCGTGGTCGACGCCGAGCTGCAGCTGGTGGCATGGAACAGTCCGTATGCGCGGCTGTTCGACTATCCACCCGAGCTGTTGCAGGTGGGCCAGCCGGTCGCCGAGCTGACCCGCCACAACGTTGAGCGCGGCCTGATCGGCCCCGGCGACAGCGAGCAGCGCGTGCAGCAGCGGCTCACCCACATGCGCGCCGGCACCCGCCACCTGTCCGAGCGGCGCTTCCCCGACGGCACCATCGTGGAGATCCGCGGCAACCCGATGCCCGGCGGCGGCTTCGTCGCCACCTTCACCGACGTCACCGCGTTCCGCCAGGCCGAAGGGGCGCTGAAGCGGGTCAACGAGACGCTGGAGCTGCGGGTGGACGAACGCACCCGCGCGCTGAGCGTGGCCTCGGCCGAGGCGCAGGCGGCGAACGAGGCGAAGAGCCGCTTCCTCGCCGCGGTCACCCACGACCTGATGCAGCCGCTGCACGCGGCGCAGCTGTTTGCGCACGCGCTGACCGAACACGGCGGTGATGCCGCCACCGCGCAGCATCTGAACGGCGCGCTGGCCGCCACCGAGGGCCTGCTCAGCGGCCTGCTCGACATGGCGCGACTGGAAGGTGGACGGCTGTATCCGCAGCCGCGCGCGTTTCCGCTGGCCGAGGTGCTCGATCCGCTGGCCGCCGAGTTCCGCGCCATCGCGCGCGACCGCGGCGTGCGCCTGGACGTGGTCGGCACGCGCGCCTGGGTGCGCTCCGATCCGCAGTTGCTGCGGCGGGTGTTGCAGAACTTTCTTTCCAATGCGTTGCGCTACGCCGCGCACGGCCGCGTGCTGCTGGGCGTGCGCCGGCACGGCGAGCAGCTGCGGGTGGAGGTGTGGGATACCGGGCCGGGCATCGCGGCCGACGAGCAGCAGCTGATCTTCCAGGAGTTCCGTCGCGGCAGTGCGGCGGGCGGGCAGGGGCTGGGACTGGGCTTGTCGATCGCCCAGCGCATGGCCGCCCTGCTCGGGCATCCGCTGGGGCTGCGCTCGTGGCTTGGTCGCGGCAGCGTGTTTCATCTGGATCTGCCGATGGCGGGGGCGGTCGCGCAAGTGCCCGTGACGGTTGACGCCTGCCGTGCCTTGCCGGCGGGTCGCGCGCTGGTGCTGGACAACGAACCGGCTGCGCTGGCGGCGCTATGCCATCTGCTGACGAGTTGGGGCTGGGCGGTGCATCGGGCGAGCAATGCGGAGCAGGCCTTGGCTACGCCATGGCGGCCGGATCTGCATATCCTCGATTTCCATCTCGATGGCGGGCAGACCGGACTCGATGTGTGGCGGCAACTGGCCATGCTGCATGCCGGCGTAACCACGGTGATGCTCACCGCCGACCGGGACGGGGAATTGCGACAGCGACTGCTGGATCTGGGGATCGGCGTGCTCTACAAACCGCTCAAGCCGTTGGCATTGCGTCAGGTTTTGCAGCGAGTTGCAACCGCAGCCCAAGAGGGCAGCTGAACACCCCGCCTGGCTGCGGCCGATGGAGATCAATCATCGTCATCGATCAATATCTCGATCGATGAACGAGCGCACAGGCCTGTACGGGTCTCAGCAAGCAGACCATCTGCACGCGTCGCTGCACGTTGCTCACCATGGCTTTCTTCCTTGGCAGAATCCGCTGCGCCACGCACGGCCATGGGACGTGACGCCCGTCCAGCCGGGCGGGGTCTGCTCTGTTTCAAGTTTTCGCTGATTCAGCCGATTGTTGCTCAGGGTCACAAGAGAACTTGGTGACCTTTCGCTCACTGCCGTAGATGCGATCGACGGACAGATCGTTGGCTCGCCTTGTACGCGCTGGTGCGCGTGCGAGTGAACGCACCATTTTTGGCTTGAATTCACCAGCTACCCATGAAAACACACGCAATTGAGGCAGGCATGGCAACCCCATCGGATTTTCGTCCCTGGCATCTTGTCCATGGTGATGACGGCGTCATGCTGATCGCCATGGCCGTAACTTGGCTTGGCGCAGGCGCCTATGCGTTCAAGAACGCAATCATTGTGCCGACCCTCGTGGTGGGCGGGGTCATTTTCGCCTTGGCCCTGGGTGTGGCGATGTATTCCCGGGCAGGGCGATTGAGCCGAGTGGCGCTGCCTGCGCTTGGCATGGCGATGGCCGCGCTGCTGATCCAGGCCGATCTTGGCGAAACCATCGCGCACTTCGGTATCTTCGCGGTGTTGGGTGCCACCGTCGTGTATCGCAGCATGCTTTCGCCCATCGTGGCGGCGGCAACCATTGCTGTTCACCATGCGCTCTTCAATTTCCTCCAGAGCCTCAGTTGGTTCCAGATATGGGGCTGGTTGCCATTGTGCTTTGTCCATCCAAGCTGGGTACTGGTGGTGGAGCACGCACTTTATGTGGTGGCCGAAGCAGTCATTCTGGTGTTGCTTGCCCATCGTGCTGCGAGAGACTTTTCGGTGGCCGAGTTGATCGGTGAGATGTCGCTGCACATCGCTGCCGATGGAAAACACGTGAACCTGGACCTGCGGGATTTCGAGCATGTGCAGGAGCTTCGGGCAAGGAGTCTGCTGGGCGCCCTCGGGCGAATCAGGACACTGGTGGAGCAGGTTCAAGGTGGCAGTCAATCCATCCTCCACGCCACCAGGGAAATTGCGCGCGGCAATGACGAGTTGAGCCAGCGTACCCAGGAACAAGCCGCGAGCCTCGAGGAGACGGCATCCTCAATGGAGGAGATGACAGCCACGGTGAAGCAGAACGCGGATAACGCCGTCCAGGCAGAGAAACTCGCGCGCCGCACGCGGGATCAGGCGGAGTCTGGTGGCGCGGTGGTGACGGATGCGGTGGCGGCAATGGCTGCCATCAATCAGTCAAGCACGAAAATTGCGGACATTCTCGGACTCATCAACGAGATTGCGTTTCAGACCAATTTGCTGGCGTTGAACGCCGCCGTCGAGGCTGCGCGCGCAGGTGAGCAAGGCCGGGGCTTTGCCGTCGTGGCTTCCGAGGTGAGGAGTCTTGCACAACGAAGCGCCGCAGCTGCCAGGGAGATCAAGGCCCTGATCAGCGATAGCCTGGAGCGCGTGCGCATCGGCAGCGATCTGGTGCACAAATCGGGAGGCATGCTTTCAGAAATTGTGGAGAGCGTGAAAAAGGTGACCAATTTCGTGACCGAAATCGCAGCGGCCAGCGCTGAGCAGTCAGAAGGGATTGATCAGGTAGGCCGTGCCGTGATGCAGATGGACGAGGCCACGCAGCAGAATGCTGCCCTGGTCGAAGAGGCTGCTTCGGCAAGTCGGCTGTTGCAGCAGCAGTCCGAAGCATTGCAGGAGCAGGTGGCTGTCTTTCAGTTGGAAAATACGGTCGACCTCGCCGATGGGCCGGCAGCGACGATCCTGAGGCTGCCGCCTTCGTCCAGTGCAAGGGTCAGCCGCTTGCCGCAGGAATCGTGGCCGGCGAAGGTTGTCGGGGCATAGGGTGTGCTGCGGCGGCTGCTGCCATGTCGCCACGACATCGCAATCGATCGTGGCGGACCGCGCAGGTGAGCGCCTCTTTTCTGCCCTGCGGGTTCGTCGGGACGATGGCCGCCTTCGTTGAGTGCTTTGTGGACATCGATCGCGGTGGGTCTCCCCACTCCAGCGATTCAAGGATTCCGCTGGCTTGCGCCCGGTTCCTCACGTGCAGCTTCTCGAAAATCGTCGTGACGTGCACTTTCACCGTGCGCTCCTGAATCGACAGGCGGTCGGCGATCTGCTTGTTGAGCATGCCTTCGGCAAGCAGAGCCAGTCCACGTGACTGCTGTTCGGTGAGGCGTGCCATTCGGCTGGCCAGGTCGGTTTCGGCTTTGTCAGCGGGCAGCGCGGCGACCGCTTGGGCGAGGTCAGGCGGCAGCCATGCGCCAGTCGAGTACGTGATAGACGGCGCAGCCGATGTCGGTGGGGCTGGTGCTCTCGGGAATGAAGCCGGCGGTGCCATGATCGAGTACGCGGCGAAAGACGCGAGGTTCATCATGCGCGGTAACCACCAGCACGTTGTGTTTCGTTGCAGCTTTTAGAGCAAGAGCGTTTTGTCCCGCTGCGCGGGCCGAGTTACTTATCTCTTGCGTGGCCACGCTCGCGCTTGGAGCGCGAGCGAACAGCGAAGCTGGCCCGAAGGGCGCAGGGCAGGATGCCCGGAGTAAGAGATAAGTAACCAACAGAGAAGGCCACCCCGCTTGGCGCTTGCCGGGCATTCGGCAACTGCTCCTGCGTTGCTCTACCTCGGGCATCCATGCCCTCGCCATGCCCGGCAAGTCCGTGAGCTGGGGCCGGGCTTTTCGACAGCACATCCGTGTGCTGGCGAAAAGGAATCGGCATCGTGCCGATTCCCCCTTCGGGGCCTGTCGTCCCCACCTCACCGCCGCACAGGGGCCCCGGGTAGAGCAGCGCGTTATCCTGGCGCGCACTCGGTGCGCCACCGCTGCGGGGTGGCGAGAGCTGAGGAGCCAAGACCAGGAGATCGCGCTTCGCGCGGGATCTTCCAAGGTTGCGATTGTCTCTGTTCGGCCAATTTCTTCCATCCACACCAGGAATTCCGCTGCCCCGAAGCGGTCACTCGTCAATCGACGATCGATCAGATCAGCGGTGCGATGACAGCACAGAGCGCAGATAGCATCTGGACACCAGACACGTCATGCAGAATGGCAGGAGTCCGTATCCAGACGAGGTGCATAGC
>JBBQQL010000189.1:0-7506 GCA_038215995.1 Lysobacterales bacterium
GGATCGGCATCGGGTTGTGGGCGATCCGGTGGCGCACCGTATCGAGGAAGGACAAATCCTCGATCGTCAGAGGCACGATCAAATCGTAGTCCTCCAGCGTGGCGGTGGTCATGTCGCCAAAACATGCCTGATGCCGGGTCAGGCGGAATTTCTTCCGGATGACGACGGTCCAGGCTTCGCGATCAGTAAACAGAATCCGCATCGGTTGCCCGCGCGTCGTGCAGCCCCGAGCCAGTTCTGTGGCGACAAATGTCTTGCTGGCAAGCTGTGCCTGCCAGAACTTGAGTCCAAACAGCCGTCCATTCATCGAACTTACCGGTAGCGCAGCGATATCAGGGCAGCCCCTCGCTCAACGACACGCAGGGCACGACGACCAGCAAAAAAACCAACGACCACCCTCAGGCCACAAGTCGGCGCCGCTTCCACACATAGCCGATGGCCAACAGCACGAACCAGGCGGGGCTGACGATCAGCGCCTCGCGGGTATCCGGTTGCAGACTGAGCAGTACCAGTACAAAGGCGAAGAACAGCAGGCACGCATAGCACATGAACACGCCGCCGGGCATCTTGTAGGTCGAGGCAAGATGCAGCTCTGGCCGCTTGCGGCGGTAGGCGATATAGGCGCACAGGATCAGCGACCAGACGAACATGAAAAGGATCGCCGACAGTGTGGTGACCAGGGTGAATGCGGTGATCAGGTTGGGAATCAGGTAGATCAGGGCTGCCCCCAGCAACAGACAGAAGCACGAAAACAGCAGGCCCAGCGACGGTACCGCCGCGCGGGAAAGCCGCGCGAACAGCTTCGGTGCATGGTTCTCCTCGGCCAGGCCGTACAGCATGCGGCTGGTGGAGAAGATGCCGCTGTTGGCCGACGAGGTCGCCGAGGTCAGCACCACGAAATTGATCAGGCTGGCGGCGGCCGGAATGCCGGCCAGCACGAACAGTTCGACGAACGGACTCTTGCCCGGCTCGACCATCCGCCACGGCGTCACCACCATGATCGCCAGCAGCGCCAGCACGTAGAAGATGATGATGCGCACCGGGATCGAATTGATCGCCTTGGGCAGGTTGCGCATCGGGTCTGCCGTCTCCGCCGCGGTGGTGCCGACCAGCTCGATGCCGACGAAGGCGAACACGGCGATCTGGAACCCGGCAAAGAAGCCGCCCAGCCCCTTGGGAAACACACCACCGTCGTTCCACAGGTTGGCCAGCGTCGCGGCATGTCCGGTCGGTGAGCGGAAACCCCATGCCACCAGGGCGAAGCCGGTGACGATCAGCGCACAGATCGCGATGATCTTGATCAGCGCAAACCAGAACTCCATTTCGCCGAACAGCCTGACCGTCGCCAGATTCAGGGTCAGCAGCAACAGCACGCACAGCACCGCCGGAATCCACGGCGCCAGCCCCGGAAACCAGTACTGCGCGTACGACGCGATGGCGATGACGTCGGCGATCGCGGTGATGATCCAGCAGAACCAGTAGGTCCAGCCGCAGAAGAACCCGGCCCATGGCCCGAGCAGGTCGGTGGAGAAGTCGATGAACGACTTGTAGTCCAGATTGGACAGCAGCAGCTCGCCCATTGCCCGCATCACGAAGAACAGCATCACGCCGATGATCAGGTAGACCAGCACGATCGAAGGCCCGGCCAGGCTGATCGTCTTGCCCGAACCCATGAACAGGCCGGTGCCGATCGCACCGCCGATGGCGATCAGTTGCAGGTGTCGATTCGACAGGCTGCGGCGGAGATGATCAGGGTGTTCCTGGGATGCGGTCATGCAGCGCGCCTTTGCCGTTCGTGATGCGCCAACATAGAAGAAACGCGGCCGCACCGCCATTGTCGGTGCTGAGGATCATGCAGAAAACCGGATTGGCGCACTCGCGTGGAGTGACCGAAACCTCTCAGGCGCGATGACCGACGCATACAGCGACCCAGCTGCCCGGGCGGGAAATCACGACGAAGCAGGATGACCGTCAGTGTCGCGACTGGCCACGTGGGACGCCGCGCAATGGAGCAGGGCCGAGTGCGCGAGCCAGGCCTGGTCGGGGTAGTAGGAAAACACGAACTGCCCGTTTTTCATGACGTCGATGATCGGCTTGGCCACGGCCTTGCGCAGCGCCGGACAGCCCCAGCTGCGACCCAGTCGGCCCATCTGGCGGCCGCTGTCCTCGTTCACGTAGGCGGCGCCGTGCATCACGATGGCGCGCGCCATGGCGGCGTCATTGATCCCGCGCTCCAGTCCGTCCATACGCAACGAATAGCCGTTGTGACCGGTATAAGTCGTACCGGTAACGAACAGTCCAAGACTGGAGGCGTGGCTGCCGTCGTCGTTTGAAAAATGCGTGGGCACATTGCCACCGGAACCCTGACCATGCGCCACCAACTCCTTGTATAGAAGTTTCCTGGTCGTCAGGTCGAACACCCACAGGCGCGGCTGCAGCGACGAACGGCTGTAGTCGATCACCGCCAGCCGTTGCGCCGTTCGACCCACGCCCTCGGCCTGCGCGCAGCGCACGGCGGCAAGCGCCAGATCCAGCACTTCGGGGTCGGCGGCCGGCGCCAGCGAGGCCAGCCCTTGCCAACTTGCCGCCGGCGCGACTGACGGCCGCGCGGTGGCGGCGAGCAACGGACGGCCCGCGCCCGCGGCCGCCGCCACTTCGTAAGCCCGGCTGGAACTGGACACAGCAAGGGCCAACGCCAGCACGAGCGTTAGATGTCTGATAGGCATGCGCCGAGTCTAGCGGGAAAGGCTGAACGGAATGTTGGTACCTGCGCACAACTCTGACGGAGCCCTCATTGCCCCTCGAAACGCCCGTAGGGATTGATCGAGGTGGCATGCCACCACTGCTTTTCCGGTCCGAGTAGCTGGACCTCGAAATGCAGGTGGGGCGCGTTGGCACTGGCGTCGCCGGTACTGCCGACGAAACCGATCGGATCGCCCGGGTGCAGCAGCTGGCCCTCGACCAGACCGGGCGCATAGCTGTCCAGGTGGGCGTAGTAGTAGACGACCTCGTCCTTCGGGTCGAACTCGTATACGGTCAGCCCGCCCGGTTTGCTGGTGAACAGCTTGACCACATGACCCTCGTTCGCCGCCACCACCGGCGTGCCGCGCGGCGCCATGATGTCGATCGCATCATGGGTGCGGCCTGCTCCCCTGGCCTGGCTGAATGTGTCTACCAGATCAGCAGGCCTGACCCCGACTACGGGAATCAGAAGCCCGACCACCGCTGAGGGCAATGGCCCGACCGGCACGGCAGCGGGCAGCGGCGCGGTGAGGGCTGGCGTCAATGCCGCATCGGTCAAGGTCATGGCGGGCATCGGAACAGCTACTCGTTCGACCGACGCGGAAGCCGCTGACTCGATCGCGACGTGCTCCACCGGCACCGCTTGCGGCAACCGAACCGGAGTTCCCATCGGGACGGCATCTGCGGCGCGGACCAGGCCGGTGTTGACCAGCAGCGCCCCCGGCCACCGGCCAGACAGACAGATCAAGGCCGCGGCACCGCAGGCCATGCCCAACAGGAAAATCAACAGCGCCCGCATGCTCATTGCTGAAGCGTGGCGATCATGCCGGGCTTCACCACCTCCGACACCGCCTGCGCACTCCAGTTGGTCATGCGGATGCAGCCATGCGACTGGGTCTTGCCGATCTTCGACGGTTCCGGCGTGCCATGAATACCGTAATGCTCCTTGGACAGATCAATCCACACCACACCGACCGGATTGTTCGGACCGGCCGCGAGCGTGGCCCGGGCATCACCCGCCTTGGCATCCCAGAACAGCTTCGGGTTGTAGTGGAAGGTGGGATGTTTACCCACGCCCTTGATCTTCCAGTCACCGAGCGGCAACGGATCGTGCGAGCTGCCGGTGGACGCCGGATACTGCGCCACCACCTTGCCGGCAACATCGAGCAGCGACACCGTGCTGTCGGACTTGTCGACGACCAGTTTGGCTACCGTCGGCATCGGCGCGCTGGCTTCCACACCCGGAACCAGCAGTTGCTCGCCGGCCAGGCCGAAATGCTTGCCCGGGTTGAGCTGGCTGAGCAGGGCCGGACTGGCGTGGAATGTCTCGCCAAGCGATTCCAGTGGTGAAACAAAGCCCAACGCGTCCAGTTTCGCCTGCGCCGGCACACCTGCTGGCAGCGGCCGGAACGGCCCGGCCACGTCTTCCGCCGTGAGCGTCACCACAACCAGGGCCGGCGCGCTATCGCGATCGAGCGCCACCCAGGTCGCTGCATCCACCTCGCCATTGACCGGCAGGCCGCGGCTGCGCTGGAAGCCGGCGATCGCCTGATGCATGTTGGAACCATAAGCCGCGTCGATCTCGCCCGGCGAAAAGCGCGCCCGCTCCAGCAGGATCTGCGCGCGCAGCACGGCGGCGCCCTTGTCACCGGCTTTCACCGGCGCAAGCAGTCCGGCTGCGTTGACGGTGTCGGCCGTGAGTTCGAGCACTACGGGGACCGGCGCGGCGGCTTCCGCCGTGCCGGTCCCCGTCAGAGCAGCAGCAAGTATCAAGGTCATCGCGTTCGCACTTTTCACGTTGCTGTCTCCCTCAGGGAGATCGAGCATGCACGGCGCTTTGTGAAGAAGCCGAAGCGCAGACACCACGCTCGGTATCCGAGCGGGCCCAGCCGACGGCCGCGCCTGTTCAGGCGATACTGATCGGCATGGACAAGACAGACGATCGCAAGCTGGGACTGTGGCCGGTGGTGGCCATCGGTGTGGGTGGCATGGTCGGCGGCGGTATCTTCGCGGTGCTGGGCCTGGCCGTGCAGATGGCCCATGGCGGCACCCCGCTGGCCTTTGCGCTGGCCGGTGGCGTGGCGCTGCTGACGACGTACTCCTATGCCAAGCTTTCCGTGGCCTACCCTAGCCGTGGGGGCACCGTTACCTTTCTGGACCGCAGCTTCGGCAGCGGCATGTTCAGCGGCAGCATGAACGTGCTGCTGTGGCTCAGTTACGTGGTGATGCTCTCGCTGTATGCGCTGGCCTTCGGCAGCTACGCCGCCACGTTCCTGCCGCAAGCGTGGCAGGTGATCGGCAAGCATGTGCTACTCAGTCTTGGCGTGATTTTGCTTGCCGGCCTGAACCTGCTCAGCGCCAAGTCGATCGGCAAGGCGGAAACATGGATCGTGGGGGTGAAGGTGGCGATCCTGCTGCTGTTCGTCGCCACCGGCATGGCTGGCGTCCACGCCAGCAAGATCGCGCCCACATCATGGTCGCCCCCGCTGCAGCTGGTCGCGGGCGGAATGATCATCTTCCTGGCCTACGAGGGCTTCGAGCTGATCGCGAACAGCGCACAGGATGTGCAGGACCCGGCGCGCATCCTGCCGCAGGCCTACTATGTTTCGGTGGGATTCGTGATCGCCCTGTACATCCTGGTGTCACTGGTGACGGTGGGCAACCTGTCGATTGATGCGATCGTGGCAGCCAAGGACTACGCCTTGGCCGAAGCCGCGCGACCCTTTCTGGGGCATGCCGGCTTTGTGCTGATCGCGGTTGCCGCGATGCTGTCCACCGCCTCGGCCATCAATGCCACGCTCTATGGCGCGGCCCGTCTGAGCTACGTCATCGCCAAGGATGGAGAGCTGCCGGCCATGCTGGAACGCAACGTCTGGAATCAACCGATAGCAGGCCTGCTGATCACGGCGGCGCTGACCTTGTTGACCGCCAATGCCTTTGACCTGACCAGTGTCGCGACCCTGGGCAGCGGCGGATTTCTTCTGATCTTTGCCGCCGTCAATGCGGCCAACGCGCGTCAGGCAAAACGGACCGGCAGCCACGCCTGGATTTCGATCATCGGTGCCGTGGCTTGCATGGCGGCGCTGGCCGCACTGATGTGGCAGACGGCACGCACCGCGCCGGCCAAGCTGTGGGTTCTGGCGGGCATGTTCGGGCTGGCGATCGCGATCGAGGGCGCTTACCGGTTGGCGGGAAAAAGAACGCAACCACAAGGCGACACATGAGTCGTCGCAGCCGCCGAAGTGCCGATCACGAATGAGCGGCCATCGGCACCCTGGCGTGATTCCTGGCCAGAGCATCAACCGCAAACAGAAGTGATATCCCCGAGGACAACAGCGGCCACGAGGCCAGCGCGGGCCTGAAAGGCACGCCACCTGGACCGCTGTCTGCATGGGTGATCAATCGCCCAACGGACTGCCGGGAGGCGCCACCAGAGGCGTGGGCAACGGGCCAGTCCCAGCGGGACGTTTCTGGAACCGCGCAATGGCGCTGGCGAGGGCAAAGCGCTGTGCCTGCTGGGCCGTATCGCCACCCTTGCCTGCGGCCATGCGCCGTTGCAGTTGATCCAGTTTCAGCTCGGCCACCGCTCGCACTGCCGGCATGTCCGCACTTTGCGCGAGGTCCATCAGATGCTGCACCAGCAAGGTCTGTTCGCTGCGCAGGATCTCGGCCTGATAACCGTCCTGGCCGCGCGTGTCGAAGACCGCGGCGGTCAGCCGATCGATCACCTCGGCCAGGTCCGGCTGCGACGGATCAGCCGCATGCTGCTCAACCAGACGCGCGTCGCGCTGGGGTTGCAACAGGTTCGTGAAAGTCAGGTTGGCGGCGGTCACAGCGGGCGTCAGTGGATCAAACGTCAGCCCGGTATAGCGCGCGAACAGCTCGCGGTTGGGTGGATAACCCGGCGGCCGCGGCGGAATGCTGGCCAGCAGCGGCGCCGGCAGCGCCAGCGCCGAGGGAGCCAGGGTCTGCAACATGGCATCGAGGGCATCGCGCTGCTCGTTCGCCGGCACCGGTGTGGTCGGCCGCTGACCATCGCCGCGCATGGCGTAGTCATAACGCAGGCCACCCAGCACCTTGGCGGTGGCTTCCACCTGGTAACGATGAAACAGGTAGACCGGCACCAGCGCGTCTTCCAGGGTGGCCAGCGGCACCCCGCGGCGCACGGCGTTCTCGCCGAAGTGCTGCAACGCCGCGGCACGAACCTTCATTACCGAACGCAGCTCGGCGGCCATGTCCACGCCGTTGTCCCACAGGTTCACTTCCGGCTCGGCCGCGCCTTCCGGGCGGGCATCCTGATCGGTGAGAAAGGTCAGACCATGACCGCGGGCATCACCGAGAATCCGTTCCAGTGCTACCGGCACGTCGGTGCCGGGCGCGAAATCCTGGTAGCCGTAGTCGATCGATACCTTGTCCCAGTCGCCAATGCCGCTGGCGTAGGCATCAGACAGATCGATCTTGCCGTCCGGCGTGAGCTTGACCAGCGGCGACGGATAATCCATCACCGAGGCGCGCTTCTGGCTGCTGGCAATGTAGTTGTGCGCCAGCCCCAGGGTATGGCCCAGCTCGTGCGCGGCCAGTTGCGACAGCCGCGCCATCACGAAACGCTGCATGGCATCGGGCACCACGCCGGGTTTGCCATACGGCGACAGCAGGCCTTCGGCCAGCAGGTAGTCGTAGCGCGCGCGCAGCGAGCCGAGGGTGATGTTGGCCTTGATGATCTCGCCGGTACGCGGATCGATGATCGACGCGCCATAGCTCCAG
>JBBQQL010000190.1:0-7505 GCA_038215995.1 Lysobacterales bacterium
CCGTATTTCCGCCTCGCCGAGCACACCGTGGTCGACGGCTGGCAACTGCAGATTCCCGCGCAAACCCTGATCCGCACCGGCGCCGACCTGATCGCGCTGCCCGGCGCGGCTGCCTATGTGTCACTTGACGATGCCCCGGCGCTGGATTTCCGCGAGTCTCGGACGATCGGCGACAGCATCATCGATCAAGGTTATACCGACCTGGACGTCGAGCCGGATGGCCGCATTCGTACCCGCCTGCGCGATCCGTCCAGCGGGCTCGGTATTGCCGTATGGCAGGAGCGCGGCGTGATGCATGCGTTCACTGGCGACACCATCAGCCGCGACCCGCGCTGGTCGATGGCGCTGGAGCCGATGGAATGCATGGCCGACGCCTTCAACCGGCCCGAATGCGCCGAGGCGATCCGGCTGGAGCCGGGGCAGGAACGTCGTTTCCGTTGTGGCGTGGAGGTCGAGTTTTCATGAGTGACGCAATGGATGCCTTGCCCGACATCGGGCAGATTCGCGCTGCGGCCGAACGCATCGCGCCGCATGCGCGGGTGACGCCGGTGATGCGCAGCCCGGCGCTGGATGCACTCAGCGGTGCCGAGCTGCATTTCAAATGCGAGCACCTGCAGCGCGGTGGTGCATTCAAGTTTCGCGGGGCCTGCAACGCGGTCTGGGCGCTCAGTGATGCGCAGGCCGTACATGGTGTGGTGACCCATTCGTCCGGCAACCATGGCAACGCGCTGGCATTGGCCGCCGCCACCCGCGGCATTGCCGCCCATGTGGTGGTGCCTGATGGCGCGGTGCGTGCCAAGGTCGAGGCGATCGAACGCGCCGGCGCCATCCTGCATCGCTGCGCGCCGAATCAGGCGGCCCGCGAGGCCAGGGCCGCCGAAGTGCAGCAGGCGACCGGCGCGGTGCTGGTGCACCCGTATGCCGACACCCTGGTGATGGCCGGGCAGGGCACGCTGGCGCTGGAGCTGCTGCAGCAGGTATCGGGGCTGGACACGTTGATCACGCCGGTCGGCGGTGGCGGTCTGGCCAGCGGCGTGGCGATTGCCGCGCATGCGATCGATCCCGCCCTCAGCCTGTTCGGCGCCGAGCCACAGGGTGCAGACGATGCCGCGCAATCCCTGGCCAGCGGCCAGCGCGTCACCAGTGTGGTGCCTGATACCGTGTGCGATGGTCTGCGCGCCTTGATCGGCGTAACCAACCTGGATGCCTTGCGTCAACACCAGGTGCGGGTGATCACGGTCAGCGATGAGGAAATCATCGCCGCGATGCAGTTGATCTGGACGGAACTGAAGCAGGTAGTGGAAGTATCCAGCGCCACCGTGCTGGCAGCCATCCTCAATCAGCCCGAGCGTTTCGCCGGGCGTCGCGTGGGTCTGGTGATCACCGGCGGCAACGTCGACCTGCAGGCTTTGCCCTGGTAGCCAGGCGCGAAGCTCAGCCGCCGGCAGCTTCCGTCGCGGCGTAGTTGCTGCTCGGGGCCGGCGGAGTGCTGTCCGTTGCCGCAGTGGCATGGCTGAACGCATGCAGGTCGAGCTGGCTCACCGGGATCGGCCGATAGTCCTCACCGAAAGCCACTTCGCCCAGCTTCCAGCCCGCCGGCCGGCGCACCGCGCCCCAGAATCGCTTCAGCGCCACCCAGTGCAACCCGACCAGGCCGTAATTGTTGTCGGCGTCGACCACCGGGTCGCCCACGCCGGTCGGTCGCGGCGCGATGCCGTACAGCGAGGTGCCGAAGATCACGTCCCAGATTGAAAACACCTGGCCGTAATTGCAGTTGTGCAGGGTCGGTCGATCCGGGTCGACCAGCATGTGGTGCAGCCGGTGGAATTTGGGGTCGACGAAGAGGCGCTCGAATACGCGGCCAAAGCCGATCCGTGCGTTGGTGTGCGAAAAGTTCTGCGCCAGCTCGCCCAGCAACATCAGCCATGCGAACTGGTCCGGATCGACGCCGATCACCAGACCCACCACCGCCAGGATCATCGACTGGATAAAGCCATCGACCAGGCTGCCGCGGTCGTTGGTCCAGCAGCTCATCTGGCGCTGGCTGTGATGCATGCTGTGCAGCGCCCACCACCAGGGCAAGGCGTGCTGGGTGCGGTGCATCCAGTAATAGACGAAGTCGTAGACCACGTAATAGGTGGCGAAAAGCACATGCGGGTGCTGGTTGAACCATGGCATCCATGAAGTCAGCGCCAGCGGTGAGCCGGTGCTGGAAGCGGCCGTGTCGGCGCCACCGAACAGGTGGCTGAACGGCATCAGCACCAGGTAGCTGAATAGCGGAAAGATGCCCAGCAGCATCAGCAAGGTGTAGTTGCGGTCGACCAGGGTGAGCTTGCGATCGCTCCACTTTTCGGCGGGGAACCAGGTTTCCAGCGGGCGAAAGATGAAACCGATGATGCCCACCTGCAAGGCCGCAATCAGCAGCGAGGCGGCGATGTCCTTCGGGTCGCCGGACAAGCCGCTCAGGTGCAGCGTGTCCAGAAAAGGAACCACCGCGTGCACGCTGAGCCAGTCGACGAGGTGGTTCCACAGGGCGGGCAGGTCAAACATCGGTGCGTCTTTCAGTGTGCGTGAAGTGCGCATCATATCGCCGCATGAAATCCTGCGGGCTGAATAGCTGCCAGGCCGACCGCGGCTGGGTGGGCGGGCAGGGCGACAAGCCTGCCTTGCTGGGTTACGGTTTGCGCCCCGCCGCCATGATCCCGCCGCCATGATCCAGACCGCCGAGCCGATACGTTGCCACTGGGCCAGCGACGACCTGCTGCGCCACTATCACGATGCGGAATGGGGCGTGCCGCTGCACGACGACAACCGCCTGTTCGAATTCCTGATACTGGAGGGTGCGCAGGCCGGCTTGTCCTGGCGCACGGTGCTGGCCAAGCGCGAACGCTACCGCGAGGTGTTCCATCAGTTCGAGATTGCCCGCGTGGCCGCGATGACCGACCGCGCGCTGGAAAAAGCGCTGCTCGATCCCGGCATCATCCGCAATCGCCTCAAGGTGTCATCGACCCGCGACAACGCGATCGCCGCACTGGCGGTGATCGAGGAATTCGGCAGCCTCGATGCGTACCTGTGGTCCTTCGTCGACGGCAAGACTGTGCGCAATCGCTGGCGCGGCATGGGCGAGGTGCCCGCCAGCACCGCGCTGTCCGACCGCATGAGCAAGGCGATGAAGAAGCGCGGCTTTCGCTTCGTCGGCAGCACGATCTGCTACTCGCTGCTGCAGGCTACCGGCATGGTCAATGACCATCTGCTGGGTTGCTTCCGGCACAAGGCCTGCGCTGCTGCGTGATAGCGAGCCGTCAGTGCGCGCCGAACTCCGGTGCGGCGCGGATGGTGTCGATCAGCAACTGACGAAACCAGCCGTGGGCGCGATCGTGGTCGCGTGACGGGTGCCAGTAGGCGAGGATCGGGATCGGCTTGAGTTTGATCGGCAGCACCTGCGTAGCCAGCGGCAGCAAGGTCGAAAAGCTGGCCGCGTAGGAGCTGGGCATGGTCAGCAGCAGGTCGCTGCCGGCGACCACCTGGCAGGCCGAGAAATAATGCTGGCAGACCAGCTGGATCTGGCGCGGTCGGCCGTCCTGGGTCAGCAGCACATCCAGCGGCACCGCTTCACCCAGCTGCGATACGGCGACATGACGCGCGGCCAGATAGTCGGTCTTGCGCAGCGCGCTGGCGGCCAGTGGATGCCTGCGCCGCATCACCACCACCAGCGACTCGTCCAGCAGATGCTCGCTGGATAGGCGCTGGCCGCTGGCGAGGCGACGGTCGATCACCAGGTCGATGCCGCCGGCGGTCAGTTCACGTTCGACCTCGCTGGCGGCGATGCGTCGGCTGACTACACGCACGCCGGGCGCCAGTTGGGCCAGCTGGGAAAGCAGCGGCGGAAAGGCGATCGACTCCAGCACATCGCGCACCCCCAGGCTGAACTGCTGCTCCAGTGCCTCGGCGCGAAACGCCGGCTGCATCCGCGTGGTCGCCTGCAGCCCCTTCAGGTGCAGCTGCACCTCGGCCATCACGGTGCGCGTGGTGTCGGTGGGAATCACCCGGTTGCCCTGGCGCACGAACAGCGGGTCGCCGAACAGTTCGCGCAGCCGGTTCAGCGAGTGGGTGATCGCTGGCTGCGTCAGGTGCAGCGAACGCGCCGCGGCACTGATCCCGCCCTGCGTGTAAATCGCCTCCAGCACGCGGAACAGGTTCAGATCCATGCGCAGGTCGGGGCGGTTCATCGGGGTGAGACTCGGCGTGGGTGGCGTGGCCAGCATATTAGCCATGCTGATAGCTGGACATAAACCCTATGCATTACGCCGATGGATGGTGAACGGCGTAGGCTGGCCACTTCGCCTGCGCGACTGTCAAGGAAACCCCATCATGGATTTCGCCCACTCCGCACGCAGCCAGGCATTGATCGGGCGGCTGCAAGGCTTCATGCGCGACGAGGTCGTGCCTGCCGAGGCGGTCTATGCCAGCCAGCTCAGCGGCAGCGCGGACTGGCGACAATGGCGCCAGCCGCCGGTGATGGAAACGCTGAAGGCGAAAGCGCGCGCAGCCGGCCTGTGGAACCTGTTCCTGCCCGAGCCCGAGCATGGCGCGGGGCTGAGCAATGTCGACTACGCGCCGCTGGCCGAGATCATGGGCCACTCCTTCATCGCGCCGGAGGTGTTCAACTGCAACGCACCGGACACCGGCGACATGGAGGTGCTGGTGCGCTACGGCTCAGCCGAGCAAAAGGCGCGCTGGCTGGCGCCGTTGCTGGCCGGCGAGATCCGCTCCGCGTTCTGCATGACCGAGCCCGGCGTGGCTTCGTCCGATGCCACCAACATGCAGGCCAGCGCCACCCTCGAGGGCGCCGAGGTGGTGCTGAACGGGCGCAAATGGTGGTCCACCGGCATTGGTCATCCGCATTGCCGCTTCGTGATCTTCATGGGCGTCAGCAACCCCGACGCGCCGCCGCACCAGCGCCATGCGATGGTGCTCTGTCCGCTGGATGCGCCCGGGGTGAAGATCGAGCGGATGCTGCCGGTATTCCATGATCTGGACGAACCGGCCGGGCATGGCGAAGTGAGCTTCACCGATGTGCGCTTGCCGGCAGACCACATCATTCTCGGCCCCGGTCGCGGCTTTGAAATCGCCCAGGGCCGGCTCGGCCCCGGCCGCATTCATCACTGCATGCGCGCGATCGGCGCGGCCGAGCGCTCGCTGTCGCTGCTGTGCGCGCGCGCCGCCACGCGTGAAGCTTTCGGCAAGCCACTGATCAGGCTGGGCGGCAACGCCGACATCGTCGCCGACCTGCGCATGGCGATCGAGCAGGCACGTTTGCTCACCCTCAAGGCCGCGTGGCTGATCGACACGCAAGGGGTAAAGGCGGCGATGAGCGAGATCTCGCAGATCAAGGTGATCGCGCCGATGGTGGCCCAGCGCGCCGCTGACGCGGCGATGCAGATCCACGGCGGTGCCGGCATGTCGGATGATTTCCCGCTGGCGTCGCTGTACGCGTATGCCCGCGTGTTGCGACTGGCCGACGGCCCGGACGAAGTGCATCGCGGCCTGATCGCCAAACTCGAACTGCGCGCGCAGCAAAAGGCCATGGAGGCGGGCGCATGACCGCGCTGATCGACGAGACCCGCGAGATGCGCGCGGAGGACAGCCTCGACCTCGCCGCCGTCGACGCCTTCCTCAAGCAACACATCGCCGACCTGCATGGCATTCCGACCATCCGCCAGTTTCCCGGTGGCGCCTCGAACCTCACCTACCTGATCCGCTACGGTGAACGCGAGCTGGTGCTGCGCCGCCCGCCCGCCGGGGTCAAGGCGAAATCCGCCCACGACATGTTGCGCGAGGCGCAGGTGATGGCGGCGCTGAAGACGGCCTATCCGCACGTGCCGCAGATCCTCGCCCGCTGCGATGATCCGGCCGTGCTGGGCAGCGACTTCTACGTGATGGAGCGGCTGCGCGGCATCATCCTGCGCCGCGAGCTGCCGCCTGACCTCGGCCTCGATGAAGCCGGCGTGCGTCAGCTTTGCCACGGCTTCATCGATCGCCTGGTCGAGCTGCACCGGGTCGATGCCACGGCGCCGGCGCTGGCCGCGCTGGGCAAGGGCGAGGGCTATATCGCGCGCCAGGTCGGCGGCTGGAGCGAGCGCTGGCGCAAGGCGCTGACCGACGACTCCGACCCCTGCGAAGACGTGCTGGCGTGGCTGGCGCAGCACCAGCCCGCGCGCGAAACGGCGATCTGCGTAATCCACAACGACTATCGCTTCGACAACGTGGTGCTCGACCCGGCCAACCCGCTCGCCATCATCGGCGTGCTCGACTGGGAGCTGGCTACGCTCGGCGACCCGCTGATGGACCTCGGCAGTTCGCTGGCCTACTGGGTGCAGGCCGACGACGATGCGGTATTCCAGTCGTTCCGCCGCCAGCCCACCCACGTGCCCGGCATGTTGACCCGACGCGAGGTGGTTGAGTACTACGCCCAGCGCAGCGGCTGGCATGTCGACCGCTTCGATTTTTACGAGATCTTCGGGCTGTTCCGGCTGATGGTGATCATCCAGCAGATCTACCGGCGCTTCGTGCTCGGCCAGACCCACAACCCGCAGTTCGCCGGCTTCGGCCAGGCGGCGGCGTACATGGGCCAGCGCTGCCGGCGGCTGATCGCCCGTTCGGGCTTGTGAGCATGGGCAGCGCCTTGCTGATACGCCATGGCCAGGCCAGTTTCGGCGCGGAGGATTACGACAAGCTGTCCGCGGTCGGCGAGCAGCAGTCGCGCCAGCTCGGCCAGTGGCTGAAGCAGACCGGCCAGCAGCCGGACCTGATCGTGGTCGGCTCCATGCAGCGGCACATTCGCACCGCCGAGCTGTGCATCGAAGCGGCGGGTGTGACGGCGCCGCAGCTGACCCTGGAGCAGATGGACGAACTCGACCACGTCGAGATCATCGCGCGCTGCCGCCCCGATTTCGCTTCGTTTGCCGGCATGCGCGCCGAGCTGGCTGCCAGCGCCGATCCGCAACGCGCGTTCCAGCAACTGTTCGCCGGCGCCGTCGCGCGCTGGACCAGTGGCGCCCACGACAACGAGTACACACTCAGCTGGCCCGCGTTCCGTGAGCGCGTGCTTCACGGGCTGCAGACGCTGGCCGCGCACGAGGCGCGCACGATCTGGGTGTTCACCTCCGGTGGCCCGATCGGAGTGATCGCCCACGAGCTGATCGGTGCCTCCATCGAGCATCCGCTGGCGCTGAGCTGGCCACTGGTCAACACCTCGCTGACCCGCGTGGCGCTGGGCGGCAACCGACACAGTCTGATCAGCTACAACAGCTGGCCGCATCTCGAACTGGCCGGTGATCCGCGCCTGGTCACCCACCGCTGAACCCCTTCGACGCATCGCAAAAGGAAAGCCCCATGAGCGCACCCGACCTGTTCGACCTCAGCGGCAAGATCGCCCTCGTCACCGGCGCCAGCCGCGGCATCGGCGCCGAGATCGCCAAGCTGCTGGCAGCGCATGGCGCGCA
>JBBQQL010000191.1:0-7490 GCA_038215995.1 Lysobacterales bacterium
ACCGGCAAATCCGGGTCATTTGGTTCACCAAACTCCCCGAATTTTCCCGCAGTGCACCTTGTCACGAACGCCTGTCGACGCTCTCGCTACGGCGTTCAAATTTTCACAGCCTCTGAGGACTGTCCATGAAATCATTTCTGCTGTTTGTTCTCTTCATGCTGATCGCGTTGATCGTGATTGTGCTGGCGGTGGTTCTGGGTGATTCCGGGGCGTGGTATTTCGCCTGGCTGGTCGGTACCGGCATGATCGTGCTGGTGACGGCTGCCGGTGGTGCCATGCTCGATGCTCAGGAGGAGCATGCCGTCCTCGCGACGACAGATGCACAGGCGAGCACCAGGCACGCCTGAAGCGGGATGTAAACTGAGTCGCTCCATGGGGCCGGCCTTGTGCCGGCCCCGCATTTTGGGATGCCCGATGACCGTTTCGACATCGTCCTGGTTGCGTGAGCAGGCCCGTCCGGTGCGGCGTTTGCTGACGGCCGGCGTGGTTGCTGGCGGACTGCAGGCGGTGCTCGTCTGTGTCGGTGCATGGCTGGTGGCGCATGTGCTCGCCCGGGCCGTTCTGGCCGGAGCCGGCTTGGCTCAGCTATGGCTTTTCGTGGCTGCGCTGGTGCTGATTGCGCTGGCCAGGTTTGCGCTGGGCCTGTGGCAGCGGCGTACCACCTTCGACGCGGGCGCGCAGGTGAGCGACAACGTGCGCAGCGCGCTGGAACAGCGCATGCGAAAACTCGGTCCGCGCTGGGCCGTGCAGCAATCCAGCGGCGATATCGTTACCCGCAGTGTGGACGGCGTGCAGGCGCTGGTTCCGTACTATGCCGGCTATCTGCCGCAGGTGGCGCTAACCGCCGTGATCCCGCTGGTGATCCTGCTGGCCGTCTTGCCTGCCGATCCCTGGTCGGCGCTGATCCTGTTTCTGACGGCACCGTTGATTCCGCTGTTCATGGTGCTGGTCGGCAGTGCTGCCGAACGCGCCAGCCAGCGGCGTTGGTCGCGGTTGCGCCGAATGGGTGCGCGCTTCATGGATGCGCTCTCCGGCCTCACTACCTTGCGCCTGTGTCGCGCCACTGCCCGCGAGCAGGCACTGCTGGCTGTCAGTGGCGAGGCTTACCGGCAGGAAACCATGGCGGTGCTGCGCATCGCCTTTCTATCGGCGCTGGTGCTGGAATTCTTTGCGACGGTTAGCATCGCGGTGCTGGCGTTGCTGTTCGGGTTTCGTCTGATGTGGGGCTCGCTGGCCTTCGAGCAGGGACTGTTCGTGCTGCTGCTGGCGCCGGAACTGTTCCTGCCGTTGCGCGCGCTGGGTACCCAGCGGCACCGGCGGATGGAGGCCGCGGCCGCGGCCGAGGATCTGCTGGCGTTGTTGGCCATGCCCGACGACACGTCGCAGGTCGACGCGGTGGTGACAGCGCCGGAGATCTTCGCGGCGCGGCAGATTGCGCTGGCCTTCGAGCAGGTGGATTTCGGCTACGAGAACGGGCGCCTGGTGCTGCACGATTTCGAGTTGGAGCTGCAGGCGGGCACGGTACTGACCCTGGTCGGCAGCAGCGGCAGCGGCAAGAGCACGCTGTTCAACCTGCTGATGGGCTTTGCCTCGCCGCAGCGCGGACGCATCCAGGTCAATGGCCAGGACCTGGCCTCGCTGGACATGAATTCGTGGCGTCAGCACATCGCCTGGGTGTCGCAGCGCGCCCATGTCTTTCACGGCAGCTTGCGCGACAACCTGCTGATCGCCGCGCCGGAGGCCGACGACGCCCGCTTGCAGCGCGCCCTGAAAGGCGCATCGCTGCGATCGGTGGTGGCGCGTTTGCCGCAAGGGCTGGATACGCCGCTGGGTGAACATGGCCATGGTTTGTCCGGTGGCGAGCGCCAGCGTCTGGCACTCGCTCGCGCGTGGTTGCGGGACGCCCCCCTGTTGCTGCTGGACGAGCCGGTGCAGCATCTGGACGCCGCCACGGCGGCGTCCATCGATGCCGCCACTGCTACGCTGTCGGAAGGTCGCACGGTTATTCGCATCGCCCACCGACTGGACAACCTCGCTGATGACGCGTCGGTGGCGGTGCTGGCTGATGGGCGGATCGTCGAGCACGGCCCGGTGGGCGAACTGCGCACGGCGCATGGTGCCTTTGCCCGCCTGCTGGCGGTGGACCGCGCCGCATGAGCCGCAAGCCAGCTTCCGCCGACAGCAGCTTCGCCGTGCTGCGCCGCCTGTCCGGGCTGATGCGCGAACAGCGTGGCTGGATGGTCTTCGGCGCGGCGCTGGCCGTGCTCAGCAGCTTGTCGGGCATCGGCCTGCTGGCGGTCGCCGGCTACTTCATCACCAGCATGGCCCTGGTCGGTGCCGGTGGTGCAGCGATCAACTACTACACGCCATCGGCGTTGATCCGCCTGTTTGCGATCCTGCGCACCGGTGGACGTTACGCCGAGCGGCTGGTGACGCATGAGGCCACCTTGCGCATGCTGGCGCGCTTGCGCGTATGGCTGTTTGGACGGCTGGTGCCGCTGGCGCCGGCAGCCCTTGGCGAGCTGCGCAGCGCCGAACTTTTTTCGCGCCTGCGCGCGGACGTGGACGCGCTGGAGCACGCCTATCTGGGTGTGCTGATCCCCTTGCTGGTCGCCGTCGTGGTGATGCTGGTAGCGGTGCTGGCGAGCCTGATCTACCTGCCGTGGCTCGCCCTGCCACTGTTGCTGCTGTTTCTGTTCGGCGGCGGCTTGCTGCCCGCGTGGGCACTGCACCAGGGCAGCAAGCCGGGCGCCACCGTGGTGGCATGCAACGAAACCATGCGGGCGCTGGCTGCGGATGGTCTGCGCGGCCGCGCCGAGTTGGCGCTTTACGGCGCCGAAGAGGCGCATGCCGACCGCTTCGCCGCCGTGGTCGCGCGTCAGCGCCAGGCGCAGCGCCGCGTCGATCGACTGCAGGCGCTGGGCAGTGCCGGAGTGATGCTGTCGGCTCAACTGGCCGCAGTGTGCACGCTGCTGCTCGGGCTGTCGGCGCTGCGCGGTGGCCCGCTGGCCGGGCCGGAGCTGGTGATGCTGGCCTTGCTGGTGCCGGCAGCGTTCGAAGCCGTCGCACCCTTGCCCGAGGCCTGGGCGCAACTGGCTTCCACCCTGGTGTCGGCGCGCCGCGTCTTTGCGCTGGCTGACACGCCGGTGCCCGTGCCCGAGCCGGGCCAGCCGTCGCCGTCGATCGGGAAGCATGACCTGAGCCTGCGCGGCCTGCGCCTGCGTTACGGCGCACAGGGCCCGTGGGTGCTCGATGGCGTCGACCTCGATCTGCCGCAGGGTCGCCGCATCGCCCTGGTCGGTGCCTCCGGCGCGGGCAAGAGCAGTCTGATCGGCGCGCTGACCCGGCTGTATCCGAGCGAAGGCTCGGCAACCCTCGGGGGAACGCCGCTCGATGCCTGGCATGGCGACGATTTGCGTGCGCAGATCGCGGTAGTCGAACAGCGCCCGTACCTGTTCGACGCCAGCCTGCGCGACAACCTGCGGCTGGCGCGACCGGATGCCACCGCGGCGCAGCTCGACCAGGCGATCGAGCAGGCGCAACTGAGTGACTACGTGGCTGGCCTGCCGCAGGGTCTGCGCACCTGGGTGGGCGAAGATGGCATCCGTGTGTCCGGTGGCGAGGCGCGGCGCATCGCGATCGCGCGTGCCTTGCTGGCCGATCCGCCGATCCTGTTGCTGGACGAGCCCACCGAAGGTCTGGACGCGGGCACCGTGGCCCAGCTTTACACGGCACTGGATACGGCCATGAGCGGTCGCAGCGTGTTGCTGATCAGTCACCGGCTGGGTGGTCTGGCCGGCCTTGTCGATGAGGTGGCGACGATGGAACACGGTCGCATCACCGAGTGCGTGCCGGTGGCAGCCTGGCTCGGCCGACGGCGGGCAGGTGAACAGATGGATGCGTTGACCTCCCGGGAGTCGTGACGCGCTTCGCACGCGCCGCCCGATCTGCAGGAGCGGCACGGAGCCTTGGCCGCATCTCTCAGCCGCTTGGCGTCTGCGCGCTGATCCATTCGGCAATTTCCGGCCATACCTGTTTCAGGTTGTGCCCACCCATGAACAGGCCGACGTGGCCGCCGGGAACGGTGCGCTTGCAGACCTTGGCTTTCGGCGTCCCCATCAAGCTCTCGGCGGCAAACACCTGCTCGTGCGCCGTGATGTCGTCGTTCTCGCCCGCCAGCAGGTAAAGCGGACAGGTGATCGCCTTCAGGTCCAGCTTGCGTCCCAGCGCCACGTACTCGCCCTTGGCCAGCAGGTTCTGCTTGAACAACTGGTCGATGACCTGGACATACCAGCGGCCGGGCAGGTCAAGCGGGTTTTCATACCAGCGCTCGAATGCTTCGGTCTTGGCCAGCCAGGCAGGATCGTCGACGTGTTCGTAAAGGTCGACGTGGTCCTGCACGTAATGCTGTTGCGGGTGCATGTTCTTCCAGCCGGCCAGCATGTATTTGCCCAGCATCAGGCCGCCGCCGCTGTCGACCAGATCCCGATAGAAACTGAGCGGACTCTTCTTCACCATCTTCACCAGCGGGCCGTTGCCGGCGTGGGTGTCGATCGGGGCGCCCGCCAGCACCAGGCTGGCCACCTTTTCGGGGTAGCGCGCGGCCAGCATCGCCGACATCCAGCCGCCCTGGCACAGACCAACCAGATTCACCTTGCCGCCGAGATCGTCGATGCAGGCGAGCAGCTCGGCCAGGTATTGGTCGACTTCAAGATCCTTCATGTCCGGTGTGGCCGAGTGCCAGTCGGTCAGGTACAGGTGCCCGGTGCCGCTGTTGCGAAGGGTCTGCATCAGGCTCTGGCCGTCATGGTAGTCGGCGATCATCGAGGTGTGGCCCGCATAGGGGGCATCGACCAGGGTAGGGATGCCTCGGGCATGCGGCACCGAGTAGTCGCACAAGTCCAGTGTGCGCAGCTTCAGACGAATGCTGTGGGCGGTGGCGAGAGCAGGTTTGATGCCGCCATGCAGGCGCAGCTCCTCGTCGAGGAATCTGACGTTGCGGGAAATCAGTTCCAGCCCCTGTTCAGTCATGTCCGTCGCGAGGGTGACCGGCCAGAAAAACGGCACATTGATATGGGGCGCCGCGGTGGTGGTCGGGGTCATGCAGGAGTTCCTGTGCGGGATGGAGTTGTCACGTAACTGACACCGTCACACGCAGCTGGCCGGACAGTACCTGGCCTGGGGTGATGGATCGTCAACGATTTCAATCTAGCGTCGGGAATCCCGATCCGAATTGATCCAGCTCAATATCGGAAGCGTTTCCCGGGGCTATGGTTGACATGTTCATGGAGTGTCCGGTGGCGGCAAGGCAGGGCCAGTCTGCCCATCGTGCGTGCATGGGTCATGACAGAGATTGCATGCTTCAGCCGGGCTTCGCCCATGCACCGACAGCTCCCGTCGGGAGCCATGCCGTCCTTTCGATGAATGCACTGCGCGCCGGAGAATTTCCATGATTTCCACGACCCAGCTCGATGAACTCAAAATCCTGCACAAGAACCACATTGCCAACACGTTCCTGTTCACCAGCAAGTTGCTCGATCAGCGTCGGCGCATCAGTGACGCCCAGGTCGAGGTGATCCACGGATTGCTGCATGACCTTGCGGAGGGTGCCACTGGCCAGTCCGGACAGGACCCGGCCATGATCGCCCAGAAATCCATGCAGACGATCAGCGAGAGCTTCGCCAGGCAGAGTGCCCGCGCGGGCGAGTTGACGAAAGAAACCGCCGCGGCCTACGCGGAAATCCTGCGCCTTGCGATGGCCTACGGTGGCGATACCTTCGCGGGCCTGCAGACCGCCAGTCGCGAAGCTGCGCAACTGGCTGCACCGCAGCCGACGGTGGCGAACCCGTGGATGGACAGCTTCATGCAGTCGTTCGAGAGCGCCACCAAAATGATGAATGACGGTTTGAAGCCGGTCATCGCGGCGGTCGAATCGACCACACGCGTCAACGCGGGTGCGGCCAAGTCCGCCGCTGCCGAGCGGGCCGCCAAGCACCATTAGCTGCTACCTCGGCGGAGCGCGATATCAGGCCAGGGAGGAGTCGCGATGAACGAGTTCAGGCGGGTGCTGGTGCCAGTGGATGGCAGCCCGGGTTCAGAGCGTGCGTTGCTGCGGGCGATTGCGATCGCCGCTGATCAGCGTGCTGAAATTCATTTCGTGCACGTGATTCAGCGTGGGCGGGAACATCTGTCGTTCGACGATCTCCAGCATGCGATGCACGTGGTGGGCGACAGCTTGCTTGATCATGCGGTTGCGCTGGCTTGCGAGCAGGATCTGTTCAGTACCGGTGTCGTGTTGGTGACGAACGAGCGGCGCCGTTCAATTGCACAGCAGATTCTGTGCGCTGCCGATGACGTGGCGGCTGACCTCATCGTTTGTGGTGCGCATGGCACCGGATCGATAACGAGCCTGCTCCGCGGCAGCGTGGCCGACGAGCTGGTCGCCTGCTGCCGGGTTCCGTTGATGCTGGAGCACGAGCGGCCATTGGCTCAAGCCGACGCAATAGCGTGACGCGGCAACCCGTTTCACCACTGATCCCCACCCCGTGAATCCTGGAGAAAGGCAGATGAGCAAGTTGGCCCTGATCACTGGCGGTACGCGTGGCATTGGCGCGGCCATCGGGCATCGCCTGAAACGTGATGGTTACCGCGTTGCGGTCACTTATCACGGTGATGATGCGGTGGCACGCTCCTTCATGACAGGCTCCGGCATACCGGTCTACAAGTGGGATGTCGCCGATTTCGATGCCTGTCAGGCGGGTGTGAGAAAGGTCGAGGAGGAAGTGGGTCAGGCAGTGGATATCCTGATCAACAACGCCGGCGTGACTCGTGATGCCACCATGCACAAGATGACTCTCGAGCAGTGGCGTACCGTACTTGATGATGACCTCAGTTCCTGCTTCAACATGACTCACGCGGTGATCGACGGCATGCGCGCGCGGGGCTGGGGGCGCATCGTCAATGTGTCTTCGGTCAATGGACAGAAGGGCCAGCTCGGGCAGTCGAACTATGCCGCTGCCAAGGCCGGCATGATCGGCTTCACCAAGTCATTGGCGCTGGAGTCGGCGCGCAAAGGCATTACCGTCAACGCGGTGGCACCTGGCTATACGGCTACCGACATGGTGGCCAAGGTCGATGCCAAGGTGCTCGACAGCATCGTGGCGCAAATTCCGGTGGGCCGCCTGGCGAGTGTCGAGGAAATTGCCCACTCGGTCGCTTTTCTGGTGCATGACGATTCCGGTTTCATCACCGGTGCCACGCTTTCAGTCAACGGCGGGCTGTACCTCGTCTGAAGCATTTCGTCGAGTACGAGACAGGCCCCGGCCTGCCTGCGTCTGGTCGGTGCGCACCGACTACGTCCAGCGTGCTGGTCTTCACAAGCTTTGCGGGATAACAGCGCAACACCTCATCGCAGCTGTCTCCGCCTGCGGCAAAGTTACGTGTTGAAAGCGAAAGGCGTCGGCGTACTCAATCCCCGCTCCACTGCTCCA
>JBBQQL010000192.1:0-7464 GCA_038215995.1 Lysobacterales bacterium
GGCCGAACGCGGTGGTGCCGGCCAGGATGCTGGCCACCTGGATGCTCATCGCGTTGGGCAGTTTCAGCACCTCGTTGTTGAACGTCGGCAGCCAGGTGCCGAAGCTCTGTTCAATCAGCACGTACAGAAAGGCGGAGATCAGGAACACATAGACCAGCGGGCGCAGAAACAGCTGCAGCATTTCCAGCAGCGAGCCGCGCATCGAGTTGGTCTTCTCGTTGTGTGCGGCCGATTCGTCCAGTTGCGACGTGGCCAGCAACACGATCACCAGCACGCACATGGCGGCGAGCAGCCAGTAAACATTCAACCAGGACGGATTGGCCGGGTCGTTTGAGTCGATAAAGGCACTGAAGATCCAGCCGCCGGCCAGCACGCCGACCATGAAAAGACCTTCGATGGTGTTGGTCAGCCGACCGTGTTCGGCCTTGTCACTGGTCAGCAGGCCGATCGACGAGTACACCGCCACCTTGGTCAGCGCGAAGCCGACGCCAACGCAGGTGAACAGCAATTCGGTGGTATGGAAACTGGGGTAGAGCGGCATCAGGATGCAGGCCGCGCCGACAATCGCCAGCGCCAGCATCATCGCGCGGCGGTAGCCGAGCAGGGGCAGAAATGAGGCGACCAGCAGCGAGGTCGCTGCAATGGTCAGGTCCTTGAACAGTTCCAGCAGGCTCGCTTGTGGCTTGTCCACGCCGAAGGTGGCGATGGCCTGCAGGATCACCGTGCCGACACTGTTGAGCAGGATCGCGAAGACCATGTAGATCAGCGCCAGCGCGAGGATCATGCGGAATCGATTCATGGTGACCTGTTTGCTGGTGACCGTGGCTGGGGTGGGCGGCCTGCATCGCCGAGGGTGACGATGCAGGCCGGCAACCGGTGAACTGACCGGCATGGCCGCGGGGAGCGACTTCCATGCCGGTCAGGCGTGCGCGGTAGCTTGCGCTTGCTCTTGCCGCAGCGGGCGCTGTCGCGCCCGTTGCGTTGGGTCCCACTGGGTCGGCGGGATTCAGTCCCGTTCTCCTCAGAACTTGTACTTCACCTGGAAATTGACTTCGCGGCCCTGGATCGAACGCGCCAGGATGACGTTGTTGGTGCTGGCAAAGCCGAACAGGCGGGAATTGCCTTCCGTGATCCCGATCTGGTTGGTCATGTTGGTGCCCTGCAGTCGCAGCTGCCAGCTTTGGCCGATATTGGCCGTGGCGCCGATGCTTAGATCGTAGTAGTTGCCCAGCGGCTGCTGCTGGATCAGGTCACCGTAGCGGTTGCCCACGTATTCATAGGTAAACCAGAACTTCATGCTGCCCCAGTTGGTCGGCAGCTCGTAGGCTGGTGTCACCCGCGCCTGGAACTTCGGCTGCCGCTGCAACTGCATGCCATTGATGCTGGTGGTCTGGGTGCTGCCGTCCTGAGCGACGTATTGCACGGGACTGGCGTTGTGCGTGTAGTGACCATCCATGAAGTCGCCGGTGAGGGCCAGCGAGAAATGCTCGAACGGCTTGATCACCGTATGGAAGTTCAGGCCCTTGGTATCCGACCCGTAGACGAACGAGAACTGGCCGTTGGTGGTGGTGATCGTGTATGGCACACCGTTGAACTGGCGCAGATAGGCGCTGATGTCCGCGTAGATCCAGTCGTTCTGGAACTTGAAGCCGACTTCCGTGTTGTGGATGGTCTGCACCGGAGTGCTGGGCAGCCCGCGCAAGTCGTCGAAGCCGGGGAAGTGGATGCCGTGATTGAGGCGCAGGTAGGCGCTCATGTTGTCGTTGAACTGGTAGTTCGCACCCACAGTCCACGACGGTGCCGTCTTCGAGTACGGGATGTTGGTGCCGCCGGGGGTCAGGTACGACGCGTTGTTGTTGTACAAGGTGTTCGGGTTGTTATCGAGGTCGCCTGAGGTGTTGTTCTGGATGAAGCCGCTGGCCTGCTGGTGTTCCACGCGGACGCCGGCATCGAGCAGCCACTGGTTGATCTTCCAGGAGTCAGTGGCAAAGAATGCCGTATTCACCGCATCCCACTTCTCATGCAGGGTATAGAACGAGCTGCCGGAGAAGCCCTGCGGGTCGGTCAATGCATAGGTGTTGGTGCCGTCGCTCAGGGACACCGCGATCGGGTTGGGGTTGTTCCTGGCCTGCAACAGCATGCTGTTGCCCAGGTACCACTGATCCTCGGCCGAATACACCGCGGTGTAGTTGCCTACCGTCAGCGTGTTGCCGTCGAACAGTTGCGTGCTCAGATGCAGTTCGTTGGTGAAGGCCTTGATGTCCTTGTGCACGTACCACAAGCCTTGCTCGTTGACGTTCTCGTTCATGTTGGCCGCGCCACCGTTGCGGTAGGTGGCGGTGGCGGTCAGGCCGGCGGGCAGGTTGTTGGCTGTTTCGGCATTGGCGATGTAGTCGGCCAGGGTGGTCGGGTTGTTGCCGGTGCTGAAGAACGACGTCGTGTTCATCTGGCCCCCGGTCAGATTGAACTTGTCCGATAGTGACCAGCCGGTATCGAAATCAAGATCAAGCGTGCCGCCGACGATGTGGATATCCGCGCCGCGGCCCTTGGCCAGGTCGACCGGCATGGTGCCCGGGGTGCAGCCGGCGGTGGTGCACGGGGTGATGGCCAGCAGGGAGTTGCGATCGGCGTTGCTGCCGAAGGTGCCGGTCAGCGGGCTGAAGCCCGGGTAGGCGGAGAACTGGCCCGACGACGGGTTGAGGATGGGCGTGTCGGTGACAAACTGATTTTCGTCCTTCAGCCGGCGGGCATACAACATCACGTTGCCGTTGCTCAGGTCGTGGCTCAAGGTGGCGGTCAGCTGTCCGCCATTGTCGGCCGGGAACTGCGGCGAGCGCACGCCGTCCGATTTGCGCCAGAAACCACCGACGCTGCCGTACCAGCCGTCGGCCACCTTGAAGCCGACGAAGCCGTCGAGCCGCACCATGCCTTCCGAGCCATAGGTCAGCCCGACATCGCCAGAGGGTACCTCGGTGCCCTGCCTGAGCATGAAGTTGGCGGTTACGCCCGGCTGCCCGGTGCCATACAGCACCTGCGGGCCACCCTGCACGATTTCGACGCGATCGATGGTGTCATCCAGGCGGAACATGGAGGAGTTCTCCATGAACGACAGCGTCGACATCGGATACAGCGGTGAGCCGTTCATCTCGAACGTGGCGTAGGGTGCATCGCCACCACCCGGGAAGCCTGCAACCTCGATATTGGCGCCTGTCTCGCCACCGGACGACTCGGGGTAGACACCTGGCGACATTTTCAGAAGATCGGCCGAACTGACCGGATTCGCTTCGCGGATCTGCTCCGCATTGGCGCTGGTGATCGAGTAGCTGGCGTCGATCTTTTTCACGCCGCCGTAGCTGGCGGTGCCGGTAACGACGACCTGCTGCAGCGAGGTGGTGTTGGCGGGCTTCGCTTTCTGCGTCGAGGGTGCCGGAGTTGCCGGTGCTTGCGTATTGTCCTGAGCCAGCGCGGTGCCGGACATCAGGGTGGCGGCGATCGCCACGGACAGGGCCAATCGGGTGAGTTGCTTGCGATTATTCATGATGATTCCCCAACAATTTTGTTTTCGATCGGGACCGGTCGAACGACCGGACACGTCGGCTCGTCGTTCAACCTTTAAGAAACCTGCCGATGTCCAGCTCAGCGACACTTGGCAGCACCACATCCGCCTCGGCCAGCGCATGCGCGTGGCCGATCCCGATTGCCGCCATCCCCGCGGCATGAATGCTGGTGACGCCTGCAGCGGCATCCTCCACTCCAAGGCATTCGCTCGGTTGCACGCCGAGACCGCGTGCGGCGGCCAGAAAGATCTCGGGGTGAGGTTTTGCCTGGCTGATCGTGCCGGCGTCGACAACGTGGTCGAACAGCTCGGCGATATGCATGCGCTGCAGCAGCAATGCGGCGTTGCGGCTGGCCGACGCCAACCCGACCTTGAGTCCGGCGCGGCGTGCGGATTCGATCGCCTCGCGTGCGCCGGGCAGCATGTCGGCCGGACCGAAATGCTCGATCTGCTCGCGGTAGAGGGCATTCTTGCGGTCGGCCAGGGCGAGCTTTTCGCTGGCGCTGTAGCGGCGGTCGTTGCCTTCGAGCACGATGTCCAGCGAGGCCAGCCGGTCGACGCCCTTGAGCCGCTCACCGATGCTGTCGTCAAAGGGAATGCCGATCTCCGTCGCCAGTTGCTTCCACGCGGCGTGGTGCACGACGGCGGTATCCGCGATGACGCCGTCCAGGTCGAAGATCACCGCCTTGAATGCGTGCGGCAGCGACGGCCAGGTGCCTGCCGCCAGGTGGGGCAGGCGCAGCGACTGGCCGGCCTGCAGTTGCTGTGGCTGGCCGTCGTGCAGGAAATTCAGCGTGGCGCCGGCGCTGAGGCTGTAACGCACGCCGTCGGCGTCGACCTCGACGCGCAGCTGGCTGTCGCGCCAGCGCAGGCCGAAACGGTAGCCCGGCCATGCCGGCGGCAGGCGTGGCGACAGGGCCGGCACGCCGTCGATCACACGCAAGCCGCCAAAGCCCCAGGTCAGTGCCAGCCAGCTGCCGGCCATCGCCGCCATGTGCAGGCCGTGGCTGGCGTTGCCGTGCAGGTCGTCCAGGTCGACGCGGAGGGTCTCCTGAAAATATCGGCTGGCCTTGTCCAGCTGGCCGACTTCAGCGGCGAGGATGGCGAAGGTCGAGGCCGACAGGGTCGAGTCGTGGACGGTGACCGATTCGTAGTATTCGAGATTGCGCCGCTTGGCTTCGCGATCCACGTCGTCGCCGGCGAGCACCAGGCCCAGCAGGGCATCGGCCTGCTTGCATACCTGGTGTCGGTAGATGGTCAGCGGGTGCAGGCGCAACAGCAGCGGCTGCTTGCCATGCTCGGTGTTTTGCGGTGGCAGCCTGGGCTTGTCGAGAAAGCCGTCGTCCTGCGGGAAGATGCCAAGTTGCGCGTCCACCGGCAGGTACATCGCGTCGGCGGCGCGTTGCCATAGCGCGTACTCGTCAGCGTGCAACCCGATGCGTGCGCTGAGCTCGGCAAAGGCTGTCGGGCTCTGCGCCAGCATGCGACGGGCGACGGCGGCGGCATCGCGCAGGTGCCGCTGGGCCATGCGGTTGGTGTAGTGGTTGTTGTCGACCAGGGCGGAGTATTCATCCGGGCCGGTGACTTCGTGGATGCAGAAGGCACCGTTGCGGCGCGCGTTGAAATGGCCGACATCGAGCCAGATGCGGGCCGTCTCGAACAGCATCTCCGCGCCCTGCGTCTGCAGGAAGGCGTCGTCGCCACTCGCATCGACATACAGGCGGATCGCCCAGGCGATTGCGGCGTTGATGTGGTACTGCGCCGAGCCGCTGGGAAAGTAGGCCGAGCACTCGTCGCCACTGATTGTGCGCCACGGGAACAGGGCGCCGCGGGCGTGGTTCATTTCCCGTGCGTGCAGACGTGCGCGGTCGAGCGTGCGGTAGCGGTACTCGAGCATATGGCGAGCCAGCTCGGGTGCCACGCCGACCATGGCCGGCAGCATGAACGCTTCGGCATCCCAGAAATAATGACCCTCGTAGCCCTCGCCGGTGAGCCCCTTGGCGGCAATGCTGCCGCTGCTGTCGCGTGGGCTGGACTGGTAGACGTGGAACAGGTTCAGGCGCAGCGCCAGCTCGGTCTCGGCGTCGCCCGGCATGGCCAGGTCGGCGGCTGCCCAGAAGCGCTCCAGCTCGAGGGATTGCCGATGCGCCAGCGTGGCATAACCGGTCGTGACGGCCTGTTGCAGGATCTGTTCGACCTGGCTGGACAGGTGCTCGGGTGCTGTCTGTTCCGCGGGCAGTGTCCAGGCGTAAGCGACGTATTTCTCAAGCACCAGTTGCTGCCCCGGCTGCAACTGGCCGGCGAAGGTCTGGCTGACGCCGCGCGGGCTGGTAGCGGCGGCGTGAAACGCCAGATCGCCCTCGCGCAGCAGGTTGCGCTGTCCGCATAGCACCTGGATGTCGCTATGGCTGGTGTGCTGGCGGACCCAGGCCTGCCCCGCGTCGGCGGCGGCGCCGGCATTGCGCAGGCCACCATCGACGCGCGTGCCGATGCGTGGGTCTTCACCCTGGCCGGCCGCGTCGCGCGCGGTGTCGATGGCTGACTCGAGCGTGATCGTGCCGCTGTAATCGATCGATCGCACGCAGTAACGAATCGCCAGCAGGCCGGGCGTATCCAGCGCCACCAGTCGTTCGGCACGGATCTCGAGGGTAGTGCCGTCGGCCGACCGCCAACGCAGCGAGCGCTGCAGGCAGCCGTGGCGCAGGTCGAGCGTGCGAGAGAAATCCAGCCATTCACCGTCGTCCAGCTGCACGGCGCGGTCACCCAGGCTCAGCCCGATACGGGTGCCATCGGCGACGGGAACGCGGGTGTCGGTGCTTCTCGCGAAACCCGGGAAGCGCTCGTGGTACTCGATCGGCGTGCGTTCCCATGCTCCGGACAGAAAGCTGCCCTGGGTCTGGCTGTCACCTTCCTCCAGTCCGCCGCGCACGCCGAGGCTGCCATTGGCCAGCGCAAACAGGCTTTCCTCCTGTGCTCGCGTTGGTACGCCGTGACCACGTCGTATCAGCCGCCACGGGTCGGTGCCGGCAGTCGTGGTCGCGGTGGCCATGGTGTGGCCGGCGGGCGTGGAATCTGGATCGGACACGCGTTTCCCCAACGTCTTTCGCACTAAGTGAGCAGGTGTTGCCGGGGGCTGCCCCGGCCGGAATGGGGCGAGCATCCCACCAAATGATATCGATATCAAGATACCGATATCATTTTCGTGAAAGCTTGCGGAGTGACCGCGCCGGGCCGCAGGGGTGAGGGGGCGCCGGGCGTTTTTGCGCCGCTCCAGCCAAGCACGGCGCCGATGCTGTTGTCCGAAGCATGCTTTTGTGGCGTATGGCCGCTACTCTGCGGTGGTGCGTCCAAATTCCAGTCAGCGTCATTCGCCCGAGGTCGGTCTTGAACCGCAAGAACAAGAAAAGAGCCGTAGTGGAAGGTCAGCGCTCTGTCCTCACGATGGCCGACCTGGCTGAGCTGGCGGGACTTTCAAAGATCACCGTGTCGCGGGCGTTGAGTGACAGTCCGCTGGTGAATGCCGAAACCCGTGAGCGGATCCAGTTGCTGGCCCGTGAGCAGGGCTACAAGTTGAATCTGAACGCCCGAAACCTGCGCCTGCGGCGCAGCCATACGGTGGCCGTGATCGTGGAGATGAAACCCTCCAGCGACCGCACCATGCTCGACCCGTACCCGCTGGGCCTGCTCGGCGGCATCCTGCAGGAGCTGACGGCGGCGGGTTACAGCGTGCTGCTCACCACTCGCCAGGGTGCTGCTGCCGCCGCGGTGCAGGCGGCTGATGGATTGATCCTGCTGGGACAGGGTGTGCACCAGGACGCCGTGCGTCGTTTCGACAAGCTGAGCATGCCGATGGTGGTGTGGGGCGCCGATACCCAGGGCGACTCCCATGTGGTGGTCGGCAGCGACAA
>JBBQQL010000193.1:0-7388 GCA_038215995.1 Lysobacterales bacterium
CACAGTCAGCACGATGATCAGCCACACCCCCAGATACGGCAGCCGCCCGGGCAGGCGCAGCAGCAGCCCGCGCAGCTTGCACAGGGTCACCGCAATCACCATCGCCAGCCAGGTCACGAACAGCATGCTGACGCTGTAGGCTGGCCAGTCGCGCTGGTCATCGCGTGCCAGCCACATCACGGTCACGGTCAGCGCGCCGACCACGAACAGCGCAAACAGCGCCGGCAGCTGGCAGAAGTCCGGCAATGGACTTTGTTCGACCACGCCACGCAGGCGTTTGGGGGGCGAGAGGGCGCGCATGCCGCCAGTATGCCGCAGGCCCGCGCCGGCTTACGCGAACCGCTGCCCAAGCCAGCGGCGCAGGTCGGCGATTTCCTCGGCGCATACCGAATGCGGCATCGGGTAGGTATGCCAGTCCACCGTGTAGCCCAGTGATTGCAGCAGCGTATGGGATTCGACACCGCGTTGCAGCACCACGACCGGATCGGCGGTGCCATGCCCCCAGAAGATCGGCGTGGCGTCATTCGCGCTGCTGCGCTCGGCAGCCAGCGTGGCGGGTAGTGGTAGATAGGCGGACAGCACGACGATGCCGGCCAGCTTTTCCGGGTGCCGCAAGCCGGCCGCCAGGGCCATGGCGCCGCCCTGCGAGAACCCCGCCAGCACGATCCGCTCGCTGGGCACACCGCGCTCGTGCTCGCGCGCGATCAGGGCTTCCACCTCGGCGAACGAGGCGCGCATGCCGACCTCGTCCTGCCGCGCGTTGAGGTCGAAGCCGACGATGTCGTACCACGCACGCATCGGCATGCCGTTGTTGATTGTCACCGGCTGCACCGGCGCATGCGGAAACACGAAACGCAGCGCCGGCCAGGATGGCGCCACCAGCTCCGGCACGATCGGCGCAAAATCATTGCCGTCGGCACCCAGGCCATGCAGCCAGATGATGCTGAAAGTCGGGTCTGCGGCGGTTTCGCGTTCGATGGTGGGGAGGGTCATGGGCTGCTCGGAAAAGTGTGGTGCCACGGAGCCGGCAGTACGCGAGGGCTCGTAGCGAAATATCGATGGCGTAGCCGCTGATTCTCACCGACTTCGCCACGCCAGACCACCCACCGAATCCGCCGCGACCTCGTAGGAGCCCGCTGGCGGGCGATGCTGTTGCTCTTCCATGACGCATCAGAGCCAAGAGCATCGCCCGCCAGCGGGCTCCTACGAGAGGATGGGGTTTTGTCGGGCCGAAGTTGTGGGACACGAGCGATACCTTTGTGGCGCCGTCTGCGGAAGGCTTCATGCATGACTGCATTTCCACCTGTAGGTCGGCAGGCCCTGCGTCGGGGCCGGGTTTCCATTCCGGGGCAGCTGTATCTGCTGACAACGGTAACCCGCCATCGCGAATGCCTGTTTACCGACCCGGTGTGTGCGCGGATCGCCTGCCGGGTTATCCACGCTCAGGAAACCTGGGCGGATTCGCGCCTGCTGGCGTGGGTGCTGATGCCCGATCACTGGCATGGGTTGCTGCAGCTGGGCGATGAACCGCTGGGGCGCGTCATGAATCGGTTCAAGGCCGGCGTGTCGCGCGCGCTGCACGATTCCTGTGCGGTGGACGGCGCGCCGTGGGAGCGCAGCTTCCATGACCACGCGCTGCGTACGGATGAGGACATCAAGTGCGTCGCGCGCTACCTGGTGGCCAATCCGGTGCGCGCAGGGCTGGTTGACGGTGTACTTGCCTACCCCTACTGGAATGCCGTCTGGCTCGATCATCTTGACCAGCCGCTGCGGTAGGAGCCCGCTGGCGGGCGATGCTTTTTGCTCTTCCATGGCGCATCGGAGCAACAGCATCGCCCGCCAGCGGGCTCCTACGACGGAGTCAGGGTTTGGCGGGTAACCCCAGCTCATGCGAAAAAAACGTGAGGCCGATGGCGGTGTCGCCGACGCGCTGGCTGAAGGGAGCGCCGATGCCGTGGCCGGCGTGCATGCGGGTGAGCAGCATGATCGGCTGGGCCGAGCTGCTGGCGTTCTGCAGGGCGGCGGTGAACTTGCGTGATTGCCACGGCGCCACGCGTGGATCGTTGGCGCCGGTGGTCATCAGCACGGCTGGGTAGGCGGTGTGCGCTTGCACGTTCTGCAGCGGCGAGTAGGCCAGGGTGGCCTTGAACTGCGCCGGGTCGCTGATGCTGCCGTATTCGCTGACGTTGTACGGCCCGTTGGCGAAGGCGGTCTCGTGGCGCAGCATGTCGTAGATGCCGACTTTGGCCACCACCGCGCGGTAGTCGCCAGGATGCTGCACGATCTGCGCACCCATCAGCAGGCCGCCGTTGCTGCCGCCGAGGATGCCCAGGTGCTCACGGTCGGTCCAGTGGCTGTCGAACAGCGCCAGCGCGGCGGCGTGGAAATCGTCGAACACGTTCTGCTTGTGCAGCTTCTGGCCCTGCGCGTGCCACGCCTCGCCGTTCTCGTTGCCGCCGCGGATATTGGCGTAGGCCAGCACGCCGCCGCGCTCCAGCCAGGCCAGGTTGGCACCGATGAAGCCGGGTTTGATCGGGATATCGAAGCCGCCGTAGCTGTACAGGATGGTGGGGCGCGTGCCGTCAGGCGTGAGGCCGCGCAGCGACAGCACGGTCACCGGGATCTTGGTGCCGTCTTTCGACGTACCGTCGATCTGGTGCGTCACCACGTTCGAATAATCAGCGGCCGGCTTCACCTCGAACACCGTTTTCAGCGTGCCCTGCCTGCCGTCGTACTCGACCCAGCGTTCGGGCGTGCTCCAGCCGCTGTAGCTGATCAGCGCCTTGTCCTGGCCGGATTCGGAGGCGATGGCGCCCACGCCGATGCCGTGCGCCGGCAGTGGCAGCCGACGCACGAAATGCGCGGCGCGGTCGTACTGCTCCACCCACCAGTCCGGGCCCTTGCTGCGCACCACCAGAAAGCCGTCGCCGAGCGGGGCGATGCGCTGGATTGCGCCATCACGCTGCGCCAGCACCAGCGTGCGCTTGCCGTTCCTGTCCACGGCGATGATCTTGCCGCGCGGTGCGTTCTCGAACGAGGCGACATACAGGCGGCCGGATACCCACGCCGCCGTGCGCACGTTGGCGCGGCGATCGAGCGCGCGCACATGGCGCCCACCCTGCCGCAGGAAAACCTCGGCCGCGCCACCGTCGCCGATGTAGGCGAGCACGGCGGACTGCGCCGTGCCGGGTGAATTCACCAGCACGTATTCGGCGACTCGGGAATAGTCCTTGCCGAACACCACTGCATCGGCGCTTGCTGGCTGGCCCAGCCGGTGATGAACCAGGTTGGCATCGAATTGCTGCACCGATTGCCCGCTCGCGGGCGGCGCGAAGCGCACATAGCTGAAGCCCTTTTCGTCGGCGTCCCAGGCCAGCCCTTGCGGGGTGGTACCGCCGCCGGCCCAGGGCAGGGTGTCGGGCAAGGTCTTGCCGGTGCCCACGTCGAGCACGTGGATGGTGGTCAGCTCGCTGCCGCCCTCGGCAGTGCCGTAGGCCAGGTAACGGCCGCTGGGCGAAGGCCAGTAGTCGGCGATCGCGGTGCGGCCGTGGTCGGCGTTCGGATCCACCACGGTTTTCGCCGCGCCATCGGGCCACGCCTGCGCGATCAGCACGGGCTGCGGCTGCGGCGGTGTCTGCTGCAGGTAGAACAAGGTCTTGCCGGCCAGTTCCGGGCCCGAGCGGGTGGTCGAGGTGATCGCCAGTTGCTGCACCCGGGCGCTGATCGCCCGCCCCTGCGGCATCGCGGCCAGCTTCGCCTCGGTGTAGGCATTCTGCGCCGCGATCCACTGTTGCACCCGGGGGGCGTCCGGGTTTTCCAGCCAGCGGTAGGGATCGGCCACGGTCACCCCGTGGAACACGCTGGACGCCGGCTGTGCCGGTGTGGCCGGTGGCAGTTGCTGGCTGGGCTCGATCAACGCCACCTTGCCTGACGCATGCTGCACCGGTGGCAACTGCGCGGCGATGGCGGCGGCGCTGAACAGGCTGGCGATCAGGACAGGGGTGAAGCGCATGCTGAATCTCCGCGGGCAGGGCCGGCAGGCAGGGTAACCCCACGCGGCATCGGCTGCAGCGATGGTGACGGATGACTTCTGGCACGGTAGGCCGCGTGGGTAGACCGGGCTCGGTTATGCTGGTTTTTTTGCCTGGGAACCCTCCATGCGCAGACTGCTGCTCGCCACCCTCGTTGCCCTCGTCGCACTGCCGGCCGCTGCGGCCACCCATGCCCCGCTCGATATGGAAACCATCATGGCCAATCCCGACTGGGTCGGTCAGCCGGTGGAAATGCCGTACTGGAGCGTGGACGGGCGCAGCCTGTATTACTCGGTGAAGCGCGATGGCAGTCCGGTGCGCGACCTGTATCGGGCCGACCCGGCCAGTGGCAGCAGCGTGAAGCTCGACCCGGCTGCGATGGCCAAAGCCGACGGCCCGGCCGTGTTCGATCACGCCCACCAGCATGCCGCCTTTATCCTGCATGGCGACGTGTTTGTGGTCGATCTGGCCAGCGGCCAGCGCCACCAGGTGACGATGAGCCCGCAGCGGGAGTCCTCGCCGCAGTTTTCGGCCGACGGCCGCTCGCTGCAGTTCCGCGATGGCAACGACTGGTACCGCTACGACCTGGCCAGTGCCATCACCGCGCCGGTGGCGCTGCTGAAATTTGCCGATGACCCGCAGGCGAAACAGCCGGACGAGCTGGGCGACCTGCAACTGAAGCTGTTCAAGACGCTGCGCGAAATCAAGGCCGACAAGCAGGCCATGCGCGATGACAACAAGGCACTGGAGGCCGCCGACCCCGGCCGTGCGCCGGCGCCGTTCTGGCTCGGCGACAAGATCGTGCCGGTCGATACCGAACTGTCGCCGGATGGCCGCTGGATGCTGCTGGTGACCAAGTCGAAGGACTATGCCTCCGGCCAGGCCCCGGTGGTCAACCACTACGTGACCGACAGTGGCTACACCGAGCCGGAAAAGGCGCGCACCTATGTCGGCCACAACGATCCGGCACCGCAGGCGCTATGGTTGCTCGACCTGGTCCATCACCAGAAATATGCGTTGAAGACCGATGCCTTACCTGGCATCAAGGACGATCCGCTGGCCGCGCTGCGCAAACAGACCGTCGCTGCACTGGCGCAGGCCGGCAAGACCGATGAAGCCAAGGCGCTGAAGGCGCCGGACGTGCGCCCGGTGCGCATCGTGGCAGGTGGCGAGGACGGCGGTGGCGGCGGCATCGCGTGGAGCGACGACGGCAGCCAGCTGGCGATTCAGCTGCGCGCGATCGACAACAAGGACCGCTGGATCGCCAGCGTCGACTTCAGCCGGCACGCGCTGGTCAGCCAGAATCGCCTGCACGACAACGCCTGGATCAACTGGAGCTTCAACGACTTTGGCTGGCTGAAAGACAGCCGCACGCTGTGGTACCTCAGCGAGCAGAGCGGCTATTCCCAGCTTTATACCCAGTCGCTCGGCGGCAAGCCGAAGGCGCTGACCAGCGGCAAGTTCGAGGTCAGCCACCCGCTGCTCAGCGACGACGGCAAGACGTTCTACGTGCTGACCAACCAGGTCGCGCCATACAGCTACGACATCTACCGCGTGCCGGTCGGCGGCGGCCCGCTCAGCCGGGTCAGCCAGTTCCAGAGCATCGACGATTTCATGCTGTCACCCGACGACAGGCAGCTCGCCGTGCTGCACTCCGGGGCGTACCTGTTCCCCCAGTTGGCGGTGCAGCCGTCTGATGGCGGCAGCGTCAAGGAACTCACCCAGACCATGAAGCCGGCGTATGCCGATCGCGCATGGATCACGCCGAAGATTGTCGAGGTGCCGTCTTCGCATGGTGCGGGGGTGATCTACGCCAAGTACTACGGCCCGGCTGACGAAAGCGAGGCGTCCAAGCGCCCGGCCGTGTTGTTCGTGCACGGCGCCGGCTACCTGCAGGACGTGACGCTCGGCTCCACCTATTACTTCCGCGAGCAGATGTTCAACAACCTGCTGGTGCAGCAAGGTTACGTGGTGCTGGAGATGGACTACCGCGCCTCGGCCGGTTACGGCCGCGCCTGGCGCACCGCGATCTACCAACAGATGGGTCATCCGGAGCTGGAAGACCTGCTCGACGGCAAGGCCTGGCTGGTCAAGCACCACGCCGTGGATCCGAAGCGCGTCGGCATCTACGGCGGCAGCTACGGTGGCTTCATGACCGAGATGGCGCTGTTGCGTGCACCGGGTGAATTCGCCGCCGGCGCGGCATTGCGCGCGCCGTCGGACTGGACCAGCTACAACGACGAATACACCTCCAACATCCTCAACGACCCGCAGCTCGATCCCGAGGCCTACAAGACCAGCTCACCGATCGAGTACGCCGCCAACCTGCGTGATCCGCTGCTGATCGAGCACGGTCTGATCGACAACAACGTGATGGCCAGCGACTCGGTGCGCCTGTACCAGCGCTTCATCGAGCTGCACAAGAACCACTTCTGGATCTCGCTGTACCCGCTGGAACGCCACGGCTTCGAGCACGCCGATTCCTGGTACGACGAATACCGCCGCATCGACGAGCTGTTCAATACTTATGTGAAGCCGGCGAAGTAAGGCCTCGCGATGCTTGCTACCCGCCGGCGGCATGTTGATGACATGTGGCTGGCGGGCTCGCCTGATCGGCCCCTGCCGGCTGGAGGTCAAGCATGAGCAAACTCGACACGATTCGCCTCGTGGCTGCCTTCGAGCTGGCCAAGGGCGCGCTCATTCTGCTGGGCGGCTTGGGCGCGCTGTCGCTCATTCATCACGATGTGCAGCGCGTGGCCGAGCAACTGATCGAGCACCTGCAACTCAATCCGGCCAGGCACTACCCGCGTGTTTTTCTCGAGGCTGCCGCGCACGTCACTGATACGCGGTTGCGCCTGCTCGCCCTGATTGCGCTGGTCTATGCCACGGCTCGAGGCATCGAGGCCTACGGCTTGTGGCACGGTCGGCGCTGGGCCGAATGGGTGGCGGCGATCAGTGCCGGCATTTACCTTCCCTTCGAACTCGGCGACTGGATCAGGCACGGTGCGGCCATGGCGCTCGTGGCGCTGGTGCTCAACCTGCTGGTATGTGCCGTGATGATCCAGGCCTTGCGCCAACGCCGTGGCGAGGTTGACTGAGCTGCGGGGCGTTCTTCTGCGGGTCGTGTCGGCGGAGTAATCTCTGAGCGGAACCTTGCCGCGTTGCCGGCCGACCAAGAGATGTCATTCCATGTCCGTGAAAAAACTCCCGCAGAAAACCTGTGCGGTCTGCGGCAAGCCGTTTGCGCTGAACAACCTGATTCCCGGCGAAATGGTGCGCAGGGAAATCACCGACGAGATCCTCAAGGTGGTGCCGGACTGGTCAGCGGACAAATTCATCTGCCGCGCCGACCTGACC
>JBBQQL010000194.1:0-6900 GCA_038215995.1 Lysobacterales bacterium
CCAGCGCAACTGCACGCCGTGGCGAGTGTCGTAGTCGGCTCCGGAATACCCCCACCAGTCCCAGCATGCTTGCGGATTCAAAGGCGCGAAACTTGCGCGAGTCTGAGGATATAGCACGGCCACATCGTAGGCATCGGCCCAACGATTGAAGCCCGCGTCTTGCACGAATGCCTCGCCGACCGCATCGGCATTCTGCTTGCAGCCGTGGAACGCCACCACCAGGCCGCAGACCTTGCCCGCCGCGCACGCGGCTGGCACATAGACATAGCCCGTACTGGCCAGAAAAGCGTCGGCACCGTCAGGACGCAGTGCGTCCTGGTCGAACGTGCGCAACTCGCCTTTCGCGCTGACCGTCACCGCGTGCGTCGGCTTGCCGAACATCTGCGCGAAGATCGCGCCGGCTGCGTCGAACCCGCAGTGACCGAGGTACGGCGACACCGACTTGGCACAGTCATCACCGGCGGCAGCCACCGGCAGGTTGTGCGCAAAATCACGCGCGCCATCGTCCTTGATCTGCATACCCGCCAACGCCGTGTCGCTGGCACGCAACTTGTTGTAGAACCCGGCAGCAGCTTCGGCCACGGCGGGTGCTACGGTCGTGTCTGCGCGGCCGTGCAGCAGGTAGACATGGGCATGGGCCAGATCCTTCAGCGGACCGATTTCACCGGCCGCCGAGCGCTTTTGTGCCTGCCTCACCAGCGCGTCGACATCCGCCGCCGGCACACCCTTCATGCAGGTGGTCAGCGCCAGCTTGAGCTGTCCCTCGGCACAGCCGTACGGGCCGCCCGCGACCAGCGCGGCGTTGGCAAACCATTCGGGGTAAGCCAGCTGGGCCTGGCCGGCCATATAGGCCCCCGATGACAACCCGGCCACGGCGACCCGTGAGGGATCGAGCTTGAGCTTGGGCAAAGCAGCCTTGTCGCTGGCGGCGCAGGCAACGGTGCTGCTGACACACAGCGCAAGGAAGATCGCTCGCAGACATAATTTCGGTTGCATCAATACACTCCTGCGTTCACGGTTCGGGCGAAAGCCGCTGCCGCGTATCCTGCCGGAAAAACCCGCAGGGTGCATGGCAGCGGCCTGCCGGCGATGGCTCAGAAAGTGTAGCGAGCCGTCAGCGTGACCATCCGCGGCGCCCCGTAGAAGCCGGTGATGATGCCCAGCGAGGAGATGTTGTAGCCGGTGGTGCGATACGACTTGTTGGCCAGATTGCTGCCCTGCAGGCTCAAGGTCCACGGCTCATTGATCTTCCAGATCACGCCCGCGTTCCACAGGCCATACGACGGCTGCGCGATCAGAGGCGACAACGAGGTCTCCGGATACACCATCGTCTGGTAGGTGTAATTGATCCGTGCCGTGAGGCTGCCGCCATTGCCCACCGGCTGGGTATTTTCCAGTGAAAGGCCGCCAGACCACTTCGGTGCGTTGGTGAACTTCTGCTGGTCAGCGACATTGACCCCGCTCGTCAAGAACTTCGTGTACTTGGTGTGCAGGTAGGCGAACTGCCCGCTCAGGGTCCAGTTCTCGCTTGGCTTCCAGGCAAACTCTTCCTCCAGGCCGTCGATGTGGCCCTTGCCGGCATTGGTGAAGTCACCAAAGAAGCCCTGGCTACCGTTCGGCAAGGTGTACGAAGTGAATACCGACAGCTGGATATTCGAGTAGACGTTGTGGAACAACGCTGTGTTCATCATCAACGCGTCGTCGAAGAAGGTCATCTTGCTGCCCAGCTCGAAGGACTGCACTTTCTCGTCGTTGATCGGCTTGCACGAGCTCGGAATCGCCACGCAATTGGCGCGGATATTGAAACCACCCGAATGGAAGCCTTCGCTGTAGCTGCCGTACAACCTGACTTCATCGCTCACCTTCCAGTCCAACGAGACCTTGGGTGACACGTTGTTTGATGAATGCGATCCAGTGAAATCGGCCAGGGTCGAGGTGGGATTCTGGAACGTGGCGTCGGCGTAGCCAAAGTTCTGGATCACCGCCGTCTTCACCTCGTGGGTATAGCGCAGGCCGAGATCCAGGCTCCACGCGGGACTGAGATCCCAGGTGAAATCACCGTAGCCGGCATAGCTCTTGGTGCCCATGCTGCCGCCGGTACTGCCGTACAACGAATAGCCCAGCGTGCTGTAGGGCGGCGAGCCCAGAAAGATATTGTGGATGGAGCCATTCGCCGCGCCGTTGAAGTAATAGAGGCCGGCCACGCCATGCACCGAGCCGCCGGCGTCATAGTTGGCCTGGAATTCCTGGGTCAACTGGTGATCGCTGTAGGTCGCGCTGACGTCGGCAATCTTCTCCGGCAAGGTGTCGAAGTCGATATTGGTAACCGTCGAGGATTCGCGATAGGCGGTGACCGACTTCAGCGACCAGTCCTGACTGACGATCCAGTTGAGGGTCAGCGCGCCGCCACTCATCTCGGTATGGTTGAGCTGAGACAGGCCACCGCGCGTATCGAAGTCACTGGAAAGCGGCGCGTAAGTCGGATCGAACTTGTTGACGATCAGCATCTTTGCGCCGCGCGGATTGGAGTTGTCGCGCAGGCCGTCGACGGTCAGCTGGGCATTGAAGGTGTTGGATGGAAAGAAGCCGAGCGTGGCGCGCGCTGCATTGGTGTTCTTGTTGCCATTGCGGCTTTTGCTGGTGAGATTCTTGCCGAAACCGTCGTTGTGCTCGGTGGCCGCCGCGATGCGGCCACGCCACACACCATCGGCGCTGGCGCCGCCGAGGCTGGCCTTGGCATCCTTCTCGCCATGCGTGCCCACGGTGGTCTCGACCGAGCCCTCGGTCTTGGTCGGCAGCGGGTTGGACACGTACTTGATCGCGCCGCCGATGGTGTTCTTGCCATAAAGGCTGCCCTGCGGGCCACGCAACACCTCGATCCGGGCGACGTCGAATACGTCGAGCAGGGCACCCTGCGGCCTGGCCAGATAGACGTCATCCAGGTAGATACCCACGCCAGGGTCGAAACCCCAGGTGGGATCGGCCTGGCCGACACCGCGAATATAGGCGGTCAACGTGGTGTTGGAGCCGCGCGCGGCGTAGATCTGCAGCGAAGGTACCTTGCCCTGCAGATCGGCCAGGCTCTGCACGTTCTGCTTGAACAGTGCCTCGCTGGTGAAGGCACTGACCGCAATCGGCACGTCCTGCAGTGTTTCCGCGCGCTTGCGCGCCGTGACCGTCACCGTGCCTAGCTGCTTGGCATTGGCCGGTTTGCTCGTATTGCTGGTGGCACCGGCAGTGCCGGCTTGCTGCGCATACAGCGGCAAGGCACACAACAGGCCAGTGGCCAGACCAATCGCCAGACTCAGAGACGTGCGCTTCATGATTTCCCCTTCCCTCATGGTCACAACCATCGACGATGGATGTTGATGAGGGCAAGAGTAGGCAGCCCAGGCTGCCACGGCACTTGTACCTTCGTACAGTGCCCGCAACGACGGTGCGCGCGGATACTCGGCCCGGGTCGATTGCGACCGAGACATCATGGGGAACTTCAGGGATGGCCTTTCTGATCGTGCTGGCCGCATTGTGCTTCTTGATGTTTGCGGCGTACCGCGGCTACAGCGTGATCCTGTTTGCCCCGATCGCGGCGCTGGCAGCGGTACTGCTTACCGACCCGTCCCTGGTGGCGCCGATCTTCACCGGCTTGTTCATGGACAAGATGGTCGGCTTCCTCAAGCTCTACTTTCCGGTATTCATGCTCGGCGCACTGTTCGGCAAGCTGATCGAGCTGTCCGGGTTTTCCAAGTCGATCGTGGCCGCCACCATCAACCTGGTGGGCCGTAGCCGCGCGATCCTCTCCATCGTGCTGGTGTGCGCGCTGCTCACCTACGGCGGCGTGTCGTTGTTCGTGGTGGTGTTTGCGGTCTACCCGTTCGCGGCCGAACTTTTTCGCGCCAGCAACATTCCGAAGCGGCTGATCCCCGGCACCATTGCATTGGGCGCCTTCACTTTCACCATGGACTCGCTGCCAGGCACGCCGCAGATCCAGAACATCATCCCCACCGCATTCTTCGGCACCAATACCTGGGCAGCACCATGGCTGGGCTCGATCGGCGCGGTGTTCATCCTGGTCGTGGGACTGACCTACCTGGAGTGGCGCCGCCGCAAGGCCGCGGCGGCAGGGGAAGGCTACGGCGACCAACTGCTCAACGAACCGGCGCCATTCGAGCACGGCAAGCTGGCGCATCCGCTGGTCGCCCTGCTGCCGCTGGTGATGGTCGGAGTCGGCAACAAGCTGCTGACCGAACTGATTCCACGCGCCTATGGCAGCACGCAATCGTTCGTGCCGGCGGTGGTCGGCAACGCGGCGCCAGTCGTACAGGAAGTCTCCAAGATCGCCGCGATATGGGCGGTCGAGGGTGCGCTGCTGCTGGGCATTCTGTGTGTGCTTCTGTTCGCGTGGCGTCCGGTATCGACGCGCTTTGCCGAGGGCAGCAAACTGGCGGTCAGCGGCGCATTGCTGGCCTCGATGAACACAGCCTCCGAATACGGCTTCGGTGCCGTGATTGCCGCACTGCCCGGCTTCCGCGTGGTCGCAGACGCGCTGCACTCGATCCCCAATCCACTGATCAACGAAGCCGTCACGGTAACTGCACTGGCCGGCATCACCGGCTCGGCCTCCGGCGGCATGAGCATCGCCCTCGGAGCGATGGCGGAAACCTTCATCCATAACGCACAAGCGGCTGGCATTCCGATGGAAGTGCTGCATCGGGTCGCCGCGATGGCCTCCGGCGGCATGGACACCTTGCCGCACAATGGCGCCGTGATCACCCTGCTGGCCGTTACCGGTCTGACCCACCGCCAGTCGTACAAGGACATCTTCGCGATCACCGTAATCAAGACCCTGGCCGTCCTGGTGGTGATCGCCGCGTACTACCTGACGGGTCTGGTCTAGCTGACGGGTCTGGTCTAGCTGACGCGCCTGGCCCAGGCGACGCAGACCAGCGAAAAAATGACGCCACTCCCCCGACCGGCCGCAGCCGGTTGACGACGTCGCTCTCGATCCCGAGTCGCCGGGCTGGCCCGGCGACTTCTTTTGATTCCGCCTGAGCGGAATCGTCGTGAAGCGAAGGAGTGACGAGCGATGTCGATCAAGACACCCATCCTGGGGTTGTTGGCCCTGCTGCTTTTATTGCCCGCACTGACGGCCCGGGCAGCGTGCCATGACACCGTGGTACTGGTGCATGGCAATACCGGCAGTCCTGCCGATTTCCAGAACACCTACAACCTGCTGCGCCAGCGAGGCTGGAGCGACGCGCAGATTTCGGCGCCGGCCTGGGGCAACGCCTTCTGCGCCGCCTGCAATGACCATAACGGCAGCGAGGAAACGCCGGTGAGGAATGCCATCAGCAACGCGATCGCCAGCTCGTGCACAGGCCGCATTGATGTCATCGGCCACTCGATGGGCGTGACCCTGGCCATGCGCGAGATTGACAAGCTCAATGTCTCCGCCAAGGTCGATGTGTTCATCGGCATCGCCGGTGCCGTGCACGGGCTTTGGTCCTGTGGGATGTATCCCTTCAATGTAGCCACCAGCACTTGCGGCTCCTACGGCTTGTCGGTCCACAGCCCACTGCTGCAGGGTCTTGCCGGACATCGCTTCGGGGTGCATATGTACTCGATGAAATCATGGGTCGACGAGATCAACTGCTACGCCAGCTGCATCGTCGATGGCGTACATACGTCGACCATCCCGGGCGAGGACTTCAGCTTCGATTACCCCTACGGTCACTACCAGCTGCTCTGGTATACCGCCACCGATCAGGTCAACCTGCTGCAGTGAGGGTTTGGCGCAGGCGCGCCCAGCCTGTGCCGGCTTCGCATCAACGCTCCCCCACGTTGGGGGCGTTGATCCTGCGGGCCTGATGCCTTCGATGAACCCCAGCCCGACTGCATGGCCTCGGCCTCGCCTCAGGTCGCTCGACCGCGTACCTCAATAAAATGAACGGGCTGCGTGACCACGCAGCAAGTTGTCACATAAACACGTATAATCCGCAGGTTAATCCCTCTGATAACCCACGTGGTGGCTTCTAGCGCCACCCGAGTGCTTTCCATGTCCATTGAAAATCTGCGCAACATCGCCATCGTCGCCCACGTCGATCACGGCAAGACCACCCTCGTCGACTGCCTGCTGAAGCAATCGGGCACGCTGGCCGAACGCACCGTGCTGGCCGAGCGCGTGATGGATTCGAACGATCAGGAAAAGGAGCGTGGTATCACGATCCTGGCCAAGAACACGGCCATCACCTGGAAGGGCAACCGCATCAACATCGTCGACACCCCGGGACATGCCGACTTCGGCGGAGAAGTGGAGCGCGTGCTGTCGATGGTCGACTCGGTGCTGATCCTGGTCGACGCGATGGACGGCCCGATGCCGCAGACCCGCTTCGTGACCCAGAAGGCATTCGCGATGGGCTTCAAGCCGATCGTGGTGATCAACAAGGTCGACCGCCCCGGCTCGCGTCCTGAATGGGTGGTTGAGCAGGTGTGGGATCTGTTCGATCGCCTCGGCGCCACGCCGGAGCAGATGGATTTCCCGATCGTGTACGCCTCTGCCCTGAACGGCTACGCCGGACTGGACGAGAACGTGCGCGAAGGCGACATGACCCCGCTGTACGAAGCGATCATGAAGCACGTGAGCAAGCCGGACGTGGATCCGGACGGCCCGTTCCAGATGCGCATCAGCCAGCTCGACTACAACAGCTTCGTCGGCGTGATCGGCATCGGCCGCGTCCAGCGCGGCACCTTGAAGAAGGGCATGCCGGTCGCCGTGATCGATCGCCATGGCAAGAAGCGCCAGGGCAAGGTGATGCAGGTGCTGGGCTTCCTCGGCCTGGAGCGGATCGAGCAGGACAGCGCCGAGGCCGGCGACATCGTGGCCATCTCGGGCATCGCCGACCT
>JBBQQL010000195.1:0-6817 GCA_038215995.1 Lysobacterales bacterium
CACGTCGCGACGGAACTGCTTGCGGAACGCGTAGGCGAGGCGGGTGGCCTCGATCACGGCGTCCGGGTCGTCACCGTTCACGTGCAGCACCGGCGCGTTGACCATCTTGGCCAGGTCGGTGCAGTACATGGTGGAGCGGGCGTCCTGCGGATTGGAGGTGGTAAAGCCGACCTGGTTGTTGATGACGATGTGCAGGCTGCCACCGATCTTGAAGCCGCGGGCCTGCGACATGTTCATCAACTCCATGTTGACGCCCTGGCCTGCAAAGGCGGCGTCGCCATGGATGAGCACCGCCATGGACTGCGTGTGCATGGTGTCGCGGCGGCGCGTCTGGCGTGCCTTCACCGAGCCGGTAACCACCGGGTTGGCGATTTCCAGATGCGATGGGTTGAACGCCAGCGCCACGTGCACGCCACCCTTGGGCGTCTTCACGTCGGCGGAAAAGCCCATGTGGTACTTCACGTCGCCCGAGTGCGCCGGGTCATCGGGGTGCTCGAACTTGCCCTCGAATTCGTCGAACAAGGTCTTCGGCGGCTTGCCCAGGATGTTGACCAGCACGTTGAGGCGGCCACGGTGGGCCATGCCGATCACCAGCTCCTTGATGCCGTTGTCGCCCGCGGCGCGGACCACGTCATCGAGCATCGGGATCAGGCTGTCGCCGCCTTCCAGCGAGAAGCGCTTCTGGCCGACGTAGCGGGTGTGCAGGTAGCGCTCCAGCCCCTCGGTGGCGGTGAGGCCATCGAGCACACGCTGTTTGCCGGCCTTGTCCAGGCTGCTGCTGCCAGCGCGCTGTTCGAGTCGGCTGTAGATCCAGTTGCGCTGCTCATGGTTGCTGATGTGCATGAACTCGGCGCCGATGGTGCTGGCGTAGGTCTTCTGCAGGCGGCCGAGCAGCTCGCGCAATTTCATCCGCTGGCCAGCGCCGGCGTAGTTGCCGGTATCGAACTCGGTATCCAGATCGGCGTCGTTCAGTCCATGGAAGGGCAGGCCCAGGTCCGGCGCAGGCATTTTCTCGGTCAGGCCGAGCGGATCGAGGTTCGCTGCCAGATGACCGCGCGAGCGGTACGCGGTGAGCAAGCGCAGCACACCAGCCTGCTTGCGCGCGTGCTCGTCGCTCATGGGCACCGCAGCCACACCGTTTTGACGCTGCTTTTGCGCTGCTTCAATACGCGCAATGGCACCGAGATGGGAGATGTCTCCCGACTCGCGGCCCTTGAAGGTCTCGAAGTAGCGTGCCCATTCGGCAGAAACCGACGAGCTGTCGGCCAACCAGGCGTCGTAAAGCGATTCGACGTAGTCGGCGTTGCCGCCAGCGAGTTGGGAGGATTCGAAGAACTCGCGGATCAGATTTGTACTCACGTCACCACCGGCAGGGAAGGGATGCTTGCAGTCATCCGTAACGAGAGACATCGCGGTTTTCGGCCGGTTTTCAAGCCAACAGCCCGCGCCAGCGGATGACTGGGGACAATCCGCTTAATTATAGCCTTGGCCTGCTGCGACGCGGCAACCCATTCATCGCGGAAAATTGCGCCTGCGGCAGTGCCGGAGCGCGAGATGATGGCCTTGTTTCATCGAATACCCCATTTTCCATGGGGTTTGTCGTTACAAACGATTTTTGTGGTGCGAATCAGCAGGCCAGCTGCCGTTCATGCGGAATAGCGCGCGGGATCAGATATCCAGTGTCTGCAGAACACCAGCGCGCTCGGCGCGGTCCCAGACTTCATCGAAGTGTTGCTGCAGAGGCGCCTGGCTGGCGCGGTCGTTGCGGGCCGCGCGCCCCTGGGCACGGTCGGCCTCGGGCAGGAACAGGTAGCCGCCAACATCGTTGAGAAGAAACGCTGAAACGTAGGCCAGGTCGGCCTCCTCCACCGGCATGCGGATCTGGAACACGCTGGAAAGGCGTTGTGCCAGGCTGATCAGGCGATGGTCATGGCGCAGGGCGGCAGCCGGATCGTGCAGCAGGATGCGGACCTGGGCGCCCCGGCCCGAAATACCGATGCGGCGCAGTTCGTCCAGTTCCTCCGAGCTGGCATAGCTGTCGTTGCCCAGCATCGGCAGGTAAATCGAGAGCCGGTGGCGCGCGTCGCGCAGCAGTTGCAGTCGCGCGGCGGCGCCTTCGCTGCGGGTGCTGGCTGGCAGCGCGCCGGTGTCGCGCAGTACCGGCTGCTGCTCGATCGCGACATGGGTCAGCGTCATGCGCATGGCGCGATGGGCCAGCCCGGCATCCTCGAATTCCGCGCCGCTAACTTCAAACCCAGCGCGCTCGTAGAAGCCGATCGCGCTGATCTGGTCATCGAGCGCCAGCTCCGGCCAGCCGAGCGAGCGGGCACGGGCGATCAGTTCGCGCAGCAGGGCTGCACCCACGCCCTGTCCGCGCCACTCGTGCAGCACGGCCATGCGCCCGATCTTGTGTGCCGGCGTGAGGCGGCCGCAGCCGATCGGCTGGCCGGCTTCATCCCGGGCCAGCACATGCCAGCAATCGCCATCGAGGCCATCGCGTTCGCGCGCTTCGGGGACCCCCTGTTCCTGGATGAACACCGTGTGGCGCAGGTCGAGCAAGGCCTGGCGCTCATCGTCGCGTGACCATTCCACCGCCTCCACATGGAAGTTCTGCAGTTTCATCGGCGTCGACGGGCCTTGCGTGGCAGCAGGTGGCCGTCATTGACCAGGGCCAGCAGCAGCGCCTGTTCAGTCTTGTCCAGCTTGCCGCTGACGGTCAGTTCGCGCTGTTCGCACAGTTGCTGTGCCAGTGCCGGTGTGGCGGCATAGGCCTGACCGCTGACAAACAGCGTGCAACTCGACTTGCCCTTGCTCCAGGCCAGTCGCGACCACGGGTGGCGCAACAGCTGCGCGCCCGCGGTGAGTTGTTTGGTCAGGGCCTCGGCGCTCAACGGCTTCTCCAGCGGGGCCGGCACTTGCGCGTTGCGATAGCGGGTAATGAAGCGCCCGAACCAGTCGCGCAACATGAGGTCGTCCAGCGCCGCCGCGAACGGCAGCGCAAAACGCAGGCGGTCAATCGCCGCGCGATCGATCTCGCCGGTTGCCCTGGACGGCTTCAGGTCGGGGTCGGTGTAGCGCAGATCTTCCGGCAGGCGCTCGGCAATATGGTCGGCCAGGTCACCGGTCAGTTCCGCCTGCGACGGCGCACGCATGCCGATCGAGAAGGTCATGCACGGACCGCCGAATGCCACGCCGTCATGGGGCACGCCCGGCGGCAGGTACAGCATGTCGCCCGGTTCCAGCAGCCACTCATGGGTCGGCTCGAAATGCGCCAGTTGCTTCAGTTCGACATCGTGGCGGAATTCCTTTGGCGCCATCGGGTCGTCGCTGATCGCCCAGTGGCGCTGGCCCAGCCCCTGCAGCAGGAACACGTCGTACTGGTCGACATGCGCGCCGACGCCGCCGCCGGGTTCGGCGTAGGAGACCATCACGTCATCCACGCGCCAGCTGGGCAGGAAGCTGAAGTGTTGCAGCAACCCGGCCACGTCGGCATCCCACTTGTCCACATCCTGTACCAGCAAGGTCCAGTTGCTGTCCGGGGTCTTGCTGAAGTCGCCCTCGCTGAGCGGGCCCGGATTCACGTGCCAGCGGTCGCGCTTCTCGTCATGCACGATCAGCCGCGCCAGGGCGGCCGGCTCGCAGGCCAGGCCGGCCAGGTCGTCCGGCTGCAGTGGCGGCTGAAAGTCGGGAAAGGCATGGCGGATGAGCAGTGGGCGCTTCTGCCAGTAGTCGCGCAGGAACTGGGCCGGGCTCATGCCCAGCGGGCGTGCATGGCTGCCGCGAACTTCGATCGGGAGTGGCTTGGTAGGTTTCATCTGGCCATTGTAATGGCCGGGGCGGACTTCGTCTCAGGCGCGGGTCATCAGTTGGAAGACATTGTTGGCACCGAGTGCCAGCACCGCAAAGCCCGCCAGCAGGGCTGCCGCACGCGCAGGGACCCAGCGCACGAACACCGCCCCGAACGGGGCGGCCAGTACGCCGCCGATGATCAGGCCCAGCACCGCCGAGGCATGGCTGACCCCGATGGCGAGCAAAAAGCTGACGCTGGCCGCCACGCTCACCGCGCATTTCGCCAGGTGCACGCTGCCGATCACCGCTCGTGGCGGCAGTCCGCGGGCGAGCAAGGTGGTCACCGTCAGGGCACTCCAGCCGCCGCCGCCGATGGCATCGACAAATCCTGCAATCAGCCCGACGGACCCTGTGCCTGCGGGAACATCCTTGCGTTCGCCGGGCGGGTGGCGGCTGCGAAACAGCAGGAACAGTCCCATGCCCAGCAAGTACGGCGTCAGTGCCATGCGCATCCATGCCGCAGGTACATGGATCGCCACCAGGGTGCCGAGCAGGGCGCCGATCACCCCGGGTATTGCCAGGGCAAGGAACAGCCCACGGCGTACGTTGCCGGCCAGCAGGTGGCTGATGCCGGAGGCGCCGCAGGTGAAGGCCTCGGCATAGTGCACGCTGGCACTGGCCGCCACCGGCGGCATGCCCAGGCCCATCAGCAGCCCGGCCGACGTCACGCCATAGGCCATCCCCAGCGCTCCGTCGACCAGCTGGGCAATGATGCCGACGGCAATGAAGACAAGCAGTTCGGTCACGTCGGCAGGTCAGTCGGCAGTCGGGTGGCAGCGAGTATTGGTCCGCAAGCCGATCCGCTGGAAATGAAGTGGAGGCATAAGCACATGCCGACATATGTTTTTACGTTCATCTGTGCTTTGCATAGCATGGCCGTCAAGAAGTAAAGACGTCCAAAAGGCCATGTCGTGAATGCTGCCCTGAAACCGAACCTCCCCGAATCGACGCTGGACGCCGAGCGACTGGCCTTGCTGGCGCGGTTGACCAGCGGGCTTTCGCCTGCCGCGCTGTACTGGATTGCGGCCTATTCGGCAGGGCAGGCGGCACAGATGCAAGCGCCAGCACCCGTGGCGGAACCTGGCGAGCGCTTGAGCATTGTCTATGGCAGCCAGACCGGCAATGCGCGGCGGGTCGCCGAGCAGCTTGCGGCCAGGGCGGCAGCGGCGGGCCTGCCGGTGCGCCTGTTGCGCGCCGGTGCTTATCCGCTACGTGAGCTGGCACAGGAGCGCCACCTGGTCGTGGTGATCAGCAGCCAGGGTGATGGCGACCCGCCGGACGATGCGATCGGCTTCGTCGAGCTCATCAACGGCAAGCGCGCGCCAAAATTGCCGCAGACGAAGTTCGCCGTGCTCGGTCTGGGCGATTCCAGTTACCCCAAATATTGCGCCGTGAGCCGTGTGCTGGATGCGCGGCTGGCCGAGCTGGGTGCTACCCGATTTGCCGAACTGGGCGAGGCCGATGTGGACTTCGAGCAGGTGAGCAGCGATTGGTCGAAGCGTACGCTGGAGACCGCCCGCGAGGCGCTCGGTGCAACGGTCGCGCCCACACATCAGGTCGCTGCCTTGCACGCGGTAAGTTCCGTGCCGGTGCTGCCGTCGCATACCCGCGAGAAGCCGTTTGCTGCCACGGTGCTGGAGAATCAGCGCATCGTGTCGCGCGACAGCGAACGCGATGTGCGACATATCGAGCTGTCGCTGGAAGGCTCCGGCCTGCGCTACGAAGTTGGCGATGCACTTGGCGTCTGGCCCGAGAATTCAGCGCGGCTGGTCGAGCAGTGGCTGACCCAGTTGAAGCTCGACGGCAACAGCGAGATCGAACATGACGGTCGATACCTGCCGCTGTCGCGCTGGCTCAGCCACGAGCGCGAGCTGACACGGCTGACCCGTGCACTGGTGGTGGCCCAGGCTGCAGCCAGTGGCGACGGCGATCTGAGCCGCTTGCTGCAGCCCGAGCACAAGGAGGATTTTGCAGCGCTGCTGGCCAGTCACCAGCCGATCGATCTGTTGCGTCGTTTCCCGGCCCGTTGGGAGGCTGCGCAACTGATCGCTACGCTGCGGCCGATGACGCCGCGGCTGTATTCGATCGCATCGAGCCCGGAGCTGGTCGGACAGGACGAGGTTCACCTCACCGTTGCCGTAGTGGAGTACAGCGCACATGGAAGCGTCCATGAGGGTGCGGCATCGGCTTTTCTGGCGGCGGCCGGCGGCGATGTTCGGGTGCCAGTGTTCATCGAGTCGAACGAGCGCTTCCGTCTGCCCACCGATGGCAGCCGCGACGTGATCATGATCGGCCCCGGCACCGGCGTGGCGCCTTTCCGCGCCTTCGTGCAGCAGCGCCAGGCCACGACCGCCAGCGGGCGCAACTGGCTGTTTTTCGGCAATCGTCACTTCCAGCGGGACTTTCTCTATCAGGTGGAATGGCAGGACGCGCTGGCCAGGGGGGCGCTGAACCGGCTCGATCTTGCGTTTTCGCGCGACGCCAGCCGCAAGACCTATGTACAAGATCGTTTGCGCGAGCACGGCCGCGAGCTCTACGCCTGGCTGAGCGAGGGCGCGCACCTCTACGTCTGCGGCGATTCCGCCCATATGGCGCGCGACGTGCACGAGGCGTTGCTGGAAATCATCGCCAGCCACGGTGGACTCTCCGCCGAGGATGCCGGCGCCTGGCTCGGTGAGCTGATGCAGCAGGGCCGTTATGCCCGCGACGTTTACTGACTGGACCTACCCGCATGTCTTCTTTCGAAACCATCAAACAGCAAAGCCGCTACCTCCGTGGCGGTATCGCCGAAGGGCTGGCTGATCCGGTCACCGGGGCGATCAGCGAGGACGACGGCAAGCTGATCAAGTTCCACGGCAGCTACCAGCAGGACGATCGCGATATCCGCGATGAACGACGCCGGCAGAAGCTGGAGCCGGCTTACTCGTTCATGGTGCGCGCGCGGTTGGCAGGCGGTGTGATGACGCCG
>JBBQQL010000196.1:0-6775 GCA_038215995.1 Lysobacterales bacterium
GGGATTGTTGTTACTGCGTCAAGGCAACGTCTATACTCGGCCACTCATGTGACCCTGTACCCGCCTCGTACTTGTGGGAATGAACTCGATGACTCGATTGCAATTGCTCGGCGTAGCCGTGGCCACCGCCCTCTTCGCCACGTCCAGCGTGCACGCCGAAGGCGACAAGGCCGCTGGCCGCAAGTTGATCTACACCTGCGCGGGCTGCCATGGCGTGCCGGGTTACACCAATGCTTACCCGCAGTATCCGGTGCCGAAGATCGCCGGGCAGAACGAGCAGTACATCGTCAACGCGTTGCATGGCTATCAGGCTGGCGATCGCAAGCACCCGACGATGGGTGCGCAGGCGCAGAGCCTGTCCGAGACGGACATCCAGAACATCGCCGCCTACCTTTCCAGCCTCGCCAAGTAGTTGCCAAGGACTTTCCGCATGAATCGTGCGCTTACCCTGCTGTCATTCGGCGCCGTGCTGGCGTTTGCTTCCACCCAGGTTCTGGCCAACGGCAACATCGAGAACGGCAAACAGAAGGCTGCCACCTGCTTCGCCTGCCACGGTGTGGACGGCAATGCGGTCGATCCGCAGTACCCGCGCCTGGCTGGTCAATACAATCTGTATCTGCAGCAGGTGCTGCATGAATACAAGGACGGCGAGCGTAACAACCCGATCATGAAGGGCATGGTGGCCACCTTGTCCGACCAGGATATCGAGGACGTCGCCGCGTACTTCTCCAGCCTGCCGAGCAAACTGGATACTTTGCAGGGTCATATTCAAGGCGACAAATAAGCCTCCAGTCCAAATTCGCTGAACGCGACAAAGGCCCGCCACCGCGGGCCTTTTTCATGCGACTCAGGCGATCGCGGATTTTCCCTCAGCCTTGCTGTAGTAAGGCTTTTCTCCACCGGCGTGGTCGGTGGCGTCACGAACCGAGGTAATTTCCGGGACTCGCTCACGCAGGGTTTTTTCGATGCCCTGCTTCAGGGTCACATCGACCATGCCGCAGCCGTGGCAACCCCCACCGAACTGCAAAAGCACGGCGCCATTGGCGTCGATTTCCAGCAGACTGACTTTCCCGCCATGCGAGGCGAGCATCGGATTGACCTCGGCCTCCAGCACGTAGCGCACCCGCGCGATCATCCCGGAATCCGCACCGGGCACGTCGCCCTTGATTTTCGGCGCCCGGATATTGAGCTGACCACCGGTGGGGTTGGGCTCGAAGTCGATGGTGGCTCCGTCCAGCCAACGGGCGCTGTCGCCGTCAATGTGGAACAGGAAGCCGGTGCACTCGATCGTCCACTCTCCGCCTGCCAGATCTTCCGGCTCGCAGAACTCCAACTCGCAGTTGGCAGCAGGCGTCCCCGCCTCGGTCACCCGCAGACGAATGCTCAGGCCATCGGTGCCCTGCTGGGAAAGAAGCCGCAAAAAATGCTGCTGCGCGCGTTCTGAAATGTCGATCATGCCTGCTCCACGGTCACTTGTCGGTTGCCGGCAAGCCATGCCGACAAATACAGCACCATTTTAGTCCTATTTAAAAAAAGATGCGCGCGCGAGATGTGCTTTGACTTTTCCCGCGCCAACTTCGACGCTTCGCATCCTGACCCAGCTCATGCGCGGAGACACACATGGACGCCAACAACCTGTCAACCAAGCATTGCAAGCCGTGCAAGGGCAAAGAGCACGCGCTCAACGAAACCCAGGTCGCCGAGTTATTGGCACGGGTACCGGGCTGGCAGCCGCGTGACGACGGCAAGGCCATCGTCAAGGATTTCAAGTTCGCCGACTTCCACCACACCCTCGGCTTCATCAATGCCGTGGGTTTCATGGCCAACCACGAAGACCACCACCCGGATATCGAGGCTGGTTATGGGCACTGCCGGGTATTGTGGTCGACCCATGACGTGGGCGGGCTGTCGCTCAACGATTTCATCTGCGCAGCACGGGTCGAGGCTCTGCTGGCGCGCTGATCAGAAGTCGGTGCGCGACTTTTCCCGGGAATAGACCAGCCGCTTGCCCTTGACTGCCAGCACGTCAAGAAAGACCTTCAGGTCATCCGGCAGCGGTGTGGAAAAGCTGTAGGCGCGGCCATCGAGCTCAAAGCTCATATGCGAGGCATGCAGGAACATCCGGTTCAGGCCCATCTCCTTAAAACGCTTGTTCATCTCCTTGTCGCCGTACTTCGGATCGCCCGCCAGCGGGTGACCGATATGTGCCGCGTGCACACGGATCTGATGGGTGCGGCCGGTCCCCAGGGTCGCCTGCATCAGGCGGGCACCCGGGTAATGGTCCATCTCCCGAAAGAAGGTCAGTGAGGGTTTGCCGTTATCAGCCACACGCACCATTCGCTCGCCGCCCTGCATCACCGATTTCAGCAGCGGCGCGTTGACGTCGAACTTCGCTTTGGACGGATGACCGAGCATCAGGCACAGGTACTGCTTGGTTACCGTGCCGGCGCGGATCTCGGCCTGCAGACCAGTGAGGCCGGCGCGGGTCTTGGCAAAAACCAGCACGCCACTGGTGTCGCGATCCAGCCGATGCACCAGCTCCAGGTGCTCTTGCGGCCGCGCCGCGCGGAGCAGCTCGATCGCGCCATGGCTGATACCGCTGCCGCCATGACTGGCGACCCCGGCGGGCTTGTCGATCACCAGAAAGTGCTTGTCCTCGAAAATGACTGCCTCGGCCACCTCAGCCACCTGACCGCCCGGCGGACCCTGCCGCTCGGGCCGTTCTGCCACCCGTACGGGCGGAATACGCAGCGTGTCACCGTCAACGAGACGGGTGTCCGGTTTGGCCCGCTTGCCATTCACACGCACCTGCCCGGTGCGCAGCAGCCGGTAGATCATGCTCTTGGGCACCCCCTTGAGCATGGTCACCAAGGCGTTGTCGATCCGCTGTCCGTCTCGTTCTGGACCGATCACGACTTGACGTACACCCTGAGGTGCGTCGGGGGAAGTTGCCGTCTGCATTGAAAAAAACCTGCTGTAATAGGATACTCGGCGGGCGTTGATTTCTGCCCATCGAAGTCTGGATCGGGTGGAGTGCCCGCCCGTGACGTCGGCGAGGATTGCGCCGGTTGCCTTTGGCCACCGGACGCGGCTCCCTTTCATCGTAACGGTTTGGGCTGCTGTTTGTCCGATACCACGAGGTATCGGAGGCAGCAGGCGCTGTTGACCGAATCATCTCCGTCACCGGAAACGGTGCCGTTTTTTTGCCGCTTTACCGCAGCGGCGCGATCCCCGGCAGGCCGCCATTGTGGCGCCACCGTGGCCCGCGACGCGCGGCCAAGCCGAGGATAACCACCATGAAACGTATGTTGATCAACGCGACTCAGCGTGAAGAGTTGCGTGTGGCCATTGTCGATGGCCAGAACCTGTATGACCTGGACATCGAAATCCCTTCGCGGGAACAGAAAAAGTCCAATATTTACAAGGGCCGCATCACTCGCGTCGAGGCTTCGCTTGAAGCCTGCTTCGTCGAATACGGCGCCGAACGCCACGGCTTTCTGCCGCTGAAGGAAATCTCCCGCGAATACTTCACGGCAGGTCTCGATCCGCACAAGAGCAACATCCGCGAACTGATCAAGGAAGGTCAGGAAGTGGTTGTGCAGGTGGAGAAAGAGGAACGTGGCAACAAGGGCGCAGCCCTGACCACCTTCATCAGTCTGGCCGGCCGCTACATGGTGTTGATGCCGAACAACCCGAAGGCTGGCGGCGTCTCCCGTCGCATCGAGGGTGAGGATCGGCAGGCACTGAAAGAAGCCCTCGACCACGTGACTGTGCCCGACGATGTCGGCCTGATCGTGCGCACCGCCGGCCTTGGCCGCGATGCGGAAGAGCTGCAGTGGGATCTGGATTACCTGCTGCAGTTGTGGAAGTCGATCTCTGAAGCGGCCAACAAGCAGAAAGCGCCATTCCTGATCTACCAGGAGTCGAAGCTGTTCATCCGCGCCCTGCGCGACTACCTGCGCAGCGACATCGGCGAGATCCTGATCGACGACGAGGCGTTGTTCAACGACGCCCGTGACTTCATGCAGCAGGTCATGCCGAACGCGCTGCGCAAGCTCAAGCTGTACCGCGACGACACCCCGCTGTTCACCCGCTACCAGATCGAGACCCAGATCGAGAGCGCGTTCGACCGCCAGGTTCGCCTGCCGTCGGGTGGCTCGATCGTGATCGATCAGACCGAAGCGCTTACCGCGATCGACGTCAACTCCTCCAAGGCCACCAAGGGCAGCGATATCGAGGAAACCGCGTTCAACACGAACTGCGAGGCAGCGGTCGAGATCGCCCGCCAGGCGCGTATCCGTGATGCCGGCGGCCTGATCGTGATCGATTTCATCGACATGGACAGCCCCAAGCACCAGCGTGAAGTGGAAGATCGCCTGAAGGACGCGCTGAAGCTTGACCGGGCCCGCGTTCAGATCGGCCGCATCTCTCGCTTCGGCCTGCTCGAGATGTCGCGTCAGCGTCTGCGCCCGAGCCTCGGTGAGGCGAGCCAGATCACCTGCCCGCGTTGCGAAGGTCATGGTCACATCCGCGGTGTGGAATCGCTGTCGCTGTCGACTCTGCGTCTGATCGAAGAGCACGCGATGAAGGACAACACCGGCCAGGTGCTGGTGCAGGCGCCTTCCAGCGTGGTCAACTTCCTGCTCAACGAGAAGCGCGCCAGCGTGGTCGAGATCGAACTGCGCCACAAAGTGCACGTGATGATCGTTGCCGACGAAAAGCTGCAGACCCCGCACATCGAGATCCAGCGCATCCGCGAAGCGGACATGGGCGAGCACAGCAAGCCCAGCTACGAGCGGCTGACCACGGTGGAAACCGAAGAATTGCCGAAGATGGGCCAGACCCTGGGCAGCAGCGAACAGCCGGCAGTAAGCGGCATCGTACCGGCCAGCCCCGCCCCGCTGCGCACCGAGCTGCCCGAAGCGCCTGTCGCCGCCGCGGCGCAACAGCCGGCCCGACGCCCCGCACCAGGCGCGCGCGCGGCTCCTGCGGCTGCACCCACAGGCGGCATCCTCTCGCGCCTGCTCGGCTGGTTCCGCGCCGCTGAAGCTGCCGCGCCCGCGGCAACTCCGACGCGTACCGACCGCAACGACAGCAATAATCGCAACCGTCGCGACGAGCGTGGCGGCCGCCCGGGCAATAACAGCGATTCGACTAGCGGATCAGCACGCCAGCCGCGGCGGGAGTCGACACCACAGGCCTCGACCAAGTCTGGAGCCCAACAGCAGGCGCGCAGCAATCGCCAGCGCAGCAACGAATCACAGCCGCGTCAGGCGCCACAGACGCAAACGCAGAGCGCTCGTTCCGAGCGTCAACCCAAGCCGGTCAGCAGCGAGAACGCGCCGCGCAACGAGCGCAAACAGCAGCAGCCACAGCAAGCCAAGGCGGAGCGGCAGCCACGCGCCGAGCGCGCGGCAGCAGCACCGCTTGATGATGCTGCCAAGGAAGCCGCGCTGCTGACAACCCCGCTGGCGACCGAGTCGACCGCACCGGAAACCGGAGATGACGCTACGGAGACCGAGGGCGGGCAGGCACGCCGTCGTCGTGGACGTCGTGGCGGTCGCCGCCGGCGCCGCACAGAGGAAGGTACGCCGAACGACAACGCCGCCGAAACCACACAGGCGCAGGCTCTTGATGACGAGGATCGCGACGAAGCGGTAAAGGCTCATGCGCCCGTCAAGTCCTCCTCCAGCGATCGAGCTCCACGTGAACCCGCGGTAGACACCGTCGCGGCCGTCAGTCTGGCCAGTGCCGCAACCGAGGTTTCGGAGCTGGTCGCGTCACCGGTCGCCGCCACCCCGATCGCTAGGGAATTCAATCTGCCCACGCTGCCACCGATTCCCGACCAGGCATTGGGCGAAGTCGCAACCCAACAGGTCGACGAACCATCAACGCCCGTAGAGGCTTCGTTGCCGGCCGCAGCTCCGGCTCCGGCTCCGGCTCCGGCTCCAGCTCCAGCCCCAGCTCCAGCTCCGGCTCCGGCTCCGGCTCCAGCTCCAGCTCCAGCTCCGGCTCCGGCTCCGGCTCCGGCTCCGGCTCCAGCTCCAGCTCCAGCTCCAGCTCCGGCTCCAGCTCCAGCTCCAGCTCCGGCTCCGGCTCCGGCTCCGGCTCCGGAAAACGTCTCGTCGGCGGTGGCAGCAACGGCTATCCCCATGCCCGGCATCGAGAGCGTTGTCGTGAAATCCGAGCCCGTCGCAACGTCGGCACCCTCACCGCGGCCAGCACGTATGCCGGCAGAAACGGTCGCAGCGCAGATTCAGCAGGAGATCAAGCCTGCTGCCGTGATCACTTCACCGACAACAGTCACGACTGAAGCTGAAAAGCCGAGTACCCCGACTGCAGCGAGTGCTCCCCTGAAGCCTGCGCAGGGAGATCTGCTGAGCCATGCGGCTCCGGTGGAGCCTGAGATCGCGACGCCTCGCCCTGTGCAGGAGCGGCCATTGAGCAGCAGCACGGATGGCAACACGAGCAAAAGCTCCGACAGCTGATCTCCAACTGCGAGCAGAAGACAAGAAAAAACCGGATTTTCATCCGGTTTTTTCTTGTCTCGAATCTTGCTGCCGCCAGAGGCTACATGATCGACCCGCGATCAATTGCCTACATTGTGACTCGGCGAATCGATCAGGCCATGCACGGTCATGAGATGGGCCAGACTGAGCACATGATCCACCTGCAGCTTCTCCATCAAGCGTTGTTTGTACGTGGATACGGTCTTGGGACTGAGATTGAGTTGCTCGCCAATCATCGTCAACGGCTTGCCGCGCACCAGCATCAT
>JBBQQL010000197.1:0-6746 GCA_038215995.1 Lysobacterales bacterium
GCAAGCGGCATCGCGAAAGCTGATCTACTTTTCATCGTTGTCCCGGGTTGAAGCAGCGTGGCTGGCGTCGGCGTGGTTTGCATCGGTCGGTGTACTGGAAGCAGGCGAGGCATCAGGCTTGCCCGCTTCGGCGTCATGCCACCAGCCGCCGCCCAGCGCCTGGAACAGCGCCGCGGTGTCGGCGTAACGACTCGCCTGCGCCTGCACCAGCGCGATGCGCGCCTGCTGATAGCCCTGCTCCGCACTCAGCAGCGACAGGTAGCTGGCATAGCCGGCCTTGTACTGGCGCTGCGACAGCTCCAGGGTGACCTTGGCCGCATCCGTGGCGCGGGCCGCTGCCTGCAGACCCTCGGCGTCGTGCTGCAGCGCGGCCAGCGTATCGGCCACGTTCTGGAAAGCGGTCAACACCGTGCTGCGATATTGCTCGGCAGCCTGCACGTAGGCGGCCTTGGCGGCCCGCTCCTGATGCAACAGGGAGCCGCCCTGGAAGATCGGCGCGGTCAGATCCGCACCCACGCTCCAGAAACCGGTGCCGGACTTGAACAGCTGATTGATCGCCAAAGCGGTGCTGCCTGCGTTCGCGCTCAGTGAGATATTGGGCAGCCGGTTGGCGATGGCCACGCCGATCTGGGCGCTGGCCGCGTGCATGTTCGCCTCGGCCTGGCGCACGTCGGGACGCTGCGCGACCAGCGCCGACGGCAGGCTCAGCGGCAACTGCTGCGGCAGTTGCAGACTGGAGAAATCGAACTGCTCTGCCGCTGCCTGACCGGGAAACCGCCCAGCCAGCACGGCCAGCAAATCATCCTGCTGCGCGAGCTGGGTCAACAGCGGCGGCAGCGTAGCCTGAAGCTGAGCCAGCTGCGATTCCTGCGCGGCGAGATCAAGCCGCCCGGCATAGCCCCTGGTCAACTGATAGCGCAGGATGCCGACCATTTTCGCATTGATCGCGATCAGCTTGCGGGTGGCTTCGATCTGCGCCCGCAACGAGGCCTGCTGTACCGCCGCAGCCACCACGTTGGTGCTCAACGTGATGCGGGTGGCGAGCATCTGGAAGCGGACCGCCTGCTGCTGCGCCTGCAGCGACTCCACCGTGCGCCGGTTCAGGCCAAACACATCGGGCACATACGACACGCTGACCTGCGGGGTGAACAGGCTGTACAAAAAGGCGTTGTTGCTCGGCACCGGTGCCAGCGCGCCCGGCGGATCCTGCTCGCGACTGGCCGAAAAGCCGGCCGAGACGCTGGGGTAGTAGGCACCACGTCCGGCCTTGGTACTCTCCCGCGCCACCGTCAACGCGGCCTGCGCCGCAGCGAGATCAGGGTTGTGCGCCAGCGACTGTTCGATCAGCTTGTTCAGCGCCGGCGAATGGAACAGCGTCCACCAGTCGGCGGGAATGTCAGCGCCCATGGAAAAATGCTGAGGTTCACCGCCCGCCACCTTCGCCGTGGCCACGGTGGTGGTCGGCTGCACGCCGTAGTCGTTGACGGCGGGTACGGCTGGGCGCTTGAAATCAGGGCCGACCGCGCAGGCGGTGAGCAGCGAAACCAGCAAAAGCACAAACAGACATCGGCCCGGCAGGGATCGAACATCCGCTGGCGAGGCGACTTTGCCACCTGAATCTCTCACCCACCCATTCGGAGCAAACACGTTGACCCACGACTGATTCATGCAAGCGAGTCTTCAAGAGTGGAGATGGGATGGCGCTGCCCGAGTGTAACAATGTTACAAACCGTGCGATGACGACAGCCATGCCGGAAGTCACGTTGCCACCGCAATTCGCAGGATCACGCGATTCACCTTGATCGACGGTATCGACCAGGATGCTGCTGGTGATCAACTTGCCGACGCCTGCCGACAGACATCCGTGCAGCAGCAAAGACCGCTCAGCGAGGCCACACTGACCCACTCTCGCAGACGAAATACGCAATTCCTTGCTGACCTGCGACAGAGAATGAAATTTCCGCCCATGCTTGGGGCGGAAAAATCTGCAGCATCGCGCGAACCGGTATCGACGATGCCGTCGGAAAACACTCCATCGCCTCAGAGCCCGCACCGCGCCGTGGGGCCAGATCGATCAGAGTCCCTTCGCCGCCTGCGCCACCGCACGAAACAGCGCGCGACCCTTGTTCATGGTCTCCTCCCACTCGGCGGCGGGGTCGGAGTCATAGACGATGCCGGCACCGGCCTGCACGTGCAGGCGGCCGTTCTGGATCACTGCGGTGCGGATCGCGATGGCGGTATCGGCGTCGCCCCACCAGCCGATCCAGCCGATCGCACCGGCATAGATGTTGCGCTTGTACGGTTCCAGCTCCTGGATGATCTCCAGCGCACGGATCTTCGGCGCACCGCTGAGCGTACCGGCCGGGAACGTGGCCTTGAGCACATCCATGTAACTGAGCCCGGCCTTCGCCGTGCCCTGCACCTGCGAAACGATGTGCATCACATGCGAGTAGCGCTCGATCGCGAACGAGTCGCTGACCTCGACCGTGCCGGTCTCGCTGATGCGGCCGATGTCGTTGCGGCCCAGGTCGATCAGCATCACGTGCTCGGCGCGCTCCTTCGGGTCGGCCAGCAGTTCGGCCTCGAGCGCCTGATCCTCAGCCTCAGTGGCGCCGCGACGGCGCGTACCGGCCAGCGGCCGCACCACCACCTTGCCGTCCTTCAGCCGCGCCAGAATCTCCGGTGAGGAGCCCACGATCTGGGTATCGCCCAGGTCGACGAAGTACATGTATGGCGACGGATTCAGCGCGCGCAGGGCGCGATAGACATCCACCGGCCGCGCATTGAAGGCGACGCTGAGGCGCTGTGACGGCACCACCTGGAAGATGTCGCCGGCGCGGATGTATTCCTTCGCCTTCTCCACCATCGCCTCGAACTCTTCCCTGGTGAACGAGGAAGTGAAGTCGCTCTCGTCGACGGCGATGGACTGGGTCAGTTGCGGATACGAGGCGCCGCCCTGACGCAAACGGTAAACCAGCGCATCGAGCCGGCGCTGCGCTTCGGCATACGCCTGTGGCTGGGCCGGATCGGCATGCACGATCAGGTACAGGCGCCCCTTGAGGTTGTCGAACACCGCGACCTCTTCGGCCAGCATCAGCAGCACGTCGGGCGTGCCCAGCTCGTCGGGGCGATCCCAGCGTGCCAGCCGTGGCTCGATGTAGCCGATGGTCTCGAAACCGAAGTAACCGACCAGGCCACCGCTGAAGGCCGGCAATTGGGGCAGGCGCGGCACGTCGTACTGCAGGCGCAGCTTTTCGATTTCGGCCAGCGGATCGTCGAGGTGGCGGCGCTCGGTGATTTCGCCTGAATCCTCCACCTCCAGTTCGTGCCCGCGCAGGCGATACACCCGCTTCGCCGGCAGCCCGATGATCGAATAGCGCCCCCAGGTGGCGCCGCCTTCGACCGACTCGAACAGGAAGGTATACGGGCCATCGGCCAGTTTCAGGTACACCGACAGCGGCGTATCGAGGTCGGAAAAAACCTCACGCACCAGCGGGATGCGCGTATGCCCCTGGGCAACCAGCGCGTCGAATTCTTCTCGGGAGATCACGTGGGGAACATCCGGATGGCCAAGCCGCCATTGTAGGCGATGCGCGGCAGCGGGCACGGCGGCATCCGATCACGCGACCACACACGGGCCACAGCGGGGGGATCAACGAGCTCTACGCCTCGCCAGCGACACGCCACCGGGACCATGCTGCCGCTGCGCGTACAAGCGTCTCAGGCTTCGCTTTCCGCCTGACGCTCGGGCCCCGGTACAAGCTCGTCTTCCTCACTGAGCTCCGCCTCGGGCGCGACCGCGTCGGCAACATCGACGTCGGCGGCGTCGAGGCCGTCATCATCGAAATCAAGCTCGGCGTCCTCGATCGCAGCGATGGCCGCGAGCTCGTCGACGGGCGCCTCGCCCTCCTCGCGCCTGGCCGCGCGAAACTCCACCAACGCACGCAGATTGCGCTCGACCTCGGCAATCGACATCGGGAAAAAACTGTCGTCACGATCACTGACCGTCCAGCTCCGAGCCCGCTGCTGATCGACCGGAACCTGCAGCGCATGCAGGGCTTCGACCACCTCGGCTGGCGGTATCTCGGCCACCTCGCAGACCAGACGCCACAGCCAGTTCATGCGCTGCGGGTCGGTGGCGCGGACCAGAGGCGGCCGGCGATAGGGTTGTCTGCTGAGATTCGGGGAATTCATGGAAGGTTTTCCGAAAGGCAACGCTGTCAGGGCGTAACGGCATCGAGCGGGGATTCTTGAGCCACTTCATTGCTTGCCCGCAACGCAATTTCAGCCGCCCAGACGCGGCCGGGGCATGCCTCGCAGTAGCAGGGTGAATGCCACGCCGCTGCCGTTGTCGAGGTTGCGCGCCGCCGCCACGCCATCGTGGCGTTCCGCCACCAGTCGCACCACGTAGAGCCCCAGCCCCAGATGCGGAGCATCGCCCGGTGTAGCCTTCTCGCGCAGGCTTACCAGCGAATCGAACAGTCGACCCTGCATGGCCTCGGGCAACAGTGGCCCCTGGTTCGCCAACTCGATTTCGGCGCCATCGGCCATCGCACGCAGACTCAGTCGCAACCAGCCCTGTTCCGGGGTGAACGACAACGCGTTGTCGAGCAGCTTGTCCAGCGCCTGCGCTACCAGCTCCGGCGCGCAATGCAGGTGCAACGGTACGTCGGGCAGCACGCACTCCAGCCGACGCGGGCCGATCAGCGCGCGGTAGGCATCGGCGCACCCGCGCACGACCTCACGCAGGTCGACATCCTCCGGCTCGGCCGCGGTGATCGAGCGCTCCATCCGGCTCGACTCGCTCATCGCACGCACCAGTGCACCCAGCCGCGCCACGCCATCGCGGGCACGCGCCAGGTACGGCTGCGCCTCGGCCGGCAGGGACGCATGCTCGAGGTTGTCCAGCGAGGATTTGACGATGGCCAGCGGCGTATTGAGCTCGTGCGAGAGTTTCGAGGCCAGCGTGCGCAGGTAATCGGTATAACTGCCAACCACCTCGAACAGCCGCTCGAAGCTGCGTGCGAGGTCGCCGATCTCGTCCGGCGCCTCGGTCATCGGAAAGCGCCCCTTCTCGAACAGGCCATCCAGACGTCCATCATTGAGCTGGGCGCGCTCGGCCGCGTTGCGCAGACGCCCCAGCCGCAGACTGAGCCGGGTGGCGAACGCCAGCAGGATGCCGCCAGCGGCGAGCAATACGCCAAAGCTGGTCAAAAGCAGACCCAGCAGCGCGCGATTGGCGAGCAGCGGTACGGTGCGGCTGGCCTGCTCCAGCAGCAGCACGCCAGCAGGCTTGCCGGCACGTTCGATCGGCACGGCGGCCGTCAGCACCACGCTGCCACGCTCCTCACCGCTGCGCCACACGGTGACTGGCTTGCCGGCCTGGGCCTGATCGACTTCCGGCGTGTTCAGCCGTGGCACATCCTGTGACCACAGATTCGCATCTTCCAGCTTGGTGGCCAGCAGCGAGCGATAGACCAGCGAGGCAAACCAGCCCGGCTGCCCGTCAGCCCCCGGCGCGGTGTTGAGTTTGCCGCTGCGCGCAAGCAACCACCCCGCGGGGGCCAGCACTCGCGCCTGCACCCGTTCCGGCACCAACTGCGCCAGCTCGGCCGAGAGTTTGTCGGAATAACGGGCCAGCACCCGCGTCTCCGCCGCCAACGGATCACCGCCGACTGCTGCATCGTAGGCGCCTATGCCCACGGTACGCAGCGCGGCAGCGTCGGGCAGGCGCAGCTCGATTTGATAGCCGCTGCCATCCTCCTGCCATTGCGCGGTGAGCAGATCGGGCAACCCGGCCACCGACGCGTCCAGCGGACGCGCGGTCACCGGCCCCGGTGCGGCACTGGCCAGCAGGTAACGGCGCTGGCCGACAGCATTGCCCAGGGCAAGAATCAGATGATCGGCGGCCAGCGCATTGACATCGTCCGCATCGGCGCGCGTACGTCGGGTATCAGCCACCCGTGCGTACAGATACAGCGCGCCATGGTCCTCGGCCAGCAGCAACTGACCGCGCCCGGCGAATGGCTGGCTCCACGGCGTCAGCGGCGCCCAGTCGTCACCATAGCCATCCACCGTGATCGGAGTCACGGCTTGCTGCACATACCAGCTCGGGCCAATACTGCCGAGCCCCGCCGCGTCGGTCACCACCAGGCTGCGCGCCACCACCTGCGCCGAGGCCAGCAAGGCTTGCGCCTGGCCATCTCGCAGCAGGGTTTCCATCTGCCTTACATACGACCAGCCAGCGATCGGCAATGCCAGCGTGCACAGCGCTACCAGCAGCAGCTTGCGACGCAGGCTCATGCCGCCGCCGTGCCCGCACGCAGACGCCCGTCAGCCAGCATGCGCAGGCGGTTCCTGGTAACGCTGATAGCGCGACGCCACCACCACCTGCATGAACGCATCGAGCAGGGCGCGGCGCGTCGGGTCGGATTCATCGAGCGCCATCGACCAACTGAAACGCACACCACTGGCCTTGCCCGGATCACAGAACACCAGCACGTCGTCGATGTGGTCGCTGCCCTGATAAACGCTGGCCTCGCACGGCATATCCGGATGGTGCACGGCAAAGCTGGTGACCTTGCCGGCCGGATCATGCTGCAGATAGCGCTTGCGATCGGCCTGCACCTCCGCGGCCAGACTGGCCAGCTTTCGGGGCCACACATTGAGCACCATCACGCGCTGCGGCTTGCCACTCCATTCGCCCTGGTAAAGCACCGCGTTGACGCCGATCGCCTGGGCATAGG
>JBBQQL010000198.1:0-6744 GCA_038215995.1 Lysobacterales bacterium
TTTTATTCTTTGAGGATTTCGCATGGCACGTATTACCGTGGAAGACTGCCTCGAGGTGGTCGACAACCGTTTCGAGCTGGTGTTGATGGCAACCAAGCGTGCGCGCCAGCTTGAAAAGGGCGCCGAGCCGGCGGTCAATCCGGACCACGACAAGCCCACGGTGCTGGCTTTGCGTGAGATTGCTGCGCGGCGCATCGATCAGGCCACGATCGACCAGATCGACAAGGCCGAGCGTGAGCGCGCTGAGCGCGAAGCGCTTGAGTGGGCTGCGGCCGAGGTTGACGACGACCTTTCCAAGGGTGGCGACGACTGATGAGTGACGACTGCTGCAGGGCGCCAGGCTTCTGCACCGACAGGTTCGGTGCGTGGTCTGGCGCGCGCGCGGTCGTTGTCGGCATGGCGCCTGCCGAGGTGGGCGCCTGAGCGGGCGCCAATAGCCATGACTGCGGCAACTCACCCTGCCACGGTCGACATGTCCGCCTTGCCACCCTATGTGCTGGCGTTGAAGGAACGTATCGCCTATCTCCCTGACGCGCAGGTAGAGCGAGTGCTGCGCGCGTTCGAGATCGGGGCGCTGGCCCACGCCGGTCAGGAGCGCAAGAGCGGCGAACCCTACATCACACACCCCGTGGCGGTAGCGGGCATCCTGGCTGAACTGGGTCTGGATGCCGAGACCATCATTGCGGCCATCTTGCACGACACACTGGAAGATACCGAGCTCAGTCGCGAAGTGCTGGCTGCCGAGTTTGGCGAGGTGGTGGCCGAACTGGTCGACGGCGTCACCAAGCTGGACAAGATGCGCTTCGGCACCCGCCAGGAGGCCGATGCGGAAAGCTTTCGCAAGATGCTTCTGGCGATGGCCCGAGACATCCGGGTGATCCTGATCAAGCTGGCTGACCGGCTGCACAACATGCGAACACTCGGCGCCAAGGAGAGTGAGTCGCGTAGGCGCATCGCCCGCGAAACACTCGAGATTTTTGCGCCGATCGCGCAGCGTCTGGGCATGAACAAGTTCAAGGCGGAGCTGCAGGATCTTGGCTTCCGTGCGCTATATCCGGATCGTTACCGCGTGATCAGCGAACGGATTCGCGCCGCCATCGGCAATCGTCGTGAGGCCATGGGGAAAATCGAGACGGCGCTGGCGGCGCGGCTGTCCGCCGAGCAGTTGCCGGCGCATGTAGTGGGTCGGATCAAGTCGCCCTGGAGCATCTATTCCAAGATGCGCGGCGAGAACAAGAGCTTCACCCAGCTGATGGACGTCTACGGTTTTCGTGTGGTGGTCGACAGCGCGACGAGCTGCTACATGGCGCTGGGTGTCGCGCATGCTTTGTACAAGCCGGTCGATAAGCGCTTCAAGGACTTCATTGCGATACCCAAGGCGAATGGCTATCAGTCGCTGCATACGGTATTGCTTGGCCCATTTGGCGCACCGATCGAGGTACAGATTCGTACTGCCGAAATGGATTCCGTGGCCGAACGCGGCGTGGCAGCGCACTGGGCTTACAAAACCGATAGTGGCCCGGCGAACAGCGCGCAGGCGCGGGCGCGCGAGTGGTTGTCCTCGATGGTCGACAGCTCGGCCAATACGGTGTCATCGGCCGAATTCATCGAAAACGTCAAGATTGATCTGTTTCCCGATGAGGTTTACCTGTTTACTCCGCGTGGCGACATTCTCTCGTTGCCACGCAATGCCACCGCCTTGGACTTTGCCTATGCCGTGCATACCGACGTCGGCGATCACGCCGTCGCGGCCCGGGTAGACAAGCGGTTGTTGCCACTGCGCACGCGGCTGGAGTCTGGTCAGCTGGTGGAGATCATCACCGCGCCTTCCGCGGTGCCCAATCCGGCCTGGCTGGAAGTCGTGGTGACTGGCAAGGCGCGCACTGCGATCCGTCAGCACCTCAAGCATTTGCAGCATGAGGACGCGGTTGATTTTGGTCACCGCATGCTCGACCGCGCACTGGAAGCACAGGGAAGCAGTCTGGAAGGCATTCCCGCCCCTGTTTTGGAGCAATTTCTGGAGGGTTCCAAGTTCAAGCGGCTGGAAGAGTTGCTCTCCGAAATCGCCCTCGGAAACCGCATGCCTGATGTCGTGGCGAGCCAGTTGCTGGGTTCACGACATGAACCGTTGTCGGGTACAAAACCCTCGACGCCAGCTGCGCAGGAGAAGATCCGCATCACCGGTGCCGAGCGCGGGGTGCTGAGCTTCGCCAATTGCTGCCATCCGCTGCCGGGGGATGACATCATCGGCTACCTGTCATCGGGCAAGGGCATCGTGGTCCATCGCGAGGAGTGCCCCAACGTCGCCGAGCTGCGCAAGTCGCCAGAGCGTTGTGTGGCGATCGAATGGGATCGGGGCGTGCAGGGCGACTATCGGGCGCAATTGCGGATCGAGGCAATCAATCGCCCGGGCGTGCTCGCTACGGTGGCCGCCGCGATTGCTGCAGCCGACTCCAATATCGAGAACGTCGAGTACGTCGAGCGAGATGCCTCCGCCGCGACGCTGCTGTTCTCCATGGAAGTGAAGAGCCGAAGCCATCTTGCCGAGGTGATTCGCCGTGTGAAGCGTACCGGCGTAGTCAGCGGGGCGTATCGCTACCCGTTGTAGGCGCGGAGAACGGTGAGCGGCAAGTTTTCTGCTGTGCTCTGGCGTTGTTCGGCAACGGCAGGCCAAGTCCCTTCGAGGGATTGCGCGGCGCGGCTTTACTCGGGCGCGGACAGGCTTATGCTCTTCCCCGTTCCCCGTTCCCCGTTCCCCGTTCCCCGTTCCCCGTTCCCCGTTCCCCGTTCCCAAGGAATTGCCATGTCACGCAGCACCATTTTCACCGAGCAGGCTCCTGCCGCCATTGGCCCCTATTCGCAAGCCATTCGCGCGGGAAATACGGTCTACCTCTCGGGGCAGATTCCGCTGCATCCCGCCACCGGTGTCCTGGTTGATGGCGATATCACGGCCCAGGCCCGACGCGTGTTCGACAACCTCGACGCGGTAGCCGAGGCCGCCGGCGGATCGTTGGCGGATATCGTGCGGGTAGGAATCTACGTCACTGATTTGGGAAACTTTGCGGCCGTCAACGCCGTGATGTCTGAATATTTCAAGCAGCCATATCCCGCTCGGTCGACGATCGAGGTGTCTGGCCTGCCGAAAGGCGCGCAGGTCGAGATCGACGCAGTGATGGTCCTTTCCTGATATGGGTCTCACCTGCGACGTGAGCTGATCGCGGCGCGCGACTTCAGCCGACACCCTGTGTCGGCTATTGGCTTACGCCAAGAGGCGGTGCTCGGTTACGCTAACCGCACATGGCTTCCCGAAACCCTTCTCGCTCCGCCACCCCAGCAATGAGTGCCGGCAATGTTCCGGTAAGCGTATTGCCGGGCGTCGGTCCGGCACTGGTGGCATTGCTGGCGCGCCTGGGTCTAGAGCGGGTGCAGGATCTCTGGTTTCACCTGCCGCTGCGCTACGAAGACAAGACCCGTGTCACCTCGATTGCCGACCTGCGCATGGGCGAGCGCGAGCAGGTCATTGGCGTCGTGGACGAGGTCGAGCGTGGATTTCGCTATCGGCCGCAGCTGAAGGTCGCGCTGAGCGATGCCAGTGGCCAAACGTTGCTGCTGCGATTCTTCCACTTCAACCGCGCACAGGCGGAGCAGCTTCGCCCGGGCATACGCCTGTTGTGCTTTGGCGAAGTGCGCCTTGGCGCGCAGGGAGTGGAGATGGTGCATCCGAGCTACCAGCGAATCGGTACGGACGAGGCGGTGACCGTTGATGAATTGCTCAGCCCGGTTTACCCCACGACCGAGGGGTTGGGCAGCAAGCGTTTGGCAGGCGTGATCGGCAAGGCGCTGGCCTTGCTTCCCGCGGCGGAACAATTGGAGTTGATTCCACTTCCGTTGTGCGTCGAACACGGCTTGACCTCGTTGCGTGACGCGCTGCTCTACGTGCATCGACCGCCTCCGGAAGCGAACCTGGGTCAACTTGTGCGGGGTCTGCATCCGGCCCAGCAGCGTCTGGCGTTTGAGGAGTTGCTCACCCAGCACCTCAGCCTGAAGCGCATGCGTGCCGCGGTAAAGCTCAGGCGGGCACCGGTGCTGGGTGGGGAAGGTCACCTGCAGCGGCAACTACTCGCCGGTTTGCCATTCCACTTGACGGCGGCGCAGCAGCGTGTCGGTAACGAGGTGGCGCGGGATCTCGCACGCTCACACCCGATGCTGCGGCTGGTGCAGGGCGATGTGGGCTCGGGGAAAACCGTCGTCGCTGCGCTGGCGGCGCTGGCGGCCGTTGAGTCGCGCCAGCAGGTGGCGTTGATGGCGCCTACCGAATTGCTGGCGGAGCAGCATTTGCACAACTTTAGGCGCTGGCTGCAGCCGCTCGGCATCGAAGTGGAGTGGCTGGCGGGCAAGGTCACTGGCAAGGCGCGCAAAGTCACGCTCGAACGGGTCGCCGCAGGCGCCCCGTTGTTGATCGGCACCCACGCCTTGATGCAGGAGGGCGTGATCTTTGCCCAGTTGGGCCTGGTGATTGTCGACGAGCAGCACCGCTTCGGAGTGCAGCAACGACTGTCACTGCGTGACAAAGGCCAGGACGGAGAGCTGGTTCCACATCAGCTGGTGCTTACCGCTACACCTATTCCGCGGACCTTGGCCATGAGCGCGTACGCCGACCTGGATGTTTCGTCCATTGATGAGCTGCCGCCTGGGCGCACACCCGTGCAGACCATTGCAATTTCAAATGCGCGACGTGTCGAGGTGATCGAGCGAATTCACGCCGCCTGTGCCGAGGGACGGCAGGCCTACTGGGTATGCACGCTGATTGAGGAGTCCGAGCAGCTGCGCGCGCAGGCTGCCGAGGTGGCGTACGCCGAGCTTTCCGCGACGCTGGTCGGGTTCCATGTGGGATTGATCCATGGCCGCATGCGGCCGAAGGAAAAGCAGGCCGTCATGGATGCTTTCAAGGCAGGCCAGCTGGCTGTGTTGGTGGCGACGACAGTGATCGAGGTCGGCGTGGATGTACCTAACGCCAGCCTGATGGTGATCGAGAACAGCGAGCGCCTGGGCCTCGCGCAGCTCCATCAGTTGCGCGGGCGGGTGGGGCGGGGTGCACAGGCCTCCAACTGCGTGCTGCTGTACCAGACGCCGCTCAGCCAGCTCGCGCGCGAACGCCTGCAAGTCATGCGCGAGACCACGGATGGGTTTCGTATTGCCGAGAAGGATCTCGAACTGCGTGGTCCTGGTGAAGTACTGGGTACGCGTCAGACCGGTCAGCTCAGTTTCCGCATCGCCGACCTGGTACGTGACGCCCATTTGCTGCCCGCGGTGCAACAGGTGGGCGAATGCATGCTGGCCGAACACCGCGCGCAGACGGAGCAGCTGATCGAGCGCTGGATCGGCGGTGCCGCGCGCTATGTGCATGCCTGATAAAACAGGGTGGCTCTCGCCCTGCGGGACAGGGTCGCACTGATACAGAGTTGCCTTTAAGCTAACCGGTCGACCCGATTACTGCCGAAGCCATGACCAGACCGCAACTCTTGATTGATACCGATCCAGGCGTCGACGACGCGCTGGCCATCCTGATGGCGCATGCCCATGCCGACATCGCCGGCCTGAGTATTGCTGCCGGAAATGTCGGGCTCCGGCACACCGTGCGCAATGCGTTGACTCTGGTCGATTTGCTGGGCGCGTCGGTGCCCGTTTTTGCCGGCTGCGCCACGCCATTGGTACGAGCGGCGTCGGAGGACGCTGCTTTCGTTCATGGACAGGATGGTTTTGGAGATATCGGGTTCCCTGAGCCCGTCAGCCGCCAAGCAGACGAGTCGGCCGCGCTGGCTTTGCTGCGGTTGACTCGCGCGCGACCCGGCGAGCTGACCCTGGTGGCATTGGGGCCCTTGACCAATCTGGCCCTGGCCTTGCGGCTTGATCCGGGTCTGCCGAATCGAGTCGCGCGTCTGGTGGTGATGGGCGGTGCGGTCACTGGTCACGGCAATACGGGCAACGTACCGGCCGAGTTCAATATCGGATTCGATCCGGAGGCGGCGCACGTGGTGTTCGAGGCGTTTCCTGCCTTCGACCTGGTCGACTGGGAGGTCACGCTGAGACATACCTTTGATGACGCAGAGTTCGATGGCTGGTTGGCGGCTGGCGACCACCGGGCTGACTTCTTCGGAAAAATTGTCGGCGCGGCGCGCCGCTACAACGCTGAGCATGATCGCGCCGGAGTCATCGCGGCTGACGCTCTGGCGATGGCGGTTGCGCTGGATCCTTCGATCGTGACCCGAAGCGAGTCGAGGGCGGTCGCGATCGAGCTGGATGGACGCCTGACGCGAGGCGCGACCGTGGTTGATTGGGCTGGGCGGCTGGGACGTCCAGCACAGGCCAACATCGTGCTTGAGATCGATCAGGCTCGATTTGTGGCGATGGTGCGACGTGCCTTGGGCGCCTCCGGCTGACTGGCGCAGAGCATCTGCTGTTTCCGTCCCTCCCGGGGTGGACTTGCAGGGTAGTCAGCTTGGTCGGTACAATACCGCTCTTTTCACCACCGCTTTCAGAGTTTGCCATGAAGCCCGATATCCATCCGAACTACAACCAGGTGGTGTTCCAGGACCTGTCGTCCGACTTCTCGTTCCTGACGAAGTCGACCATGTCCAGCAAGGAAACCGTCAAGTGGGAAGACGGCAATGAGTACCCGCTGATCAAGGTGGATATCTCGAGCCATTCGCACCCGTTCTACACCGGCAAGCAGAAGACGCTTGA
>JBBQQL010000199.1:0-6632 GCA_038215995.1 Lysobacterales bacterium
GGATTGACCGCCGGCTCGGCGCCCTTTTCAAGCTGGCGCGCACGCTTGGTTGCCATCAACACCAGCTCGAAACGGTTGTCGACCACCTCGAGGCAGTCTTCCACGGTAATACGTGCCATGCGAAATCCTCAAAGAATAAAATGACTTATATGGTCTGACAGTGTAGCCAGCAGGTGCTTTGCTGGCAATGCGCTGTACGCGTATGATGGCCGGCTGGTCAGGAACCGTCGCCAGCGAAAGCAACGCGAAAGCAGTGCAAGATATAAAACCAAGCAGTACAATTATGCGGTCCCCCGACATAACTCCCCGGCTCCTCATGTCCTCAAGCCTACGACGCCTCCTCCTGAGCCGATGCCTGCCATTGGCTGCGGTCGCCCTGATGGCGGGTTGCACCATCGCCAAACCGCGAACCGACGACCCACTACAGAAGTACAACCGCGGCGCGTACCAGTTCAACGACGCCGTGGACAAAGCCGTGGTTCGCCCGGTAGCCATGGGCTATCGCAAGGTCACCAATGCGCCGGTGCGTCGCTCTTTCAGCGATTTTTTCACCAATATCCGCATGCCGATCACGGTGGCGAACGACTTGCTTCAGGCTCGCCCGAAGCAGGCCATCCAGAGTACTGGCCGGTTCCTGGTCAATCTCACTCTCGGCATCGGCGGCTTCTTCGACCCCGCAAGCCAGCTCGGAATTCCGCTGGAGGACAATGACTTCGGCATTACCCTGGCGCGCTGGGGTGCGCCCGAGGGCGATTTCCTGATGCTGCCGTTCTTCGGGCCATCCACGGCGCGCGATATCTGGCAGCTACCGGTCGACAGCTACTTTTTTGATCCGCTGAGCCTGTTCGCCAACAACCACCACTACAATGGCCTGCAGTATCTGCCGCAGGCGATGTATCTGGTGACCCTGCGTTCGCGCGCGATTGATGCGGAAGGCTTTCTTCAGTCTGCCTACGATCCCTACGTTTTCATTCGCGACGCCTACCGCCAGCAGCGCCTCTACCAGATCTACGACGGCAACCCTCCGATCAAGATCATCCAGCAGATGCAGGGCCTGGATAACCCCAACTTTGACCCCGAACAGCTACTGGATCAGCAGCACGAGTGGGAACAGAAGCACCCGGGTAACGCCAACAAGCCATAGCCCGTGGTGTAACAAGAGGAAAGGGGCCAATGGCCCCTTTTTTTCGTCTGCAGTTTGTCGATTCACGCAATCAGCTGATCAACCTCGCAGACCTGGGCCAATGCCTGCATGCCCACAGGCATCTGCGTGACCTGCAAGGTCTTGCCGGATCTTTCAGCCTCGGCCACCACCGCAACAATGCATGCCAGCCCGGCACTATCAGTACGAATGACCCCGGCCAGATCGAGCTTGCTGATCGTGCCACCGCGCAACGCCGCCTGGATTTCCCCCAGGGCTGAGCCGGCCGTTTCAAAGCTCAGCACGCCACTGACGGCCAGCACCCCTTGGGTGCTGGTATCCATCTGAAATTGATCAACGGCGCTCACTTCGATCCCTTGCTGTCCTTGGCCATCGTGTCCAGCGCGTTTTCGCCCTGGGTCTCCAGATTCTTGATCAGCTGCTCGATACCGACCTTGCGAATCTCGGCATCCACCTGGTTACGATAGTTGGTTACGTACGAAATACCCTCGATGATCACGTCGTAGGCCTTCCAGTCGCCACTGCGGCCCTTGCGAAACGCATAGTCGATCGACACCAGCTTGCCATCATCCAGCACCACCTGGGTGCGAACCACCGTGCGCTTGTCATTGAGGTCGCCGTTGAATGGCAAGACCTTGACCCGGCCACGGGTGTAGTTGAGCAGGCCCTGGGCGTAGCGATGAGTGATCGAGTTGTAGAACGCCTTGGCAAAGCGCTCGCGCTGCCCCGGCGTGGCTTCACGTGCATGCTGACCCAACACCAGGATGGAGGCGTAATCGATATCAAAGTGCGGCAGGAACACCTCATCGATGATACTGATCAGCTTTTCCTGATTCTGCTTCAACTCATCGCGATGCCCGTCGATCGCGGTGGCGAGGTTATCGGCAATGCCCTGTACGATCTGCTCGGGGGACTGCTGGGCGGAAGCCGGTGCGGCTGCCGGGGTTGGGTCCTGCGCGAACGCCGGAGCGGCAATGACGCTGGCGAAAGCGATGGCGGTGGCAAGAGCCAGTCTGCGCAACATGGGAACTCCTTCAGGGGAGCCGGCGTGGACGCGCCGGCGGGGAATGGGTTATTTGCTGCCGTTACCGGCATTTTTGTTGTCGCTGGGCGAACCATTGACCAGGAATTTGCCGATAAGATCCTCCAGTTGCATGGCCGACTGGGTGAGGATCATCTCATCGCCATTCTTCAGCGGCTCGGGTGAGCCGCCTGGCTGGATCGCAACATACTGGGTGCCGATCAAACCGCTGGTGAACACCGCTGCGGCCGAATCGTCGGGAATCTGGTTGTAGCGCTTGTCGATCGCCATCACCACTTCGGCATTGAGCTTGACCGGATCGGCATGCACCGACTGCACGCTGCCGATGGCCACACCCGCCATCTTGACCGGCGCGCCCGGCGAAAGGGTTCCGACATTGGTGAAATTCGCCCTCACCATGTAAGTGCCGCCGATGTTGTCGGCGACGCCACCGGCACCAAAGAATTTGCCCAGCATCTCCTCCAGCGGCTCAGTCGACTTCGTGCGCGCCAATTTGCCGTTCGCGGCCACCACCTGCTTTGCTGTGCCGTAGTCGATGCCGACGTACTGATCACCGAGCAGGCCACTGGTGTAGATGGTTGCCACCGAATCCTGCGGGATGTGGTCGTAACTCTTGTCGATCGACAGCTTCACGTCAGCCACGTCATGGCCGGGCACCAGGGAAATCGACTGCACTTGGCCGACCCGCACACCGGCGATCTTGACCGGCGCGCGCTCCTTCAACTGACCGATATTGGTGAACTGGGTATCGACGATATAGCTGTCGCCCTGATGCACATTGGCCACCGAACTGGTCTGGGTCGCCAGATACGCGAGCGCGGCAAAGCCCAGCACAATGAACAGACCGGTGCCGACGGCATAGGAACTTCTTTGTTGGCTCACGGCACGATCCTCGATGAACAATGGGAATTAGCGGAAATGGTCATGGCAGCAGTCACATCAGGAACGCGGTGAGTACAAAGTCCAGCGCCAGGATCGCGATTGACGAGGCAACCACCGTGCGCGTGGTGGCATACGCCACGCCCTCGCTCGTCGGTGGCGTGGTGAAACCCTGAAAGACGGCGATCAGGGAAACCACGGCGCCGAAGGCCAGGCTCTTGAAAAGCACGCCGTTGACGATGTCGGTACGTACGTCGACCACCGAGGTCATGTTCGACCAGAAGGTGCCGTTGTCTATGCCGAGCCAGGTGACACCGACCAGGTGACCGCCAAATACCGCCATCGCGCAAAACACGCAGCACAGCAACGGCATGGCAATGAGCCCGGCCAGGAAACGCGGCGTGGCCACATAGGCGATCGGGTCGACCGCCATCATTTCCATGGCATCGATCTGATCGGTGGCGCGCATCAGGCCAATCTCGGCCGTGATGGAAGTGCCGGCACGACCGGCAAACAGCAGCGCGGTCACCACCGGGCCCAGTTCACGATAAACCGACAGCGCCACCACCATGCCGCTGGCCGACGTACCGCCGAATATCGACAGCACATGATAAAGCTGCAGCATCAGCACCATGCCGACAAACAGGCCGCAGACCATGATGATGGTCAGGCTCATCGCGCCAAGGAACCACAACTGGCGAATGGTTTCGCGGATGTAGCGCAGGCTGCGTGGAATCGCCCCCAGCAGGGTAAGCAGAAACAGGCCGCAACTGCCTATCTGCGCCAGCGACTGGCTCACCACATTGTTCTGTTGCGGCAATCGAGCGTTCATTTCGCCACCCCCGCAAAGCCCAGGGCCTGCCTGAGATCCCCGGCGGGATACTGGAACGGCACCGGGCCGTCGGCCTCGCCACCAAAGAACTGGCGTGTCCATGGCGAACCATCATTGGCGATGGTTTTCGGATCGCCCTGGGCAACCACCTTGCCATTGGCAATCAGCAACACGTAGTCGGCGACCTGCTTGACCGCCTCCAGCTCATGCGCCACCAGCACACTGGTAATGCCAAGCGTGTGATTGAGCGTGCGAATCAATTTCAGCACCTGGTTCAGCGCCACCGGATCCAGCCCCACAAAGGGCTCGTCGTAAAGAATCAGCATCGGATCGAACACGATCGCCCGCGCCAAGGCCACCCGCCGCGCCATGCCGCCAGACAGTTCGCTGGGCAGCAGTCGCGCGGCACCGCGCAAACCGACCGCCTGCAGCTTCAGCAGCACCAGGTTGCGAATCAGCACCTCGGGCAGCCGGGTGTGCTGGCGCAACGGAAATGCCACATTCTCGAACACGTCGAAATCGGTCAGCAGTGCGGAATTCTGAAACAGGTAGCCGATACCCTCGCGCAACTTGTACAGCTGTTCACGCGACAGGTCGGGTACATTCTGGCCGTTGACGACAATCGTGCCGGCGTCGGCGCGCATCTGCCCGGTCATGTGCTTGAGCATGGTGGTCTTGCCCGTGCCGCTGGGACCCATGATCGCGGTGACTTTGCCGCGCGGGATGTCCACATCCATCTGGTCGAACAGCGTCTTGCCATTCAGCACCGTGGTCAAGCCACGGATCCGCACCAGGGTGCTGTCGTCAGGCGTGGCGCGAACGGAGTCGGTCATGGGCGATAAAAGCCGGTGGGTGAGCGGACAAGGTAGCCGATGCGCCGGTTGAAGGCCATGCAATGCGCCGTACTCACGCTTCAGCCTTCAGCCGCCAGCAGGTCAGCAATCAAAGCTTCGTGACGCTGCCACTGCAGGACACTGCGCAGGCGCACGGCCCGCACGATCGCCTGCAGGTCAGCCAGTGCTTCATCAAAGACATCGTTCACCAGGATGTAGTCGAACTGATGCGCATGAGCGATTTCACCGCGCGAATTGTGCAATCGGCGCTCGATCACTTCGGCACTGTCCGAACCTCGCCCACGCAGGCGCCGCTCGAGCTCCGTCCGCGAAGGCGGCAGGATGAATACACTGACGCAATCCGGCTTGCTTCGGCGAATCTGCTCGGCACCCTGCCAATCAATTTCCAGCAACACGTCGCGACCCTGAGCGAGCAGTTCCTGCACCGCGGTACGCGAGGTGCCGTAGAGGTTGCCGTGCACCTCGGCCTGTTCGAGGAAGATGCCCTCGGCGACTTCGCGCTCGAAGTCGCCGCGCTCGACAAAGTAGTAATGCCGGCCATACAGCTCGCCCGGCCGCGCTGGTCTGGTCGTGTGCGAAATCGACAGCGAGATCGCCGGCTCGCGCTCGAGCAGTGCGTTGACCAGGGTGGACTTGCCGGCACCCGAGGGCGCGGCGACCACGAACAAGGTGCCCTCGACCGGTTCGCCTGTGGCTGCGGATGCGCTCATTCGATGTTCTGCACTTGTTCGCGCATCTGCTCGATCAACACCTTCAACTCCACCGCCGCATTGGTGCTGCGCGCATCCACCGATTTGGAACCCAGCGTATTCGCCTCACGGTTGAACTCCTGCATCAGGAAGTCGAGGCGGCGACCAACCGGCTCCTTCAGACCGAGCACGCGACGGGTCTCGCTGATGTGGGTAGCGAGCCGGTCGAGCTCCTCGTCCACATCGGTACGGGTGATTTGCAAGACCAGCTCCTGTTCCAGCCGGCCTGGCTCCACCGGCTGCTTGAGATCGGCCAGTCGCCCTTCCAGCCGCGCGCGCAGCGCGGCACGAATTTCCGGCATCCAGCCACGCACGTCAGCCACCACGCGTTCGATCCCATCGAGCTTCTCGCGCAGGATCTGGCCCAGCTTCTCGCCCTCGCGTTCACGCGTGGCGGAAAGCGCATCCAGCGCGCGATCGAGTACGTCGAACAACGCCGTCTGCTGGGCCTCAGGGGCGATCTCGGCCTGGCGCATGACGCCCGGGAAGCGCAGCAATTCGGTGAGCTGCACCTGCAGGCCCGGAAACTGCGCCGCCATATCGAGATTCAGCTCCGCCAGCCGTGACAGCAGCGCCTGGTTCACCTGCAGCGATTCACCGCGTGCGTCGCTGTTGCGGCGCACGGTGAGATCCAGCTTGCCGCGCGACAGCTTCGCCGCAACCCGCTCGCGCAACTGCGACTCGAACGCACGCAGGTCCTCGGGCAGGCGCGGGCTGAGCTCCAGGTAGCGGTGATTGACCGTTCGGAGCTCGCAGCTGAGTGTGCCGGAGGGACCGGTGGTTTCTGCGCTGGCGTAGGCGGTCATGCTGCGGATCATCATTTACGCCGTAAGGAGGTGAGGAAAGTACGCAATGGTAAACTCTCCCGTCCCGGCTTGCCCAATCCGGCCAAGCACCCCCAGGAACCACCCCATGAATTCCGTCACCCGCCCCAGTGGCCGCGCCAGCGACCAGCTGCGCACCGTCAGCATCGAACGCCACTACACCCGTCATGCCGAAGGTTCGGTGCTGGTGAGCTTTGGCGATACCCGCGTGCTCTGCACCGCCAGCGTCGAAGATCGCGCGCCGGCCTGGCTGCGTGGCAAGGGCGAAGGCTGGATCACTGCCGAGTACG